>NZ_VFPH01000003.1:315199-630399 GCF_006717045.1 Pseudonocardia cypriaca
TGACGAACTCCGCCCCTCCGCCGCGCGCCAGGCCGGCGAGCTTGACGATGGTCACCTGGGGCTGGTGTCGCAACAGCTCCCCGAGGGCTTGGAAGACGTTGGCGCCTTCGGGTACGTCGGCCGCGAGTTCGTCGAAGGCGTCCGGTGCGTCGACGAGGGACATGTCGACGTGGGCGATGAAGAAGTCCGGGTCGGCGCTGTCGAACACGATCACCCGGACCGAGTCGTCGTCCCGCAACCCTGTCAGCAGGTGCCGGAGGTCGGCCATGAGGGCGACGTCCAGGACGTTGACGGGCGGGTTGTCGAGCGTGACCCGGACGATGCCGGCCTCCCGGCTCACGCGCAGGGTCGCGTAGGCGTCGTCGTGCATGAATATCTCCGATCCCGTACCTGGCAGGCATCTAAGTTCCTGATGTATACCTAGGCTCTGGTGGCGCGGGACCGACGTCAAGAACGCACTTTCGGCATCGCAAGGATCACGGGGGATACCGACATGGCCACTCCTGGCACGGAAATCGGCATCGACACGGGCATCGTCTACCGGTCCGACTGCCCCAGCCGCCCGATCCTCGACCAGATCGCCGACAAGTGGTCGATGATGGTGATGGCCGTCCTCGACAGGCCCCGCCGGTTCAACGACATCAAGCGCCGCCTCGAGGGCGTCACGCAGCGGGTCCTGACCCAGACCCTGCGCCGCCTGGAACGCAATGGGATGATCGAGCGGCGGGTACTGCCGACCTCACCGGTCGGGGTCGAGTACTCCCTCACCCCGCTCGGCGAATCGCTGCGGGAGCCGTTCGGTCATCTCTACGGCTGGACCGTCGACCACGCCGACGAGATCCGGAACTGCCAGCAGAGCTACGACCGGCGTCTGCACGCTGAACAGCCGTAGTCCGCGGTCCGGCGTCGAGGCCGCACCGCGATCGCCTTCCAGACGAGCGAGCGCCACCCGCGCTCGTCCCACCTGCTGACGCCCCTCGGTCAGCGCGCCGCGAATCCATCCTCTATTGGGCCGCCGCAGGGATGGTGGCGCCCATGATCCCGGTGGCCTGTGAGCATCGACACCGCCACTGCCCGTCGGCGGCGCGGATGTAGATGTCGATGTGCTGGCACTCGTGGGTGGGGATGTCGGTGCCGTCGACGCGTAGGGCGATCAGGCAGCGGTAACGCAGCACGGCGAGGGTCTCGGAGGCCAGGACATCGATCTCGGAGGTCGTGTCGAGCTGGCTGTAGGCCAGCTGGCCGGTGGTCAGACGCCGCAGGTACGCGGCCTTGCCCCAGACTGTTCCCGTCGGGTTGCACAGCTCGTAGGCGGGGTCGTGCAGCGCGTCGAATCTGGCCGTATCGACGGTGAGTAGCGCATCGACTCGCTGCTGTTCCAGCTGCGCGAGGTGGCTTGTGAGACTGTCAGACATGCCCGTCCCTCCGGTGGCTTCAGGGTTCCGTCTTCGACCCGCTGGGCTGAGCCGTCCACTATGACGAGCAACGTTGGCTAGCCATCGACACGCAGAAGATCACCACTCGGCTGCGGAGCGAGGCCGAGCGCTGCGGCGGACGGTAGTGGGTACCAGCGCGTGCACGGCGGCGGGGAGGGTGGGGCCGAGCGCCGACACGTCGCGCCGAGCGTGCGCATCCTCGCCTGTGGGCTTGGCCCACGGATGGCCCACGGACAGTCGGACACGGCCGCTGTGAGCCGGACACCACCGGACAGAAGGGAACGGCCCCCGACCCGCGTTTCCGCTGGTCGAGGGCCGTTCTGCCGGGTGTGGCAGGTGAAGGATTCGAACCTTCGTAGGCTAAGCCGACGGATTTACAGTCCGCTCCCTTTGGCCACTCGGGCAACCTGCCGGGGTGCGCCGAGGCGCGGACACGAGGATACGACAGCGACCAACCGGGTTCTGCAGGGGCCCGGTCGACGAGGAGGCGTGCGGTGGCAGACCCGTCGTTCGACGTGGTGAGCAAGGTCGACCGGCAGGAGGTCGACAACGCCCTCAACCAGGCCGCGAAGGAGCTCTCGCAGCGGTTCGACTTCCGTGGCACGGGCACCTCGATCTCCTGGGCGGGTGAGGAGGCGGTGACCATCGAGTCCGAGACCGAGGAGCGCGCCAAGGCAGCCGTCGAGGTCTTCAAGGAGAAGCTGATCAAGCGCAACATCTCGCTGAAGGCCCTGGAGGTCGGCGAGCCGGCCGTGTCGGGGAGGACCTACAAGGTCAGCGGCAAGATCCTCCAGGGCATCGCGGCCGAGAAGGCCAAGGAGATCAGCAAGACCATCCGGGACGAGAAGCTCAAGGGCGTGCAGGCGCAGATCCAGGGCGACCAGCTGCGGGTCTCCGGCAAGAAGAAGGACGACCTGCAGGCCGTGATCGCGCTGCTCAAGAGCAAGGACTTCGGGATCGCGCTGCAGTTCACCAACTACCGCTAGCGCGCCGCTCCTTACCGGCGCAAACACCTCACGCGACGCCTGCCGGTACATCACCGGTACGACCAAGCGTGGCGTCTACGGGCGTTCGCGTCTGGTCGATGGCGTCGGGTCCGACCAAGGTAGGTGTTGAGCGTGATCGTCGGCGCGGTGTGCCCCATGGCGAGCTGCACCGACTTCACGTTCGCTCCACCGAAGATCAGGTGGCGAGGGCGGACGGTCGGACGGCGCAGGCTTCGGTCAGGAGCTTCCGGCCAGGCCGACCTTCGCCGGGGGCCGGGGCTCCGCTGAGGAGCTGCTGGACCACAGCCGTGCAGTCGGGCCGCTGCCCGATGTCGGCGACTACGACCGCGGGTCCGTCTGGGGCGGTGGAGTGGGAGTCAGTATGAGTGCGAGGTCGAAGGTGTTGTTCATGATCGCTCCAGCGATCTCGGAGAGGCGCTGGTTCGTGCGGCGGGCGTAGGCGCGCAGCAGTGCGAAGGCATCGTCCACTGTGTCGAGGCGGCCACGTTCGGCGAGGCGGCTCTTGGCCTGTTCGACGATGATTCGACTGGCCAGCGCCTGCTGGAGCCGATCGTTGAGCTGCCGGGCCTCGTGCAGGGTGCGGGACTGCAGCACCGCGACGGTGGTCATGTGTGTCAGGACTTGGGCGGCCTGCTGGTCGTGATCCGAGAGCGACCCGGGCGTGGTCGCGAAGAGGTTCATGGCCCCGATGACGTACCCGCGCAGCTCCAGCGGCAGGGCGTACACCGCCCGGTAGCCGAGATCGAGGGCCGCCGAGATGAACCGCGGCCACCGGTCGCTGTCGGCCAGCTGGGGCTCGGCGATCGGCCTGCCGGAGTGGAAGGCATCCAAGCAGGGGCCTTCGCCTACGAGAATCTGGTAGATCTCGAGACGGTGGGTGTCTTCGGTCGTCGAGGCCATCACCTGTAGGCCGCCGCTTCCGTTGGCCAGGATCAGTCCGGCCGCATCCACCGCCAACACGGACACGCAGCTCTCGGTGAGCCGGGTGGCTGCCTCGACGATGTCGAAATCGTCGACGAGGGTGTCGACGACCCCGACCATCGCGGTGAGCAGGCTGGTTGCCTCTGGAGTATCTCCGGGCAGGCCCATCAGGGCCCCCTCAATGCTGCCGTGAGCAGCGAAGCACAAGACCGTCCGGAACACCCAGCGTCGCGGATAGCTGCGGACGGTCCGAGCTCACCCGGGCTTGTGTGGTAGCAGTCGAACACGCTCCGGATCTGAGCGCTACCCCTGTGGAGTCGGAGTAGCCCGCCGGTCCGCCGCAAGAGCCGGTCGGCCACAGTCAACGGGTCGGTCGCGAAGCGCCGGGGGCGCTTGAACGAGCAGACCGGGGAGGGCCTCGCCCGCGACGAGCCTGTATTCGATCTCAACGGCCGCCAAGCATCCCCCGCGACGAGCCAGAGGCCGTCCTCGCCGGACGGGTAGGCCAGAACTGCCCGCCCGCTACGCCGACGTTCCCGCTCGGCGGGACCACTCCGTCGAACTCGACCGGCCCGCCAGTTCAGGGCACCGAGACCGCGGGTGCGGGTTGGGGTTGGGGTTGGTGTTGGTGTTGGTGTTGGCGCAGCCTGGCGGGTGACGTGCCCTCCCGGGTAAGCCAGATCAGACGACACCCGTCCGTGCAGTAGTCCCGTTCTTGCGGTGGTTGGCATTGAAGCGTGCCTTCTTCTGACGATTCCCGCACGTGTTCATGTCACACCACTTGCGGGTGCGACTTTGACTGGTGTCGAAGAAGGCAGCCCGGCAGGTCGGCGATGCGCACAACGCCAATTTTCCGTCTCGTTCTCCTGCAATGATGCTGATCGCGTCGGCGGCGATCACGCTCAAGGCATCTTCTACGCGGGAAGCCGAGCCGAGCCGCCATCGACGATTGCCCTCGGGTGTCAGGACAGCCGCGGCCCGACCCTGGATGCTGCAGTCGTTGATGATCTGGATGGCCGACGCCGGAAGAGCGTCCTGGATCGCGGCCGCTGTCGCGGCGGCGTGAATCGACTCCCTCAGTTCCCGGGCGAGTTCGAGCTGGTCGGTGGTGCAGGAGTCCACGGCCAGGCCGTTCACCGCCAGCCAATCGACGAGTCGCTGCGGCGTGGGAATGCGCTCCACAGCGTTGCCGTGACGCTCCGACATAGTCCCCGTGAAGCTGGTCGCCAGCACGTTGCCGAGGCGAAAGTCAGGAAACCCAGCACGCATGGAACCACCTTAGCCTCGATCATCCGTTCGAGGACCGCATCGGGCACGCCGAAGACTCGGGGCTGGGCCGGTTCCCGTCCCGGGAGCTCGCGATCGGCCCCACCTGGTCGAGGCTCACCCAGATCGCTGCCGGCCCGGTCGGGCAGCCGCGATCGTCGCGACGTCCACCAGCGCACCGAGGGGGTCCGGTCAGAGGCCGAGGTTCGCGGTTGCACGCTGCATGATGAGATGTTAGAACCGCCTTAGCCGGTTCGCACGAACGTAGCCGGTTCCGCGATGGCCAGGAGGTCTCATGCCCCGTCCAGCCAGCGACGTGCAAGCGTTCGAAGCCCACGCAACTGACGCCGACCTCGACGATCTGCGCGCGCGGTTGGCCGCGGCGCGGCTACCGGAGGCCGAGACGGTCCATCGCGCCGCGCCCGACCCTCGCCGATGGGAACAGGGCGTTCCTCTCGCCGACCTCGGCGATGTCGTGGACTACTGGCGCACCGGGTACAACTGGCGATCGTTCGAAGAGCGCCTCAACCGTGTCGGCCAGTTCCGCACGACCATTGATGATCTGGGAATCCACTTCCTGCACCGCCGATCCGCGCGCGCGGATGCCACTCCGCTGATCGTGACGCACGGCTGGCCGGGCAGCATCGTCGAGTTCATCGACGTGGTGGACGAGCTGGCGGATCCGCAAGATGCAGACGCGCCGGCGTTCCACGTCGTGGTTCCATCGCTACCGGGCTTCGGTTACAGCGACAAGCCGGCCACCACCGGGTGGGGAACCGAAAAGATCGCGGCCGCCTGGGTGGAACTCATGGGAAGGCTCGGCTACAGCAAGTTCGCAGCCCACGGCGGCGACTGGGGAGGTGTGATCACCACAGTCCTCGGCGGCAGGTTCCCGGCGCACGTTCTCGGCATCCACACAACGCTCGCGCAGGCACCGCCCGGGTTGACAACGGACGGGCTGACGGCGACCGAGCGCGAGTGGACCGAGGAGACTCGCGATTTCTGGCGCCACCGCGCGGCGTACGCGAAGCAGCAGGCGACCCGACCGCAGACCATCGGCTACTCGCTCGTCGACTCACCGGTCGGGCTTCTGGCCTGGATCCTCGACAAGTTCGCGGAGTGGTCGGACACCGAAGACAGCCCGTTCGAGACGATTTCCAGAGACCGGGTTCTCGACGACGTCACCCTGTACTGGCTGACGCGGACCGGCGCATCGGCGGCCCGCATCTACTACGAGAGCCACAACTCGCTGGACCCCGAACTCCGGGTGGATGTCCCGTCGGCGATCAGCATGTATCCCCGCGACATCGAGAAGTGTCCGCGCCCCTGGGCGCAGCAGCGGTACCGGCAGATCGTCCGATGGAGGTCGCCCGAAAGCGGGGGACATTTCCCGTCGCTGGAGGTTCCCGAGTACTTCGTCGAGGACCTGCGAGAAGGCCTCGCGGCAGTGCTGGCCGCCAATCGGTGAAGCATGGCGTCCACAGGCATACCCAATCGGTGCGGCGCAGGAAGCGGTCCACCGACGGCTACGGAACGGCGCCGAGGAAGCGCCGGACCTCGGCGTTGAACGCATCGGGAGCCGCGAGGTTGAGGTAGTGACCCGCCCCGGGCAGGACAACGAGCTCCGAACCGCGAATGCTGCTGAGCAGCGCCTCCGCGACGGGTCGGATCGGGGCACGTGCGTCGGCCCCACCCCAGAGCAGCAACGTCGGCACGGCGATGGTCGGCAACACCTCGCGTAGGTCCGCATCGGCGAACGCGGTCAACATCGGCAGCAGCCCGGAAGCGCGGATGTCCGGCATCATCATCCGAATGAGCTCGATCGCCTCAGGTGGCCCCGGCCCGGAGAAGAAGCTGGGCAGGTAGCCGCCCATCCATTCCGCCGGCGGCCGCTCGGCCTCGGCCCGCACACGCCGCAGCCGAACCTCGACCTCCTCGGGCGGCAAGGATCCCTTCCAGCCGGCGTATGCGCCCACGAGGACGAGCGACCGAACCAGCTTCGGATGGTGCTGGTACACCGCGATCGCCAGCCCGCCGCCCCACGACAAGCCGCCCAGATGCGCCCGGTCGACGCCCAGCACGGCGAGCAGTTCGGCGAGCGCATCGGCGTAGTCGGCGAGCGTCGTCCCGTCAAGAGGGTCCTCCGAACCACCACAGCCGGGCGCATCCCAGGCGATCACATCGAAGCTGTGCGCCAGGCCCGCCAGCTGCGGTCGCCACGCGCGGCCGTCGCTCCACCCGCCGTGCAGCAGAACCAGCGGCGGCCCGTTGCCTGCCCGGTGGTATGCCATCGTCCGTCCGCCGACATCGACCAGCTCCACGGCCGCCCCGATCGTTGTCCGTTGCTCGGCATCGCTTTGCGAGACGCCCGGTGACGTCGCAAGATTCGGCCTCACCAGTGGTAGCCGCGCGAGCACATCGGCGACATCGTCCACCTTGCGTACCCGCAGCTCAAGGGCTTGATCATCCGCAAGCCGTCGTCCGCCCGTCGGCGACAGGATCGGTGACGACTGCGACGACGAATCGCGCGGGGCCGCCAGTCGAGAGTCTGGCTGAACCAAGAGCGGCCGCAGGATCATCCGCCTTGGGGGCCGACGCGATTCACCAACCACCACTGGCCGGCGGACTCGCCCAGGCGGCGGCGACAGCTTGCGACCGAATGGTCGCTTTGAGTAGCCGAATGGCTAGGTATCGTTGGGGCCGCGCCGAGCCTGACCGTCACGCCATCCCCGCACGGAGGCGAGCCCGAACGACGTCGCACGCAAGCGGCAGGACGTCCCGCCCGGCACCTGGTCGGGATGGAGGACGGTCATGGAGGTCTCGGCGCCGGTCGTCGGCACCGCGCAGGACGAGGCCGAGGTGCAGGCCGCACTCCGCCGCCTGGCCATGATGATCGCGAAGCACCAGCCGTCCGCGGCTGTGCTGCACGCCGTGACCGAAGAGGCGGCGCGGCAGTTCGAGCCCGCCACCGCCGGCGTGATCAGGTACGAGCGGGACGGCCGGACGACCCTCGTCGCCGAGAGCACGGAAGGTCCGCCCGCGGCCGGCTGGGGCGGCCGCCTGCCCGCCGTCGGGCTGACGGCCGCCGTGCTGCACACGAGGCGGTTCGTGTCGGCATCCGTGGGGAGCCGCTTCACCGCCGCGATGCCCGTGTACGTCGACGACCTGATGTGGGGGCTCGTCGCCGTCGGGTCGGGACGAATGCTGCCGACGGACGTCGAGCGGAGGCTGACGGAACTGGCGGAGCTCGTGGCGGCGACGGTCGCCGATGAGCGGCGCTGGGCCGAGCTCGCGGCATCGCGCACCCGGCTCGTCGCCGCGTCGGACAAGATCAGGCAGCGGATCGAGCGCGACCTGCACGAGGGTGCGCAGCAGTTCGTCATCACGCTCGTGCTGCGGCTGCGCGGAGTGGCCGAGATCCCCTCGCTGCTCCCGGAGATCCGCGCCGAGGTCGAGGACATCGCGGCCGAGCTCCTCGCCGTGTTCTACGGCGTGCGAGAGCTCGCCCGCGCTGTCCACCCGGCGATCCTGTCCGTCGGCGGGCTGTACCCGGCGCTGCGCGCACTGGCCCGGCGATCGACCGTGCCCGCCGTCGTGGACGTGCGGGTGCACCGCCGCCTTCCCGAACCGATCGAGGTGGCGGCCTACCACGTCGCGGCGGAAGCGCTCGCCAACGCCGCGGAGCACGGCCGGGCCTCCGGTGTGGAGTTGAACGCGAAGGACTCCGGCGACGCGCTCCTCGTGGAAGTGCGGGACGACGGTGTCGGGGGCGCCGACCCGACGCTGGGTTCGGGGTTGATCGGGCTCAGGGACCGGACCGAGGCACTGGGCGGCGCGTTCATCGTGGTGAGCCCGCCGGGAGCGGGAACGGTGGTGTCCTGCCGGCTCCCCGTTGCGCCGGTCACGCCCGGTGCGTGAGCACGAGCTCCGCCACCGCGGCCGGGGACTCCACGTGCGCGTTGTGGCCGAGGCCCGGCAGGTCGACCGGGTCCGGGACGAGCGCGCGTAGCTGCTCGGCGCCGACCATGGCGTCGTGCTCACCCCTGGCGAGGACGACCGGGACGGGTGCCGCCGCCAGCAGGGTGGCGATCTGCGGGTCGCCCACGCCGAACGCGCGGGGGTCGAGCGCGGGGCGCCACTGCCCGTCCTGCTCCACCACACCCGCCAGCGCAACCGGCGAAGTGGGCGCGACCAGGCCGTCGAGCCCGGAGAGGCGTAGGTGCCGGGCCACGGCCTGCTCCCGGGCGGCGAACCGGGCCTGGTCACGTGCGGCGAGAGCGGCCGCGCGGGCGAGGTCGTCCTGGGTCCAGGCGACCTTGATGCCGAGCCCGATCACCGCCCGGACGCCGGGTCGTGCGGCCAGGTGCAGCCCGACCACCCCGCCGAAGGAGTGGCCGAGGATCACCGTGCCCGCGGGGTCGACCAGATCGGCGACGGCATCGGCCACGGCGGCGAAGGTGTAGGCCGGCAGCGGGGCGGAGCCACCGTGGCCCGGCAGGTCGGGCGCCACCCACGCGCCGGGCAGCAGCGGGGCGAGCCCCTCCCACACCTCGGCCGTGGCACCCAGGCCGTGCAGCAACAGCACGGTGGGCGCACCCCTGCCGCCCGACAGAACCCGGAGATCACGCACTGACCGGAGCCTCCATCCGCCGGCAGGCCTGCGCGTAGGCGACGGGGGTCATCCCGATGGCCGCGGTGAAGTCGCGGATGAAGTGGCTCTGGTCGAAGTAGCCGAGCTCGGCCGCCACCTCCGCCCACGGCCGGTGCTGCTCGCGGGCGAGCACGGCGGCGGCCTCGTGGAGGCGGTAGCGGCGCAACACCCACTTCGGGCTGACCCCCACGTAGCGCTGGAACAGCCGCTGCAACGTGCGGGGGTTGATGTTGAACATCTCGGTGACGTCGTCGACGCGCGCGATCGTGCGGTCGTGCAGCAGCGCCGCGACGATGCGCTGGACGAACTCCACCTGGGGGTCGGGCGGGGGCCAGCGCTCACGCAGGAACTCCTCGACGAGGGCGACGAGCCGGTCGATGCCGCGCGCCGCCGCCATCCGCTCGGCGAGCGCCGTGGCGGCTGGGCCCCACAGCTGCTCGGCGGGCAGCACGGCCCCGGTGATGTCGGACAACGGCCGGCCGAGAAATGGGAGGAACCCGCCGGGCCGGAACTTGACCCCGAAGACCCGGCCGGTGCCGCGGTAGACGTAGGTGAAGCGGTCTCGCCCGACGCCGGACACCGCGAGCCTGCCCCCGTCGAGCCAGAGGTTGACGCAGGGGTGCGGAAGCAGCGTGACCGAGCCCTCCCTCCCCGGCGGCAGGTCCCACGACACGATCCAGTGGCGCTCCACGAGGTCGGCCAGGTCGTCGGCGGCAGGGAAGCGGTCGAGTGAGTAGCGGTCGTCCGCGGGGTCTGCCTCGAACCCCACGCGCACCCCAAGCACGCCGTACTCGCTCGTGGTGGCGACCGGTCGATCAGGCACAGGACCAAGGATGCCCGGAAGGCCCGACATTCACCGCCTGCGGAGGTGCATCTCCTCCAGCCGCCGGATGCGCTCCTGCAGCGGCGGGTGGGTGGAGAACAGGCGCGAGAGCTGCTCCCCCGGCCGGAACGGGTTGGCGATCATCAGGTGGGACTGCGACACGAGCTGCGGGTCGGGCGGCAGCGGCGCGAGCTGGGTGCCGCGCTCCAGCTTGCGCAGCGCGGACGCGAGCGCGAGCGGGTCGCCGGTGAGCTGTGCGCCGCTCGCGTCGGCCTGGAACTCCCGCGACCGGCTCACCGCCATCTGCACGACCCCGGCCGCGATCGGCCCCAGCAGCGAGATCAGCAGCAGGGCGAACGGGTTGGGGCGGTCGTCGTCGCCGCCTCCGAACAGGCCGGCGAACATCGCGATGTTGGCCAGGAAGCTCACCATCGAGGCGAGCGCGCCCGCCACCGACGAGATGAGGATGTCGCGGTTGTAGACGTGGGACAGCTCGTGGCCGAGCACGGCGCGCAGCTCGCGCTCGTCGAGCATCTGGAGCAGGCCGGTGGTGGCGCACACCGCGGCGTGGCGGGGGCTGCGCCCGGTGGCGAACGCGTTGGGCGCGGCCGTGGGGCTCACGTAGAGCCGCGGCATCGGCTGGCGCGCCGCCCGCGACAGCTCCCGCACGATCCGGTACATGACCGGGTGCTCCGGCTCGGTGATCGGTCGGGCGTGCATGGCTCGCAGCGCGATCTTGTCCGAGTTGAAGTACGCGTAGCCGTTGACGCCCAGCGCCACGAACAGGGCGATCACGAGCCCGGTTCGGCCGCCGAGAAGCGAACCGACGAGCAGCACGAGAGCGGAGAGACCGCCCAGCAGGACCGCTGTCTTCAGCCCGTTCATCGACTTGTGCACGTTCTCGGGTGTCCTTCCTCCCCCGAGTTCTTCAACGAGCAACGACCAGGCCGTGTTCCGCTGGTCCGGGCACCGGGTGACAGTGAGCGACGCCTCGGCGCGCGGCTGGGCCGATCGGGGCAGGATGCGGCAATGGCCACCGACGTCCGAACCACGACGACCGACGGCGTCGCCGTCCTCACGCTGTCCAACCCCGAGCGGCGCAACGCGCTCAACATCGAGCTGTCCGCGAAGCTGGCCGACGCCGTGCGCGCGGCGGCCGCGGACGACGAGGTCGGCGCGATCGTCGTGACCGGCGAGGACCCCGCGTTCTGCGCGGGCGGCGACCTGAGCGAGCTCGCCACCGCCGACCCCGCCACGCTGCACACCGTCTACGCGGGCTTCCTCGCCGTCGCCGAGTGCGCACTGCCGACGATCGCCGCCGTCAACGGGGCAGCCGTCGGCGCAGGGCTGAACCTCGCACTCGCCTGCGACCTGCGGCTGGCCGGGCCGCGGGCGCGCTTCGAGTCCCGGTTCCTACAGCTCGGCCTGCACCCCGGCGGCGGGTACACGTGGATGGCGCAGCGCGTGCTCGGGACGCAGGGCGCGGCGGCGCTCACGCTTTTCGGCGAGGTCGTCGACGCCGCGGAGGCCGCGCGGATCGGCCTCGTGCACCGGGTCGCCGACGACGTGGTCGCCGCCGCGGTCGAGCTCGGCGCCCGCGCCGCTGCCGCCCCGCGCGACCTCGTCCGCACCACGAGGGCGACCATGCGGCTCACCGCCGGGATGACCAGCCAGGCCGAAGCCGTGGAGGTGGAGGTGCGGGCTCAGGCGGAGTCGGTGCGTTCACCCGAGTTCAGCAGCCGTCTTGCCGCGCTGCAGTCGACGATCAGCAGGTCGGGACGGTGACCAGGGCGGGTAACGCTCTCCTTGCGGGGGTACGAACACAGGGTGTGACGTGGACCGGGTGGCGACGACACCCTGACGCAGGGCGAGCTAACCTCGGAATACAGCACAAAGCACGCCCCGTCGACCCGAGGACCGACCTCGAATGACTTCTGACACCGCCGTCGACCAGGTTCCCGCACCGTCCGGCGGCGGACGCGAGGTAGTGGAGCGCGACCGCGTCGTCATCCGTTTCGCCGGCGACTCCGGTGACGGCATGCAGCTCACCGGCGACCGCTTCACCTCCGAGACCGCGGCGTTCGGCAACGACCTCTCCACGCTCCCGAACTTCCCCGCCGAGATCCGGGCCCCCGCCGGCACCCTGCCCGGCGTGTCGTCGTTCCAGCTGCACTTCGCCAACTACGACATCCTCACCCCCGGCGACCGCCCCGACGTGCTCGTCGCGATGAACCCGGCAGCGCTCAAGGCCAACATCGCCGACCTGCCGGCCGGCGGCATCCTCATCGTCAACACCGACGAGTTCACCAAGCGGAACCTCACGAAGGTCGGCTACGAGTCCAACCCGCTCGAGGACGGCTCGCTCGAGCAGTACGCGGTGCACGAGGTCGCGATGGCCACGCTCACCCGCGGCGCGCTGGAGGACACCGGTCTGTCCAAGAAGGACGCGGAGCGGGCGAAGAACATGTTCGCCCTCGGCCTGCTGTCCTGGATGTACCACCGCCCGCACGAGAGCACGGAGCGGTTCCTGCGGGAGAAGTTCGCCCGCCGCCCCGATCTCGCCGAGGCCAACATCCTCGCCTTCCGGGCGGGCCACGCCTACGGCGAGACCACCGAGGCCTTCGCCGTCACCTACGAGGTGGCGCCCGCGAAGCTCGAGGTCGGCACCTACCGCCAGATCACCGGCAACACGGCGCTCGCCTACGGCATCGTCACGGCCGGGCAGCTGGCCGGGCTCCCGGTGTTCCTCGGGTCGTACCCGATCACCCCGGCGTCGGACATCCTGCACGAGCTTTCCAAGCACAAGTCGTTCGGCGTCACCACGTTCCAGGCCGAGGACGAGATCGCAGGCGTCGGCGCCGCCCTCGGCGCGGCGTTCGGCGGTGCGCTCGGGGTCACCACCACCTCAGGGCCGGGCATCTCGCTGAAGTCCGAGACGATTGGTCTGGCGGTGGCGCTCGAGCTGCCGCTGCTGGTCGTGGACGTGCAGCGCGGTGGGCCCTCCACGGGCCTGCCCACCAAGACCGAGCAGGCCGACCTGCTGCAGGCACTGCACGGGCGCAACGGCGAGGCACCGCTCCCGGTCATCGCGCCGCGCTCGCCGGGCGACTGCTTCGACGCCGTGCTCGAGGCCGTGCGGATGGCCGTCACCTACCGCACGCCGGTGATCCTCCTTTCGGACGGCTCGCTGGCCAACGGGTCGGAACCGTGGAAGGTGCCCGCCGCGTCGTCCCTCCCCACGTTCGACCCCGGCTTCGCCACCGGACCCAACGCGCCCGACGGTTCCGGCGAGTTCTGGCCCTACCTGCGCGACGCCGACACCCTCGCCCGCCCGTGGGCCGTGCCCGGCACCCCCGGGCTCGAGCACCGCATCGGCGGCCTGGAGAAGGCCGACGGCCGCGGCGCCATCTCCTACGACCCGGACAACCACGACCGGATGGTCCGGCTGCGTGCCGCCAAGATCGACGGCATCCCGGTGCCCGACCTCGAGGTCGACGACCCCGACGGCGACGCCGAGCTGCTCGTGCTGGGCTGGGGCTCCACCTACGGTCCCATCGGTGCGGGCGCCAGGCGCGTCCGCGCGCTCGGGCACAAGGTCGCGCAGGCACACCTGCGACACCTCAACCCGCTCCCTGCCAACCTCGGCGACGTGCTCGCCCGCTACCGCACCGTCGTGGTGCCCGAGATGAACCTCGGACAGCTCGCCACGGTGCTGCGCGCGCGGTACCTCGTCGACGTCAAGAGCTACACCAAGGTCTCCGGTCTGCCGTTCAAGGCCGAAGAGCTGCAGGACCTGTTCCTGGACTACCTCAACGGGGTGCGTTAATGACTGCCATCGACCTCGGGCTGCCTTCTCTGGGTGGACTCGACGGCGTCCCGACCACCGACGAGAAGCAGACCGCCAAGGACTTCACCTCCGACCAGGAGGTGCGCTGGTGCCCCGGCTGCGGCGACTACGCCGTGCTTGCCGCCGTGCGCCAGTTCCTGCCGACGCTGGGCATCAGGCGTGAGAACACGGTCTTCGTGTCCGGCATCGGCTGCAGCTCCCGGTTCCCGTACTACCTCAACACCTACGGGATGCACTCGATCCACGGGCGCGCCCCGGCCATCGCCACCGGTCTGGCGACGTCCCGGCCCGACCTGTCGGTGTGGGTCGTCACCGGCGACGGCGACGCGCTGTCCATCGGCGGCAACCACCTGATCCACGCGCTGCGGCGCAACGTCAACCTCAAGATCCTGCTGTTCAACAACCGGATCTACGGCCTGACGAAGGGCCAGTACTCGCCCACCAGCGAGGAGGGCAAGGTCACCAAGTCCACGCCGATGGGCTCGGTCGACCACCCGTTCAACCCGATCTCGCTGGCGCTCGGCGCCGAGGCCACCTTCATCGGGCGCGCCCTCGACTCCGACCGCAAGGGCCTCACCGAGGTGCTCGGCGCGGCGGCCGCCCACCGCGGCAGCGCGCTCGTCGAGATCTTCCAGGACTGCCCGATCTTCAACGACGGCAGCTTCGACGTGCTGCGCAAGGGCGAAGAGGCCGAGGAGCGCGTGATCCCGGTGCGCCACGGCGAGCCGATCCGCTTCGGCCCGGCGGCCGACGACGGGCTGGGCAGCTACGCGGTCGTGCGCGAGGGCTTCGGGCTCACCGTCGCGAAGATGAACGAGGTCGACGCCGACCAGGTCGTCGTGCACGACGCGGGGGACGTCAACCTCGCGTTCGCCCTGTCCCGGCTGTCCGACCAGGACCTCAACCACACCGTCACCGGGATCTTCCGCAACACCGACCGCGTCACGTACGACGACGCCGTGCGCGCCCAGGTGGCAGCGGCGAAGGCCAAGGGCACCGCCGACCTGCAGGCACTGCTCAACGGCCGCGACACCTGGACCATCGCCGGCTGACATCGAGAGCGCACACAGGAACGGGCCCCGCCGGCATCACCGGCGGGGCCCGTTCCGTACTCGACGTCGATCAGCCGAACAGCGACGTCACCAGCGACTGGATCAGACCGAGCGGGCCGGCAGCCGGCTCCTCCTCGGCGGGAGCCGGGAGCTCGACCTGCTCCAGCTCCTCCTCGGGCTCGGTGTCGCCGCCCGACTCGTCCGTCTTGCCGTCGGAGTCGTCGGTCTTGTTCTCGTCGGGGTTGTCCGAGTCCGACTCGGTGTCCTTCGACTCGGTGTCCTTCGACCCGGTGTCCGTGGACTCGGTTTCCTTGGAGTCGGTGTCCTTGGACTCCGCGTCGTCCTCGTCCGGCTCGGGCAGGGTGGTGGACTCGGGCTCGGCGGGCGACGCGATCGGGGGGAGCGGAAGGATCTGCGCGGCGTTCACCTCGGAGGCCGAGGCGACACCGGCAGAAGCCAGAATCGCGAGAATCGCAGTCGCACCAACAGTCAGAGCCTTCTTCAGCATCATTTCCTCACCATCGCGAACACGAAGTTCACGATTTGCGGTTGTCACTCGATCGGGGGCGGGGAGCCGCCGGTGACGCTAGGGGGATCTCACCGATCGTGACACTCGGGCCACCCGATCGAGTGGTGATCCGTAACTGAAGAGGATCTTTCGTCGTTCTCGTTGCGATCTACCCGCGATCGTTCCAGGCCGTGAAGCCCGCGGCGCGCGCCTCCTCCGCGGTGCGGAACCAGGCGTCCCCGCGCGTGCGCAGGTAGTACGGCGAGTCCGGGGTGTGATAGCGCCGCGACCCCTCGTTGGCCTTGACCACGTGGACCGGGGAAGGGCTCGTGCCGCCCTCGGCGGGGAGCAGCGATCCGGGGTAGGGCCCCGGTTGCGCGGTGGCGGCCGACACCGCCGCCGCGGCCTCCGCCACTGGGCTCGCCGGCCCGACGAGCGCCGTGTCGAGCGCCGCGAGCGCCGAACCCGCCGGCTCGGGCGGCTTGCGGTCGACGGAGCCGGCGTCCCGAGGAGCCGGGATGCTCGGCTCCGCCCGCTCACCGGAGCCCTCCTCGGACTCCTGGTCGACGGCGTCGACGGGAGCTGACGATCCCGTGCCCGCGTCGGCAGCGGCGGCATCGGGCTCGGCGGCGCCCGGCTCGGCGGCGCCCGGCTCGGCGGCGCCCGGCTCGGCGGCGCCCGGCTCGGCGGCGCCCGGTTCAGCGGCGTGCACATCCGCAGCACCCGCATGAGCGGTGTCGGCCGACGCGGCGGCCTGCGGCTCGCCGGGAGCGCTCTCGTCGACCGGTTCCGTCACGTCCCGCTCTGCCCGCACCGCTGCCACCGCGGCGGCCCCCACAGCGCCTGCGGTGCCTCCCGCCGCCGCTGCCGCGATCTCGATGTTCGCAGCCGCCGTCGCGTCGCCCCGGCGGTTCCGGGAGCGCTGCAGCGCCACCGCGACGAGCAGCGCGATGATCACGACGGCCAGTACCACCCACCACCAGCTCTGACCCACGACGCATCCCTTTCTGAAGCGGCCGGACCGGTGGATACCACGATCCGACGAGCCTTACGGGGACTTGCGCGGCCCGACCACCCGGCCGGGCGCGGTGATCACCTCCTGTCGCCGGGCGTCGTCCCGTCGACGGGGCCGTTCTGGGCCGGGACCTCGACCGTCGGCGGCGGCGCCGGGAGGTGCGCTCCTCCGGCCACCCCGAGGCGATCCAGGGCTCCGGCGGCGCTCGAACCGGGGCGCCGCTTCGTGTGGTCGCTCCGGTGCGTGTCGAGGTTGGCGAGTGCCGGTTCCGCCGGCGGCGGCGCCTCGGGCGGTGCCACGGGGTCGGGTCGGGGCGACGTGGCCGCCCGGTGCTGGGCCGGCCGCGGCGCGGCTCGGTACAACGGGTGCGCCGGGTGCCGCGGGCGCCCGCGGACGAACAGCAGCCACGTCATCGCGGAACCCGCGAGGAACGCGATCGCACAGAGGAACCAGACTTGCGCGAACGTCCCGACCATCTCGCCTCCTCCTAGCCGATCGTGATCTCCACCCGCCGGCTCTCCTCCGGGGTGGCGAGGGGCCGCGTGGCCCCGACACCTCTCGTGGTGATCCGCTCGGCCGGCACCCCGGCCGCCACCAGCGCCTCCGCCACCACCGCGGCCCGCTTGTCGGCGAGCCGCTGGGCGACGTCCGGGCCGCCGGGGGTGTCGGCCACGTGCCCTTCCACCAGCACCTGCTCCGCCGGGCCCTGCAAGAGGAGCTGCGCGACCCGCTGCACCGTCTCCGCGGGCGGCCCCACGAGCACGGCCGAGTCCGGCGAGAAGCGGATCGGCTCGGCGGCCAGCACCCGGGTCAGCTCGGCGCGCACCGGATCCGGTGGCTGCGCGGGCGGAGGATCCGTCGCGACGACGGGTGCGGCCGTGGCCGGAGGCGCACTGGGCGGTGCGGCGGCCGTGGCGGGAGGCGCACCGGGCGCTGGTGCGGCTGGTGCCGCAGGCGCGGGCGGGCCGACCCACAGGAGCGCGAGTCCGGCGAGCACGGCGGGCAACGTGAACAGTGCCAGCAACCACAACAACCGGGCACCCGGCACGGTCACCCCCTGACGCTGCGCGATTGTCCCCTTACGGTGGCATGAGGCGCAACGCCAGGCCAGTCGGGCCGGGCGTGTCGTGGGCGTGTGGCTCGGGGACGGCACCGCCCAGCAGGTTCAGGAAAGCCACGTTCCAGGCCTTGAAGGCCCTGAACGTGGCTTTCCTGAACTTTCCGGCGCGCGGATCAGGCCGTGCGGTCCACCACGTAGGTCGTGAGGGACGCCAGTGCCTCGGTGGCCGCGCAGGACGGGAGCTTGCCCAGCTCCGCGCGGGCGGCCGCGGCCTGGTCGGCCAGCACGTCGCGGGCGCGGGCGAGGCCACGGCCGGTGCGCAGCAGTTCCAGCGCCTCGTCCACCTCGGCGTCGTCGCTGATGGGCTGGGCGAGCAGCACCGCGAGGCGGTCGGCGTCCGGCCCGCTGTCCTGCAGGGCGTAGAGCATCGGGAGGGTGTGGATGCCCTCGCGCAGGTCCGTGCCGGGGGTCTTGCCGGAGCTGTCGGACGGCGAGGCGATGTCGATGACGTCGTCGGAGATCTGGAAGGCGGTGCCGATGGTGGCGCCGAACCGGCGCAGGGCCTCCACGTGCTCCGGCGCGCACCCGGAGAACATGCCGCCGTATCGCCCCGACGTGGCGATCAGCGACCCGGTCTTCTCCGCGATGACCGCGAGGTAGTGCTCCACGGGGTCCTCGCCGGGTCGCGGGCCGCGGGTCTCGCGCATCTGCCCGGTGACGAGCTCGGCGAAGGTCTCGGCGATGATCCGCACGGCCTCGGGGCCGAGGTCGGCCACGAGCCGCGAGGCGTGGGCGAAGAGGAAGTCGCCGGTGAGGATGGCCACGGTGTTGTCCCACCGGGAGTTGGCGCTCTCCGCCCCGCGCCGCATGGTGGCCGAGTCCATGACGTCGTCGTGGTACAGCGTGGCGAGGTGGATCAGCTCCACCACGGCGGCGGCCGTGAACACCTCGTCGTCGTCGGACCGGGGCCCGATCTGCGCGGCGAGCAGCGTGAAGAGCGGGCGGAACCGCTTGCCACCGGCGTCGATGAGGTGCAGCGACGTCTCGGTGACGAACTGGTAGTCGCTGTGCACCTCCCGGTGCAGGAGCTCCTCCACGCGGGAGAGGCCCTCCGCCGTGGCAGCGGCGAGCCCCGGGTCTGCGAGCTCGATGCCCGCAATCGCGTTCGCGTTCACGTCCCCAAGCTTTTCACGCTCTTCAGCCCACGAAGCCGCCACCCGCGGCCCAGTTCAGCGCCAGCGTCGGGGCGATCCCGAGCAGTAGCGTGACGATCACGCCGAGCGTGATCGCTGCGGTGGTGAACGCGCCCGGCACGGTGACGGTCGGACCGTCCGCGACCGGCTCGCTGAAGTACATCAGGACGATCACGCGGATGTAGAAGAACGCGGCCACGGCGCTCGCCACCAGCGCGATCACCACGAGCGGCGCCATCCCGTCGCCGAGCGCCGCGGCGAACACCGCGAACTTGGCGGTGAAACCGCTCGTGAGCGGGATGCCCGCGAGCGCGAGCAGCAGGAACGTCATCACCCCTCCGACGACCGGCGAGCGCTTCGCCAGGCCCGCCCACTGCGAGAGGTGGGTGGCCTCACCGTCGGCGTCGCGGACCAGGCTGATCACCCCGAACACGGCGATGGTGGTGAAGCCGTAGGCGACCAGGTAGAACAGCGTGCTCGAGACACCTGCGTCCGTGACCGCCATGGCACCGAGCAGCAGGAAGCCCGCGTGCGCCACGGACGAGTAGGCGACCATGCGCTTGACGTCGGTCTGCGTGAGACCGAGCACCGCACCGATGGCCATCGAGGCGATCGCGACGGCCCACAGGACGCCGCGCCACTCCCAGCGCATGTCGCCGAACGCGACGTGCAGCACGCGCAGGATCGCGCCGAAGGCGGCGATCTTGGTGCAGGCCGCCATGAACGCGGTGACCGGTGTGGGAGCGCCCTGGTAGACGTCCGGGGTCCAGGTGTGGAAGGGCCCGACCGAGCCCTTGAACAGCAGCCCGACCACGAGCAGCGCGAGCCCGCCGAGCAGCAGCGCGTCGGACGCGGCCGAGCCGACGGCGGCCTCTGCGATCTCGCTGAACCGCACCGACCCGGCGTACCCGTAGATCAGCGCGAGCCCGTAGAGGAAGAACGCCGACGCGAACGCGCCCAGCAGGAAGTACTTGACGGCCGCCTCCTGCGAGAGCAGCCTGCGCCGCCTGGCGAGCCCGCACATCAGGTAGAGCGGCAGCGACAGCACCTCGAGCGCCACGAACATCGTGAGGAGGTCGTTCGCCGCGACGAACGTCATCATCCCGCCGAGCGCGAAGAGCGTGAACGGGAAGACCTCGGTCTGCATGGTGGGCGCGAGCCCCGGCGTGCCGTAGGAACGGTCGTGCGGCGGCTCGGTGAGCCCGCTCGTGCCGCCGCCGACCGACGCCCGTGAGGCCGCCGACGCGAGGATGGCCCCGCCCGGTTCCACCGAGCGGTCGGCGATCAGCAGCACGCCGGCCAGGCCGAGCGCCAGCAGCGCGCCCCACAGGAACAGCGTGGGCCGGTCGACGGCGAGCGCGTCGGCGATCGTGGTGATGCCGTCGGGGCCGCTGCCGGCGTACAGGCCGAGTGCGAGCCCGGCACCGCCGAGCGCGACGATCGAGAGCGCCACCTGCGCGGGCCAGCGCTGGTGGCGGGGCAGGAACGCCTCCACGAGCACCGCGACGCATGCCGCGCCGAGCACGATCAGCAGTGGCGCGATCGCGGCGTAGTCGATGGGGGGCACGCTGAGCGAGCCCTGGGCGAGCGGGGTCACCGGATTCCTCCCACCGGGTCGGAGAGGCCCACCTCGTTCATGGTGGCCACCACCGACGGGTTGATGACGTCGAGCACCGGCCCGGGGAAGAAGCCGAGCCCGATGATCAGCACGATCAGCGGCGTGAGCACGGCGACCTCACGGCCGGACAGGTCCGGGAAGGCGCGCTTCTTCGCCGCGGCCTCGGGCGCGATCATGGTGCCCGGCCCACCTGCCCGCTCGAGAGCGCCGAGCACGGCGGCGCCGCGCACCGGGCCCTGCATGGTCTGCTGGTAGACCCACAGCACGTACAGCGCCGCGAAGATGATCCCGACGGTGGCCAGGATCGTGTAGACCGGCTCCCGCGGGTACGACCCGACCAGCACCAGGAACTCGCTGACGAACGAGTTGGTGCCGGGCAGCGCCAGGGACGCGAGCCCCGCGAGCAGGAACGTGCCCGCGAGCAGCGGCGCGAGCTTGTGCACGCCGCCGTAGTCGCCGATCAGGCGGGAGCCGCCGCGGGCGATCAGGAAGCCGATCCCGATGAACAGCATCCCGGTGGTGATCCCGTGGTTGACCATGTAGAGCGTGGCCCCGGCGAGCGACTGGCTGGAGAACGCGAAGATGCCGAGCGCGATGAAGCCGAAGTGGGCGATCGAGGTGTAGGACACGAACCGCTTCAGGTCGGTCTGCGCCACGGCGAGCAGCGCCGCGTACAGGACCCCGACCACCGCGAGCGTGAGCACGAGGGGGGCGAGGCGCTGCGACGCGAGCGGGAACAGCGGCAGGCAGTAGCGCAGGAACCCGAACGTGCCGACCTTGTCCAGCACGCCGACGAGCAGCACGCCCGCCCCGACCGGGGCCTCCGCACCGGCGTCGGGCAGCCAGGTGTGGAACGGCACGAGCGGCGCCTTGATCGCGAACGCGACGAAGAAGCCGAGGAAGAGCCAGATCTGCGTGGACTCCGGCAGGGTGGCGGCGATCGACTGGAGCTCCACCCAGGAGAAGGTGGCCTCCCCCAGCGCTTCGCCGCTCACGACGTACAGCCCGATCACCGATGCCAGCATGATCAGCCCGCCGAGCAGCGAGTACAGGAAGAACTTCACCGCCGCGTACTGCCTGCGCGGTCCGCCGAAGCGCCCGATGAGGAAGTACATCGGGATCAGCATGGCCTCGAAGAACACGTAGAACAGGAACACGTCGGTGGCGGCGAACACCCCGACGAGCATCCCCTGGGTGGCCAGCAGCAGCGCGAAGAACCCGGACTCGGTGCGCCCCTCGGGGATCTCCTGGTTCCAGGAGAAGCCCATGACGATCGGCATGAGCACGGCGATCAGCGCGAGCATCACCAGCGCGATGCCGTCGACACCGAGGGCGAAGCTCGTGCCGAACGCCGGGATCCAGGGCACCGAGAGCTCGAGCTGGAACCGCGAGAGGTGGTCGACGGCCGTCGGCGAGTACGCGAGCCAGGTGATCACGGTGAGCACCAGCGAGGCCAGCGCGAAGCCCATCGCGGTGACCTTGGCGCCGCGCGGGTTGCCCGTCATCGGCGCCACGACCAGCGCGCCGACGAGCGGCAGCACCAGCAGGATCAGGAGAAGCACGCTTCCTCCGTCGTTCATGCGAACCGCACCGCCAACAGCGCCGCGACGACGAGCACCCCGCCGCCGAGCATGGAGAGCGCGTAGGAGCGGACGAAGCCGGTCTGCAGCCTGCGCAGCCGGCCAGAGCTGCCCCCGAGCAGGGCGGCGGTGCCGTTGACCACGCCGTCGACGCCGCGGTTGTCCAGGTAGACCAGCGCCCGTGCGAGCCAGGTGCCCGGCCGCGCGATGAGCGCCTCGTTGATCGCGTTGGCGTACAGGTCCTTCCGGGCGGCGCGTACGGGTAGCGACACCGGCTCGGGACGCTCCACCGGGGTGCGCCTGCGGCCGACGGTGAGCCACGCGATCAGCACGCCGAGCGCCGAGAACCCGACCACCAGGAACGGCACGTAGTCGTGCGCGAGCACGCCGTCGTGCGGCTCCTCCAGCTCACCCAGCGACGGGGCGAGCCAGTCGACCAGGACGTGGTTGTAGTTGAGCAGGAAGCCCGCACCGACCGAGCCGAACGCCAGCACGATCATCGGGAGCGTCATGACGGCGGGCGACTCGTGCGGGTGGTAGTCGTGGCCGTCGGCGCTCTTCAGCTTCTCCCAGCGCTTCTCGCCGAAGAACGTCATGAACATCAGCCGCGTCATGTAGAACGCGGTGAGCCCGGCCGCGAGCGTGGCCGCGCCGCCGAACACCCAGCCCTGCCAGCCGGGCTGGCCGAAGGCGGCACCGATGATCTCGTCCTTCGAGAAGTACCCGGACAGGAACGGGAAGCCGATCAGCGCGAGGTAGCCGAGCCCGAACGTCACGAACGTGATCGGCATGAAGCGGTACAGCCCGCCGTAGCGGCGCATGTCGACGTCGTCGTGCATGGCGTGCATCACCGAGCCGGCGCCGAGGAAGAGCCCCGCCTTGAAGAAGCCGTGGGTGAGCAGGTGGAAGATGCCCAGCGCGTAGCCGGCCGGGCCGAGCCCGACGGCGAGGATCATGTAGCCGATCTGGCTCACCGTGGAGTAGGCGAGCACCTTCTTGATGTCGTCGTAGGCGCAGCCGATGATCGCCCCGATCAGCAGGGTGACCACACCGACCAGCGCGACGACGAGCCGCCCGGTCTCGGTGAGGTCGTAGATCGGGTGCGTCCGCGCGATGAGGTAGACGCCCGCGGTGACCATCGTGGCCGCGTGGATCAGGGCCGAGACCGGCGTGGGGCCCTCCATCGCGTCCGGGAGCCACGCCTGCAGCGGGAACTGGCCGGACTTGCCGCACGCGCCGAGCAGCAGCAGCACCGTGATCGCGACGATCGTGCCGGCGTTCAGCTCACCGATCCGCTCGAAGACCTCCGAGTACTGCAGCGTGCCCAGGTTCGCCCAGAGCAGGAAGATCGCGATCGCGAGCCCGACGTCACCGACGCGGTTCATCAGGAACGCCTTCTTCGCCGCGGTGGCCGCGGACGGGCGGTCCTGGTAGAAGCCGATCAGCAGGTAGGACGCCAGGCCGACGCCCTCCCAGCCGAGGTAGAGCATCACGAAGTTGTTGCCGAGCACCAGCAGCAGCATCGCCGCGACGAACAGGTTCAGCTGCGCGAAGAACCGCCTGCGCGCCGACGGGTCGCTGTCCTCGCCGCCGTCGTGGTGCGGAGCCATGTAGCCGACCGAGTAGAGGTGGATCAAGCCACCGACCCCGGTGATGAGCAGCACGAACGTAAGCGAGAGCGGGTCGAGGCGCAGCCCGAAGTCGACGGACAGGTCGCCGACGGCGATCCACTCGAAGAGCGAGAGCTCCCGGGTGCGCTCCTCGGGCGCGAGGCCAGCGGTCTCCAGGAAGATCAGGAGGCCGATCACGAACGACGCGACCACGGTGAGCACGCCCAGCCAGTGGCCCCACGCGTCCGCGCGCCTGCCGAGGACGAACAGCACGAGCGCCCCCGCCGCGGGCAGCGCGAACAGCAGCCAGGCGAGCGAGGCCGTGCCGGCGGCGGCGCCGACGTGCGGCAGCTCGGCGGCGAGGACGCCGATGACCGATGTCGGAGTCACCGGTTCACCTCGGACCGCCTGCGGTGGCGTGGGCTGAGCACGGGGAGCACTCCTTGTGCTGGGGGACGGAAGGGCCGACGGAGGAGGCCCGGGGCGGGTAGGGCTAGTACTTGAGCAGGTTCGCGTCGTCGACCGACGCGGTCCGGCGGGTGCGGAAGATCGACATGATGATCGCGAGGCCGACGACGACCTCGGCCGCGGCCACCACCATCACGAAGAACGCCATGACCTGGCCGTCCAGCTCGCCGTGGATGCGGGCGAACGTGACGAGCGAGAGGTTGACGGCGTTCAGCATCAGCTCGATGCACATGAACACGACGATCGCGTTGCGCCGCACCAGCACGCCCACCGCGCCGATCGAGAACAGCAGCGCGGAGAGCAGCAGGTAGTACGTGGGGGTCACCTGGACTCCTCAGCGGTGTCGTCGTGCCGCCCACCGGTGAGGGCGCGTGCGTCGGTGCCGGGCTCGTCCTCGACCTCGCGCACGGGGGTGGCGTCGATGACCGCCGAGATCGACTCCGGCGCGATCGAGCCGTCGGGCAGCACGGCCGGGACGGCCACGGAGTTGCCGGTGGCGTAGACGCCGGGGCCGGGCAACGGGGAGATCCGGTCGTGCTCGCCGCGCAGCCGCGCCTCGACGGTGGCGCGCTGGCCGCGCTTCACGTGGCTACGGCCCTGCGCGTACCCGAGCACCATCGCACCGAGCGCCGCCGTGATGAGCAGCGCCGAGGTGAGCTCGAAGGCGAACAGGTAGTCGGTGAAGATCATCGCGCCGAGCCCGGTGACGTTGCCGGAGTAGCCCGGCCCGTCCGCGGCTAGTCCTCTCGGGGTGACGGCGGTGAGCGAGCGCCCGACGGCGGCCACCAGCAGCACCGCCAGGCCGACGCCCAGTGCGAGCGCCGCGAGCCGCTGACCGCGCAGCACCTCGACGACCGAGTCCGAGCTGTCCCGTCCGACCAGCATCAGGACGAACAGGAACAGCATCATCACGGCGCCGGTGTAGACGATGATCTGCACGAAGCCCAGGAACGGCGCCTGCTGCACGATGTAGAGGATCGCCAGGCTGAACATCGTGCCGATCAGCCCGAGGGCGGAGTGCACGGCGTTGCGGGCGAACACCATGCCGAGCGCGCCGAGCAGGGCGAGCGGGCCGAGGATCCAGAAGACGACCGCCTCACCCGTGCTGACGGTCCCCGGGTCCGGCGCTGCCTGCGCGAGGAGATCGAGAGTCACTTGACCTGCTCCCCCACCGGGTCGTTGTCGGCTCCCTTGCGCGCCAGGACCGGGCCCTGCACGTAGTAGGCCTGCTCGTCGTCGCCGAGGCGCATGGGGTGCGGCGGCTGCTCCATGCCGGGCAGCAGCGGCGCGAGCAGCTGCTCCTTGGTGTAGATCAGGTCCTGCCGGTTGTCGTCGGCCAGCTCGTAGAAGTTGGTCATCGTGAGCGACCGGGTGGGGCAGGCCTCGATGCACAGGCCGCAGCCGATGCAGCGCAGGTAGTTGATCTGGTAGATCGCGCCGTAGCGCTCACCCGGCGAGTACCGCGCTTCCTCGGTGTTGTCGCCGCCCTCGACGTAGATCGCGTCGGCGGGACAGGCCCATGCGCACAGCTCGCAGCCCACGCACTTCTCCAGCCCGTCCGGATGCCGGTTGAGCTGGTGCCGGCCGTGGTAGCGCGGCGCGGCGGGCGGGAAGTCCTCCGGGTACTCCTCGGTGACGACCTTCTTGAACATCGTCCCGAAGGTGACCCCGAAGCCCTTGAAGAACTCGAACATCTACTCGGTCTCCTTCCCGCTGAGAGCGGGCGTGGGCTCGGCGGCCGCAGTGGTCTCCACCCGCCGAGGGCGCAGCTTGTGCCGGGGCGGGCTCGGGACCACCAGGTCCAGCGGCGGCACCGGGTAGTCCGAGGCGGGCTCCACCATCGCCGGACCCTCCACCTTGCGGTCCGGCACCAGGAACGCCACCAGCAGCACCACCGCCAGCGCGATGCCCAGCCCGATCAGCAGCGCCGACACCTGGCCGCCACTGGTCCGCCACGTGCGGATCGCGAAGATCGCCAGGATCCACAGCAGGCTGCCCGGCACCAGCACCTTCCAGCCCAGGCGCATGAACTGGTCGTAGCGCAGCCGCGGCAGCGTGCCCCGCAACCAGATGAACACGAACAGGAACACGAACGTCTTGATCAGGAACGCGAGGAACTGCAACCAGCCGCTGGAGTTGAGGAACGACAGCGGCCACGGCCACATCCCACCGCCCAGGAACAGGGTGGTGGCCATCGCCGACACCGTCACCATGTTCACGTACTCGGCGAGGAAGAACAGCGCGAACTTCAGCGACGAGTACTCGGTGTGGAACCCACCGACCAGCTCCGACTCCGCCTCCGGCAGGTCGAACGGGGCCCGGTTGGTCTCCCCCACCATCGAGATCACGAACACCACGAAACTCGGCGCCAGCAGCAGCAGGTACCAGCCGGAGGCCTGCGAGGCCACGATGTCCGCCGTTGACAGCGACCCGGCGTAGAGGATCACGCCGACGATCGACAACCCCAGCGCGATCTCGTAGGAGATCACCTGCGCCGCGCTGCGCAGCGCTGCCAGCAGCGGGTAGGGCGAACCGGAGGCCCAGCCGCCCAGCACGATCCCGTACACCCCGATGGAGGAGCAGGCCAGCACCACCAGCACCCCGACCGGCAGGTCCACCAGCTGCAGCACCGTCGGCTCGCCGAAGATCGACACCTCGCCGCCGAACGGGAGCACCGAGAACGCCACGAACGCCGGGATCGTCGAGATGACCGGGGCGATGAAGAACACCCGCTTGTCGGCCATCAACGGCATGATGTCTTCCTTGAAGGCGAGCTTGAGCCCGTCAGCCAAGGACTGCAGCCAGCCGCCCGGACCCACCCGGTTCGGGCCGGGACGCTGCTGCATCCGGCCCACCACCTTGCGCTCCAGGTTGATCATGAAGAGCGTCAGCACCACGCCGATCGCGAAGAGCGCCACGACCTTCAGCAGGATCAGCCACAGCGGGTCGTCCGCCAGCAGCTGCTGCGTGCGAGTCATTCCCTGCGCGAGGTTCACGCCGTCACCCCCACCAGGTCGCCGTGCCCGGCACCGAGGAGGGCGCGGACCCGGGAGTCACCCGAGTTGCCCGGCAGCCACACCACGCCGTCGGGCAGGTCGGCGAGCGCCACCGGGAGGGTGATCTCGCCGCGGTCGGTGCGGACCGTGGCCGGCCCGCCCTCCGTCACGCCGAGCCGCTCGGCCGTGGCGGCGTTGAGCCGCACGTACGCCGGACGGGCGGTGCCCGCCAGCGCGGGCTCGTCCATCGTCAGGGTCGAGCCGTCGATCAGCTGGCGCCAGCTGGCGAGCACGGCCTGCCCGTACTCGGGCCGCAGCGGCTGACCGGCCGGGACCGCGGGCGCCGCCGGGGACACCCCCGCCCAGCTGCCGAGCCGGGACAGCTCGCCCGCGACGGCCGCCGGGGTCTGCGTGAACAGGTCGACGTCCATCTCGACGGCGAGCGTGTCGAGCACCCGGCAGTCCGGGAGCACGCCGCTCGCGTCGAGGGCCGGGCCGAACTCGCGCCTGCGCCCCTCCCAGTTGAGGTAGCTGCCCGCGCGCTGGGCGTCCGGGGCGACCGGCAGCACCACGTCGGCCAGCTCGGTGACGGCCGAGGCGTGCAGCTCGAGGCTCACGAGGAACCCGACGTCGCGCAGGGCGGCCAGTGCCGCGGCCGGGTCGGCGAGGTCGTACGGGTCGACGCCCCCGACGACGAGCGCCCCCAGCTCGCCGGTCGCGGCGGCCGTGAGGATCTCGTCGGTGTCGCGGCCCGGCGTCGTCGGCAGCGTGCCGGGGGCGAGCCCCCATGCCGCCTCGACCTCGGCGCGGGCGGCCTCGTCGGCCACCGGGCGCCCGCCCGGCAGCAGCGTGGGCACCGCACCCGCGTCCAGGGCACCCCGGTCACCCGCGCGGCGCGGCACCCAGCCGATGGCCGCGCCGGTGCGCTGACCGAGCGCGGCAACCGCGGAGTACAGGCCGGGCACCTCGGCGGCGCGCTCGCCGACGAGGACGACCCCGCCGCCGCGCAGCGCCTCGACGATGTCCTCGGGCAGCTCGGCCAGCACCGCGGCCTCGGCTCCCGGCACGGCCGGGATCAGGTTGTCCTTGGCGGCGGGAGCGGCGGCACCGGTCTCGAGCGAGGTGCGCTCGACCGCGGGGGTGGTCCACTGGCCGAGGTGGAACACGCGCTGGCCGTGCTTGCGCGCGGCCTTGCGCAGCCGCAGGTAGACGGCCGGCGCCTCCTCCTCCGGCTCGAGCGCGACGCAGAGCACGGCGGGCGCGGCCTCGAGGCGCGTGTAGCTGAGGTGCTCGGGGCCCTTCCCCACCACGTGCGAGGCGAGGAACTCCAGCTCCTCGGCCGAGTTCACCCGCGCCCGGAAGTCGACGTCGTTGGTGCCCGCGGCGACGCGCGCGAACTTGGCGTACGCGTAGGCGTCCTCGACGGTGAGCCGGCCACCGGCAAGCACGCCGATCCCCCGCTCGCGGGCCGCCAGCAGGCCGTCGGCCGCGACGCGCAGCGCCTCGGTCCACGAGGTCTCCGCCAGCTGCCCGTCCGCGCCGCGGACCAGCGGGCGGGTGATCCGGCCCTTCGACGTCAGGTACCGGAACCCGAACCGCGTCCTGTCGTCGATCCACTCCTCGTTGACCTCGGGGTCGTTGCCCGAGAGCCGGCGCATCACCGTGCCGCGGCGGGTGTCGATGCGGATCGCGCCGCCGCTGGAGGTGTGCTCGTCGACGCCCATCGTCGACACGAGGTCGAACGGGCGGGAGCGGAACCGGTACGCGGCGCTGGTCAGCGCCCCGACCGGGCAGATCTGGATGGTGTTGCCGGAGAAGTAGCTCTGGAACGGCTTGTCCTGCGCCACGCCGATCTGCTGGTTGGCACCGCGTTCCAGCAGGTCGATGAACGGGTCGCCGGCGATCTCCTCGGAGAACCGGGTGCAGCGCTGGCACAGCACGCAGCGCTCGCGGTCCAGCAGCACCTGCGTGGAGATCGGGAGCGGCTTGGGGAACGTGCGCTTGGTGTCGACGAAGCGGGAGTCGGTGCGCCCGGTGCTCATCGCCTGGTTCTGCAGGGGGCACTCGCCGCCCTTGTCGCAGACCGGGCAGTCGAGCGGGTGGTTGATGAGCAGCAGCTCCATCACCCCCTCCTGGGCCTTCTTGGCCACCGGAGAGGAGTGCTGGGTCTTGACGACCATGCCGTCGGCGACCGTCATGGTGCAGCTGGCCTGCGGCTTGGGCATCGGCCGGCCGCCCATCTCCACCTCGACCAGGCACTGGCGGCAGGCGCCGGCCGGGTCGAGCAGCGGGTGGTCGCAGAACCGCGGCACGATGATCCCGAGCCGCTCACAGGTGCGGATCAGGATCTCGCCCTTGGGGGCGTCCACCTCGATCCCGTCGATCGTGAGGCGGACGTGACCCTCCGGGACGGGCCGCGCCTCCTTCTTCTCCTCGGGGGCGATCGTCATGCCTGGGCTCCAACCAGATCGTCCAGCTGCTCCGGACGCTGCACCGCGGGCTGCTCGGCGATGAGGTCCAGGAACTCCTGGCGGAAGTACTTGATGGCGCTCGTGATCGGGCTGGTCGCGCCGTCACCGAGGGCGCAGAACGAGCGGCCGAGGATGTTGTCGCAGATGTCGAGCATCGTCTCGACGTCGGCCTCGGTGCCCTCGCCGTGCACCATCCGCTCCAGGATCTGCACCAGCCAGAACGTGCCCTCGCGGCACGGGGTGCACTTGCCGCACGACTCGTGCTTGTAGAACTCGGTCCACTTCATCACGGCCCACGGCACCGACACGGTCTCGTTGAAGACCTGCACGGCAGTTGTGCCCAGCATCGAGCCCGCCGCAGCGGCGCCCTCGAAGTCGAGCGGGACGTCCAGGTGCTCTGCCGTGAAGATCGGCGTGGACGAGCCGCCCGGCGTCCAGAACTTGAGCGGGATGCCGTCCTTCATGCCGCCGGCCAGCTCCAGGAGCTGGCGCAGCGTGATGCCGAGCGGGGCCTCGTACTGGCCGGGCCGCTCGACGTGGCCGGACACCGAGTAGATCTTCGGGCCGGGGCTCTTCTCCGAACCCATGGCCCGGAACCAGTCGCTGCCGCCCATCACGATGGCGGGAACCGAGGCGATCGTCTCGACGTTGTTCACGACTGTCGGCGAGGCGTAGAGCCCCGACGTGGCCGGGAAGGGAGGCTTGAGGCGAGGTTGGCCGCGACGACCTTCGAGGGAGTCGAGGAGCGCCGTCTCCTCACCGCAGATGTAGGCGCCCGCACCGGCGTGCACCACGATCTCGAGGTCGAAGCCGGAACCGAGGATGTCGTTGCCGAGGTAACCCTTCGCGCGGGCCTCCTCGACCGCCCGCCGCACCCGGCGGATGCAGTGCAGCGCCTCGCCCCGCACGTAGATCGCGCAGAAGTTCGCGCGGATCGCGAAGCACGTGATGATGCAGCCCTCGATGAGCGAGTGCGGGTCGGCCATCATCGTCGGGATGTCCTTGCAGGTACCCGGCTCGCCCTCGTCGGCGTTCACCACCAGGTACTTGGGCTTGGCCCCCGGACCGGTGGGTCCCTGCGGGATGAAGCTCCACTTCAGGCCGGTGGGGAAGCCCGCACCGCCGCGGCCGCGCAGGCCCGAGTCCTTCACCAGCTGGATGATCTGGTCGGGGTGGGCCGTGAGCGCGTGCCGCAGGGCCTGGTAGCCCTCGAGCTGCTCGTAGGTGTCGATCGACCACGAGCGCGGCGACTGCCAGCGCCGCGTGAGCACCGGCGTGAGTTGGTCCACCATCAGTTCTTCTCCGGCAGAGCAGGGAACGCGGGCGGGGAGTCGGGCATCGCGGGGGCCGTCCAGCCGCGCTCGGAGGCGAGCCGCGCGCCGCGCAGCGACTCCGGTGCCGCCGACGCGCCCTCCACGCTGGTCTCGAGGTCGGGGAAGATCCCGGCGAGCTCCAGCTCCACGGTGCGGAAGTCGGTGAGCGGGGCGCCGCGGGTCGGGTGCGGCTTCTCGCCCCGCTGCAGCGCCTCCACCAGCTCCTCCGCCGACTCCGGCGTCTGGTTGTCGAAGTACTCGTAGTTGACCTGCAGCACCGGCGCGAGGTCGCAGGCCGCGAGGCACTCGGCGTGCTCCAGCGTGATCGAGCCGGTCGCGCCCGGCTCGCCCGCGGTGCCCTCGTGGCCCACCCCGAGCTTCTCCGACAGCCGCTTGTAGATGTCGTCGCCGCCCAGCGCCGCGCACAGGGTGTTGGTGCACACGCTCACCAGGTGCTGCCCGCACGGGGTGCGCTTGTACATCGTGTAGAAGGTGGCCACCGCCGAGACCTCGGCCGTGGACAGCTCCAGTGCCTCCGCGCAGTACCGGATGCCGTCCTGGCTGACGTGCCCCTCCACCGACTGCACCAGGTGCAGCAGCGGGAGCAGCGCCGACCGCGACTGCGGGTACTTCGCGATGATCTCCTTGGTGCGCTGGCGCGTGAGCTCGTCGAACCGCTCGACGACGGGCCCGGCGTCCTCGACGACCGGCTCGAAGACCACTTCCTCCGGGCCGGTGATCGGGCCGAAGGACTCCGGCGTTCCCTCGGGGAGAGTCACCGGTCCACACCTCCCATGACGGGGTCGATCGACGCGACGGCCGCGATGACGTCCGCGACCATGCCGCCTTCGCTCATCGCCGGCATCGTCTGCAGGTTCACGAAGCTGGGGTCCCGCACGTGGACGCGCACGGGCCGCGTGCCGCCGTCGGACACCAGGTGGTAGCCCAGCTCGCCGCGCGGCGACTCGACGACCGAGTACACCTGGCCGGCGGGCACGGAGAAGCCCTCGGTGACCAGCTTGAAGTGGTGGATCAGCGACTCCATCGACTGACCCATGATCTTGCGGACGTGCTCGAGGCTGTTGCCCATGCCGTCGGAGCCGATGGACAGCTGCGCGGGCCACGCGACCTTGCGGTCCGCGACCATCACCGGGCCCGGCTCCATCTTCTTCGCCGCCTGCTCGATGATCTTGAGCGACTCGTGGATCTCGGCCAGCCGCAGCCGGTAGCGCGCGTAGCAGTCGGCCTCGGTGGCCACCGGGACCTCGAAGTCGTACTCCTCGTAGCCGCAGTACGGCTCGATCTTGCGCAGGTCCCACGGCAGGCCGGCCGAGCGCAGGATCGGTCCGGTGGCGCCGAGCGCGAGGCAGCCGTCCACGGGCAGGTAGCCGACGCCCTCCAGGCGCTGGCGCCAGATCGGCTGGCCGGTGAGCAGCTTGTCGTAGTCCGGCAGCCGCTTCTTCATGATCTTGACGAAGTCGGCGACCCGCTCCTCCCAGCCATCGGGGAAGTCCTGCGCGAGCCCGCCGGGGCGGACGAAGGCGTTGTTCATGCGGAGCCCCGTGAGGAACTCCATGAGGTGCAGGACCTCTTCGCGCTCGCGGAAGCCGGCCGTCATGCCGGTGAGCGCGCCGAGCTCCATGCCGCCGGTGGCGAGGCACACCAGGTGCGAGCCGATGCGGGTGAGCTCCATCAGCAGCACGCGGGCCACCTGCGCCCGCCGCGGCGCCTCCACCCCGAGCAGCTTCTCCACGCCGAGGCAGTAGGCGGTCTCGTTGAACAGCGGCGCGAGGTAGTCCATGCGCGTCACGAACGTGACGCCCTGGGTCCAGGTGCGGTACTCGCAGTTCTTCTCGATGCCGGTGTGCAGGTAGCCGATCACCGACCGGGCCTGCTGCACCGTCTCGCCCTCGAGCTCCAGCACCAGCCGCAGCACGCCGTGGGTGGACGGGTGCTGCGGACCCATGTTGATGACGATGCGGTCGTCGTGCTCCTCGTCGAGGAGCGTGTCCCAGTCGCCGCCGGTGACCGTGTAGACCTTGCCCTCGGTGGTCTCCCGCTCCGGGGCGTAGGCGTCGAAGGTGTCGCTGCTCATGTGTACGACCTCCCCTGGTCGCGACAGGGCCGGGATCTCCGCGCCGTCATGTGTACGACCTCCCCTGGTCGCAGCAGAGCCGGGATCTCCGCGCCGTCATGTGTACGACCTCCCCTGGTCGCAGCAGAGCCGGGATCTCCGCGCCCTCATGTGTACGACCTCCGCTGGTCCGGCGGCGGGATCTCCGCGCCCTTGTACTCCACCGGGATCCCGCCGAGCGGGTAGTCCTTGCGCTGCGGGTGGCCGTCCCAGTCGTCCGGCATGAGGATCCGGGTGAGGGCGGGGTGGCCGTCGAAGACGATGCCGAACATGTCCCACGTCTCGCGCTCGTGCCAGTCGGCCGTCGGGTAGACGTCCACGACGCTCGGCACGTGCGGGTCGTCGACGTCCACCGACACCTCGAGGCGGATGCGGCGGCGGTAGGTCATCGACGTCAGGTGGTAGACGACGTGCAGGCGCTGCGGCACGTCCGCGCCGTAGTCGACACCGGAGACCGAGGAGCACAGCTCGAAGCGCAGTGCGTCCTCGTCGCGCAGCGCGCGGCAGATGTCGACGATCGACTCGCGCCGCACGTAGAAGGTGATCTCGCCGCGGTCGATCGTGATCTGCTGCACGGCGCCGCGCGGGATGCCGCGCTCGTCGAGGGCCTCGCCGAACTCGTCGGCGAAGTCGTCGAACCAGCCACCGAAGGGGCGCTCGGCCGGGGCGGGCACGTGCGCGGGCAGCCGGAGGCCGCCGAACCCGGACGTGTCACCGGAGCCGGACACGCCGAACATGCCGTGCCGCTCGCGGGTGGGCCCGATGCGGGTGCCGCCCTCCGGGGTGGTCTGCTCGTCGACCTCGGTGCCGGACGGCGCGTCGATCGGGGCGGAGGTCTGCTCGACCTCGCCGCCCTTGGCGTCCTCCGCGCCGCGCGCCCGCTGCTCGGCGGCGTCGGCGCCGCTCTGCTGCGCCGACGACTGCGGGGCGCCGGTGCGCTCGGCGTCGTCCTTGGAGCTGCCGGTGTTCTCGTCAGCCATGGCGCATCACTTCTCCGCCAGCTTCTTCTTGGGGGCGAACTTGATCGACGACGGCACCAGCTCGGTCTTGTGGCCGCTCGCGGCCAGCTCGGCGGCCCGCCGCGTCCCGAGCGGCTCGTCCATGATCTTGGCGTGGATCTTGAGGATCGCGTCCATCAGCATCTCCGGCCGCGGCGGGCAGCCGGGCAGGTACATGTCGACGGGCACGACGTGGTCGACGCCCTGCACGATCGCGTAGTTGTTGAACATGCCGCCGGACGAGGCGCAGACGCCCATCGCGAGCACCCAGCGGGGCTCGGGCATCTGGTCGTAGATCTGGCGCAGGACCGGGGCCATCTTGTTGCTCACCCGGCCGGCGACGATCATCAGGTCGGCCTGCCGCGGCGAGGCGCGGAAGACCTCCATGCCGAAGCGGGCGAGGTCGTAGCGGGGCGCACCGGTCGTCATCATCTCGATGGCGCAACAGGCGAGCCCGAACGTGGCGGGCCACAGCGACGACTTGCGCGTCCAGTTGACCAGCTTCTCGACGCTGGTCAGCAGTACGCCGCTGGGCAGGTGCTCTTCGAGACCCATCTCAGTTCCAATCCAGCCCGCCGCGCCGCCACACGTAGACGTACGCGAAGCCGACCGTGACGATGAACAGCACGATCTCCACCAGCCCGAACAGGCCGAGCGCGTCGGCGCTCACCGCGAACGGGTAGAGGAAGACCATCTCGATGTCGAACAGGATGAACAGCATCGCCGTGAGGTAGTAGGCGACCGGCATCCGGCCGCCGCCCACCACCGGCTGGGGCGAAGGCTCGATGCCGCACTCGTAGGCGTCGAGCTTCGCCCGGTTGTAGCGGCGGGGGCCGACGTACGGTGCCGCCGTCACCGAGAACAGGGCGAACGCACCTGCCAGGGCGAACAACAGCACCAGCGGGAGGTAGGGATCGAGCATCCGTTCTGCCCTCGTCGTCGTCGTCGAAATCGCTTTATTGATTCCGCCCGGGACCCTAGGTCGGGCGAAACGCCCGACCGGACCCAGGCAAGCCTTACTACAAGCTCGGTGTGAGCCTGGTCATCGCCGTGATCACGCGGTCGCCGACCGCGCCGTCCCTCGGGTCGTACAGGTTGGCGAGCAGCTTCAGGATGAAGCGCATGAGCGTGGTGCGCGGGAGGCCGTACTTCGTGGCCATGCCCATGATCGTCGGGTTGCCGATGAGCTTGGAGAACAGGTTGCCGATGCGGTAGTAGCTGCCCAGCGCCTGGCTCATCGCGGCCGGATAACCGGCGAGCGCCGCCTCGGCCGACGAGCCGGAGCGCGCGTGGGCCTGCACGGCGCAGCGCGCCGCGATCGCGGCCGACTCCATCGCGTAGGCGATGCCCTCCCCGTTGAACGGGTTGACCATGCCGCCCGCGTCACCGACCAGCAGCAGACCCGGCCGGTAGTGCGGGGTGCGGTTGAAGCCCATCGGCAGCGCCGCGCCGCCGACGGTGCCGACCGCGTTCTCGTCGCGGTAGCCCCACTCCTCCGGCGTGCCGTCCAGCCACGACTTGAGCAGCGCGCGGTAGTCGGTGTTGCCGTAGGCCTTCGACGTGGACAGGATCCCGAGCCCCACGTTCGAGGTGCCGTCGCCCATGCCGAAGATCCAGCCGTAGCCGGGCAGCAGCTTCGGGTCCTTCGGGTCGGAGCGGTCCCACAGCTCGAGGTGGCTCTCGAGGTGGTCGTCGTGGGTGCGAGGGGAGTTGTAGTAGCGGCGCACCGCCACGCCCATCGGGCGGTCCTCGCGCTTGACCATCCCGAGCGAGAGCGCCAGCCGGGCGCTCACCCCGTCGCAGGCCAGGGTGATCGGCGCGCGGAAGGAGACCGGCCGCTTCTCCTTGCCCTTGCCGGTGGTGCCGCTGACGCCGACGACCCGCCCCGTGCGCTCGTCGGTGATCGCGTCGGTGACCGTGGTGTCCTCGTGCAGGCGGGCCCCGAGCTTCTCGGCGTGGCGCACGAGCAGCTCGTCGAAGTCCTGGCGCGGCCGCACCGCGCCGAAGTTCGGGAAGCTCGCGAGCGTGGGCCACGCCAGCTCGAGGGTGACCCCGCCACCCACGACCCGCAGGCCCTTGTTGTGCAGCCAGCCGTTCGCCTCTGAACAGTCGATCCCGAGGTCGATGAGCTGCTTCATGCCGCGCGGCGTGAAGCCGTCGCCGCACACCTTCGGTCGCGGGAACGTCGACTTCTCCAGCAGCAGGACGTCCAGTCCTGCTCTGGCGAGGTATGCGGCGGCGGTGGATCCCGCGGGACCCGCGCCGACGACGATGACGTCGGCGTCCGATGTGGTGGGTTCGGGCGCGGCCATGCGGCTCCTTGTGAACGGATTCACGAAGTCGTCCCTGAGTCTAAGCACCCTGGTCGAGGGACGCCCGCTCAGGTTGGCGACCGGACGGTGATCGGTGGATCAGGAAGCGCGAGGCCTCCTGCGTCAAGGCCTCCTGGCTCAAGGTTGCCCTTCTCCAGGGCCTCCTGGCGTCGCCGCGCATTGTGCGGGGCCGCCCCTCACAGCTCAAGGGCGCTGCGCGTCGCTTCGCGATCGCTGGCGCGCCCCTTGACCTGCGAGCCTCTGCGGCCCCTTGAGGGCAAGCAGTGCGGGCAGGCCCAAGGGCCTGCCCTCTTGGTGCGCGGCGCCGCCAGGAGGCCGGTGTCGGGCATCCCCTTGTCCTTCGCACCCGGTTTCCGCGCACGCGCCGCGTTTCGGTCCACGCGACCGGTCGACGGGGTGCATCAGCCGAGAAGGGGTGCGTGAGCTGCGAAGATCACCAGTTGGGTGCGTTTCCCGACGCAGGGCGTCGGGTTTCGCGCCGAAGCCGTGATCATGGTGGTGAGACCGGCCTTCGGTGGCGCCGCGCGCAGGAAGGGGCAGGCCCGGGCTGCCCGCGAAGCGGGCCCTCAGGGGTCGCGGAGGCTCGCGAGTCAAGGGTCGCGTAGCGATCGCGAAGCGACGCGGAGCGCCCTTGAGGCGTGAGGGGCGGCCCCGCACGATGCGCGGCGCCACCGAAGGCCCGGTGAGAGGTGGGCCTGTGCGAGATGTGCCACCGCTAGAGGCCTGGTGGGGAAGGGGCCGGACGGCGCGCGGCTCAGACCACCGGCCGGGTGGCGCGGTGCAAAGTCACCGCGCCGAGGGCCAGGTTGCGCCAGGCGACGTCCGTCCAGCCGGCCTTCGCGATGCGCCGGGCCAGCTCGGGCTGGGCGGGCCAGTCGCGGATCGACTCGCCGAGGTAGATGTAGGCCTCCGGGTTGCTGGAGACCTTCCGGGCGATCGCCGGCAGCACGTGCTCCAGGCCCGCGTAGTAGGCCATCCGGAACGGCGCGACCGTCGGCCGGCCGAACTCGCACACGACGAGGCGTCCGCCCGGCCGCGTGACGCGCGCGAGCTCGGCCAGCGCGGTGTCGGGGTCGGCGACGTTGCGCAGGCCGAACGAGATCGTGACCGCGTCGAAGGCGCCGTCGCGGAACGGCAGGTGCAACGCGTCGGCCGCGACCTTCGGCACGGGCCGCTGGGCGCCGGCACGCAGCATCCCGAGCGAGAAGTCGGCCGCGATGCACCAGGCGCCCGACCGCCCCAGCTCGACCGTGGAGACGGCCGTGCCCGCGGCGAGGTCGAGCACCCGCTCCCCGGGCCGGAGCCCGAGGGCCTCCCGGGTGAGCCGTCGCCACCGCCGGTCCTGTCCCGCGCTGAGCACGGTGTTGGTCAGGTCGTAGCGGCGTGCGACACCGTCGAACATCGCGGCGACGTCCTGCGGGTCCTTGTCGAGGTCGGCCCTGCTCACGGCGGGAACGCTACGCGCCCCGGGACACGGGGCGCGTAGCCGAGGGCGTGGGTCCTACGCGGGGCGCAGCAGGTCCTCCAGCCCGATGCGCCGGTAGAAGTCGGCGCGGATGCGATCGCCGTGGTCGAAGACCTCCTCGGCGCCGTCGTGGGCCGGGTCGACGTGCACGCGGAACGGCCGCTCACCCTTGGGGAGGTCCACCACCCGCGCGATCTGTCGGGCCACCTCGGCCGGGTCGGCGTCGGCCGGGACGAGCCGGGCGAGCCGCTCGGACACCTGGTCGAGCAGGTTGGCGTAGCGCTCCTCGTAGGCCGCCACGATCTCCGGGTTCTCCGGCTGCCCGGCGTGGGCGAAGTGGTTCGTCCCGCTCGTGAAGGCGCCGGGCACCACGATCGTCGTGTCGATGCCGAAGCGGGCGAGCTCGGCCGCGTAGCTCACGGCGAGCGCGTCCTCGGCGGCCTTCGCGGCGAAGTACGGGGCGAGGTAGGGCGGGGTGCCGCCGCGGCTGCTGCTGGACCCGACCCACACCACGAGCCCGTCACCCTGGGCGCGCAGGTGCGGGAGCGCCGCGCGGTTGACGCGTTGCGTGGACAGCACGTTGGTGTCGTAGACGGCCGCCAGCTGCTCGGGTGTGAACGCCTCGGCGGGCCCGAGCACCATGTGCCCCGCGTTGTGCACGACCACGTCGAGGCGGCCGGCCTCGGCGACGATGCGCTCGACCGCCGCGTCCACGGAGGCCTGGTCGCCCACGTCCATCTCGACGGCGCCCAGGTCGACCCCGTGCTCGCGCGCGTAGCCGACCAGCTCGGCGACGGCGGGCGCGTTGCGGCCCGCGGTCTCGCGCATGCCCGCGTAGACGGTGTGGCCCGCGTCGGCGAGCGCTCGGACGGTGAGCGCCCCGAACCCGCTGGACGCCCCGGTGACGACGATGTTCTTCCCCATGATCCTTCTTCCCTTCTCAGATGATTCCGCCGTTGGCGTAGAGGACCTGCCCGTTGACCCAGCGGGCCGGGCCCGCGAGGAAGGCGACGGCCTCGGCGATGTCGGCCGGGAAGCCGAGGCGCTCCAGCGGGGCCATCGACGCCATGTGGTCCACCACCGACTGCTCCTTGCCCTCGAGGAACAGCGGCGTGGCGGTCGGGCCGGGCGCGACCGCGTTGACCGTGATGTCGCGACCGCGCAGCTCCCTGGCCAGGATCAAGGTCATCGCGTCGACGGCGCCCTTGCTGGCGGCGTATGCGGTGTAGCCGGGCAGCGCGATCTTCGTGACCGAGGTCGAGAAGTTGATGATCGCGCCACCGCTGCGCACCCGGCGGGCGGCCTGCTGGTCGACCACGAACGTCCCGCGGATGTTGGTGCGGTGCATCCGGTCGAGGTCGTCGAGGTCCAGCTCGGCGAGCGGGGCGAGCAGCATGATCCCGGCCGTGTGCACGACCACGTCGACGCCGCCGTAACGCCGCTCCGCCTCGTCGAAGAGGGCGGCCACCTCGTTCTCGTCCGCGACGTCGGCCCGGAACGCGGTGGCCGTGCCGCCCGCCGCGACGATCGCGTCGACCGTCTCCTCGGCCCGCCGCGGGTTGCCGGCGTAGTGCACCAGCACGCTCATCCCGTCGGCGGCGAGGCGCTCGGCGACTGCTCGCCCGATGCCCCCGGAGCCACCGGTCACGATCGCGATGCGCTGAGTGCTCTCGGTCATGGTCCCGCTCCTTCGTAACGTTGTTTCGCTTGAACGAGACAGACGCTAACACCTCGTTCGTAGCGTTGCTACCTCACTGACGAATCAGCGTTATGACCTGCGTAACACTCGTACGGCCCAGCTGTTATTAGCGCTACGATCAGAGCGTGGACATGCGAACGCGGATGCTCGACGCGGCGGAGGAGCTGCTGAACGCCTCACCGGACCGCGACATCGCGACACGTGCGGTGTGCGAGGCGGTCGGCGTCGGTGCGCCGGTGCTCTACCGGCTGTTCGGGGACAAGAACGGCCTGCTCAGCGCGCTGGTGGACTACGGCTTCGACCGCTACCTCGCCACGAAACGGGCCGCCGAGCCGTCCGCCGACCCGGTGGTGGACCTGCGCAACGGATGGGACACCCACGTCGAGTTCGCCCGGTCTCACCCGGCCGTCTACCGCCTGATGTTCTCGCCGAGCTTCGCCACCGTGCCGTCCGCGGCGCAGGAGGCGATGCGCCTGCTGCACCAAGTCCTCGAACGGTGTGCTGCGGCAGGCAGGCTGCGCGTCGAGTCCGGGGTGGCCGCCCAGATGATCATGTCGGCGAACATCGGGGTCGCGCTCAACCTCGTCACCCAGCCCGAGAACTACCCCGACCCGGAACTCTCCCGGCGGGTGCGCGACGCCGTCCACGCCGCGGTGCTCGTCCCGGACGCCGGGGGCCGCCAGGCCGACCGGGACGGGTCCTTGGTCGTCGCGGCGCTGCAGCTCGCCGCCATCCTGCGCGACCACCCGACGGAGCTCGGCGAACCCGAGACGGCGCTGCTGCTGCACTGGCTCGGCAGGCTCGCCGGCGGGCGATGATCGCCCGCGGGCGGGAACGGTCAGGACGCGGCGAGCATCCCCAGCATCCCCGCCACCGACGCGGGCCAGCCGAACTGCTCGGCCCGCGCCCGCGCCGCCGCCCGCCGGACCGCCTCGTCGGCGGCGAGCAGCGTGGTGACCCCCGCCGCGAAGGCATCGGGCCGGTCGAGCGCGGCCGCCCCGGACGGGCCGACGATCTCCGGAAGCGCCGAGGACGCCGACACCACCACCGGGGTGCCGCTGGCCAGCGCCTCGAGGGCTGACAGCCCGAACGTCTCGTGCGGGCCGGGCGCGAGCGAGACGTCGGCCGACGCCAGCAGCCGGGCGAGCTGCCCGCGGTCGCGGACGAAGCCGAGGAACGTCACCGGCAGCCCGGCGGCGCGCCGTTCCAGCGCGGGCCGGCGGGGGCCGTCCCCGGCAATCACCAGCCGCACGCGGTGCCCGGCCGCGCCCAGCGCGGCGACGGTGTCGATGCTGCGCTCGGGGTGCTTCTCCGGCGAGAGCCGCCCGCAGTGCACGAGGAGGGTCTCCGCGCCGGAGGCGAGGCCGGCGCGCAGGTCCGGGTCGTGGTGGCGGGGCGAGAACGTCGTCAGGTCGACGCCGAGCGGCACCTGGGCGACGTTGCGCACCCCGATGCGGTCGAACTCGGCCCGCGCGAAGGACGTCGTGCAGACGACGGTGTCGTAGGCCGCGGCCATCCGCGCGTTCGCCCGGTCGGCGACGCGCCGGGCCGCGGCGCCCGGGAGCAGGAACTGCGCGAGCAGGCGGTCGAGCCGTTCGTGGGAGATCACCACGCTCGGCACGCCGTGCCGGGACGCCCACGCGCCGAGCCCGCGCAGCGTGAGGCGGTCGGACACCTCGATCGCGTCGGGCCGCAACCGCTCCAGCAGGCGCTGCACCCGCCAGGGGTCGACTGCCCGGTAGCCACCGGTGCCGGGCAGCCGGGGCGCTGCGATCGTGACGCGCCGGATCCCGGTCGGCAGCAGCTCGTCGGCCGACCGCGGGCCCGGCACGACGAGCACGACCTCGTGGCCCCTCGCCCCGTAACCCGCGCCGAGGTGGTGCAGCGCGGTGCGCAGGCCGCCGGAGCGCGGACCGTAGAAGTTCGCCAGCTGGATGATCCTCAACTCAGGCTGCCGCTGCGGTGTGCCCGCCGATGACCTCGGCGTAGTGGGCGACCAGCTCGTCGCACACAGCCGACCAGGTGCGGCGCAGCACCGAGCGCCGGGCGGCCGCGCCGAACCGGCGACGCAGCTGCGGGTCGGCGAGGGCCTCGACCGCACCGCGCAGCTCGGCGTCCGCGGCCACCGCGGCCGGGTCGTCCGGCAGGGCGCCCTCCGGGTGCGGCGGCACCAGGAAGCCGGTACGCCCGGGCAGCACCAGGTCGCGCGGGCCGCCCGCGTCCGGGGCCACCACGGGCAGCCCGGACGCGAGGGCCTCCTGCACTGCCTGGCAGAACGTCTCGGACGGCCCCGTGTGCACGAACACGTCGAGGGAGGCGTAGATCCGGGCGAGCTCGTCGCCCTCGCGGAAGCCGAGGAACGCGGCACCCGGCAGGGTCGCGCGCAGGCGCTCCTCGCCGGGCCCGCTGCCCACCACGACGAGCCGGGTGCCCGGCAGCCCTTCCAGCGCCGCGAGCCGCTGGACCTGCTTCTCGGGGGCGAGCCGCCCCACGTACCCGACCAGCAGCTCGCCGGCGGGGGCCAGCTCGGCGCGCAGCCCCTCGTCGCGCTTCGACGGGGTGAACCGCCGGGTGTCGACGCCGCGGGCCCACTGGTGCACGCGCGGCACCCCGCGCGCCCGCAGCGCGGCGGTGGCCCAGCTCGACGGCGCGAGCGTGCGGTCGGCCTGCCCGTGCAGCCGGCAGGTCCAGCGCCAGGCCGCGCGGGCGGTGAGGCCGAGCCCGTAGGACGCGGCGAAGCCGGCCACGTCGGTCTGGTAGACCGCGACGGTCGGGATGCCCAGCCTGCGCGCCGCCGCGAGGCCCCGGTACCCGACGACGAACGGCGCCGCGAGGTGCACGACGTCCGGCGCGAACTCCCGCAGCGCCGTCAGCACGCGCCTGCTCGGCACACCGACCGGCATCGACGAGACCACCGGCAGGTTCAGCTCCCTGATCCGCACGACCGGGGCGCCCGCGTACTCGGTGGGACCGTCCATGCCGGGCGCCACCACCAACACCTCGTGCCCGGCCTCGGTGAGGTGCTCGACGACCCGGAGCACCGAGTTGGTGACACCGTTGACCACGGGGAGGAAGCATTCCGACACGATGGCGACGCGCACGGTGGCACCGTTCCCCGGCCGGGGAGCGCGCCGGTGGCGAGCCACCCAACGGCGAGCCAACTCCCCGTGTCGGTCACACAGTTGGCCGTGTGATCGTCGGCACGTCACCTGCGGGACGCCGGTGCGACACCGGAGCCGGTGACGCTCGGGCCACATGACCGTCCAGCAGGATCCGAGCGCACCCCCGGCGCCGCTCCCGGTGGAGACCGGGCTGATGTCCCGTGCCCTCGAGGTGGCCGGGCGGCTCGCCAACGACGCGGCCGAAGTGATCACGGCCACCGCGGGCCGGGAGCACCAGAGCGGGGCCGCGCACAAGTCCAACCCCTTCGACTGGGTCACCGACACCGACCGGACCCTCGAACGCCACACCCGCCGCGTCCTCGCCGCGGAGTTCCCCGGCGTGCCCGTGGTCGGCGAGGAGTACGGCGCTCTCACTGAGGGCCGCGCGCTTGCTCCGCGGCGCGCGCAGCCCTCAGACATGCATTGGGCCGACCCGGACGCCCGCACCAGCCCCTACCGGTGGGTTGTCGACCCGGTGGACGGCACCGCGAATTACGTCGCGGGATTCCCGTGGTGCGCATACAGTCTGGCGCTGGTGGACGCCTCCGGACCGGTCGTGGGGGTGATCGCCGACCCGAGCCGGGCCCAGATCTACGCCGCCGCCCGCGGACGAGGGGTGCGGGCGAACGGCGTCCCGGTCCGGGTCGTACCCCGGGCGCCGGCAGGCGGCCTGATCTGCGCCGAACTCGGGCCCGACCGCACCGCCTCGTTCACCCGGCACGCCACCGCGGCCCACGCCGGTATCCGCTCGCTCGGCTCGTCGGCGCTCGCGGTCACGCAGGTGGCGCTCGGCCACGCCGTCGCCGCCGTGCTCGAGGGCTACCAGGAGTGGGACGTCGCGGGTGCCGCCTGCCTCGCGGCCGAGGCCGGCGCCGTGATCGTCGACGGGAACGGGCGGCCCGACGCCCTTCCGGAGGGCGAGATGATCGTCGCGGTGCCGGGCGCGCTGGACGCCGTGCTCGGCTGGTGGCGCGCGAGCGAGGCCTGACCCCACCTGCGCGAGTCGCGCTGTGAATGCGCGCGAGTCGCGCTCTGGGTGCGGGTTAGGGTCGGGCATCAGTACCACCGCATCCCGCACGAGCCTGGCCGTCCGCGCCACGCCGTTCGCTTTCGTCGTCATCTGGGCGTCCGGTTTCGTGGTCGCGAAGTACGCCGCCCCGTACGCGGAGCCGCTGAGCTTCCTGGTGCTGCGTTACTCGGCAGTGGTCGTGTTGATGCTCGCCCTCGCCGTGGCGGCACGCGCCCCGTGGCCACGGGGGCGGCAGGTGCTGCACATCGCGGTGGCAGGCGTCGGGATCCAGGCCGGGTACCTGGGCGGGGTGTGGGCGGCGGTGGCAGCCGGGATGCCGGCAGGCGTCGCGGCGCTCGTGGTGAACCTGCAGCCGGTGCTCACCGCGGCGTTCGCCGGCCTGCTCGGCGAGCGGCTGGGCGGACGGCAGGTGGCCGGCCTGTTGCTCGGTTTCGCCGGTGTCGCGCTCGTGGTCTCGAACCGGCTCACCACCGAAGGCCTGTCACTCCTGACGCTCGGCCTCACCGTCATGGCCCTGCTCGCGATCACGATCGGCACGCTCTACCAGAAGCGGTTCTGCCCGCAGTTCGACCTGCGTACCGGGCAGGTCGTGCAGTTCGTCGCGTCCGTGGCGGTGACGCTGCCGTTCGCGCTCGCGTTCGAGTCGTTCCGGTTCGACTGGACGCCGCAGCTCGCGGGCGCGCTGGCCTGGTCGGTGCTGGCGCTGACCGGCGGCGGGATCTCGCTGCTGTTCCTCATGCTGCGCCGCGGCGCAGCGGCGCAGGTCACCAGCTACTTCTACCTCGTGCCCGGGCTCACGGCCCTGATGGCGTTCGCCATGTTCGGGGAGTCGCTCGGGTTGGTGGCGATCGGCGGGATGGTGCTGACCGTGCTCGGAGTGGTGTTGGCCACGCGGCGCACGTAGCGTCGACCGGATGGTGAGCCTCGACGATGTGGCCCGCATGGCGACCGACCTGCCCGAGGTCGCCGAGGTCGACCGGCACGGCAACCGGGCGTGGGCGGTGTGCGGTGTCACCGCGAGCGGCGGGGCCAAGGTCTTCGCCTGGGAACGGCCGTTCAGCAAGGCGGACATCCGCCGGTACGGCGCCGAGGCCCCGCCGGACGGCCCGATCCTCGCGATCCGCGTCGCCGACCTCCACGAGAAGGAGGCCGTGCTCGCCGACAACCCCGACGCGTTCTTCACGATCCCGCACTTCGACGGGTACGCGGCGGTGCTGGTCCAGCTGGAGAAGGTCGACGAGGCCGCGCTGCGGGAGGCGATCCTCGACGGCTGGCGGTCGTGCGCCCCGCCGGAGCTCAGCCGCCGGTACCGCCCCTAGCGGCCCGCCTGCGCCTCAGCCACAGCGCGATCGGGCCGAGCAGCGCCCAGACCAACGCGACGCCGAGCAGGAGCGGGACCGCCTGGTCGAGCGCGCTGCGCCCGGCCACCCGGACGAGCTCCGGGTCGGCCAGGTCGTACTCGACGGCCACCGACCCGCCCACCTCGAGCCCCGACGGGTAGAAGACCCCGTGCTCCGGCGCCACGGTCTCCCCACTGGCCACCGTGAAGCGGACGACCGTGCGGGCGAACGTCGACCCGTCGAGCACCTCGGCCTGCGCGTAGCCCGGGTTGGCCGAGATGGAGCGGTCGTTCGCGGCGGCGCCGGCCAGCGCGAGCAGGCCGAGCACGGTGGCGAGCACCGCGATCCCGGTGACGACCTCGGGAGCCCGGGTCGTCAGGAAGCGCGCGAGCGGGCGCACCAGCGACGCCAGCTCATCGAACGCGCTGGTGCGCCCCGTGCCCGTCGTCCGGGTGCCACTCGTCACGTCCCCCATCGTATGAGGCCTGGTGGGAGCACCGGTGTGGCCGGGGCCTCCCGGGTCGCGCGCACACGAACGCGAACGGCCTCCTACTCTCGGATTCGTGACGATCGCCCCACTACCGACCGGGTTGGGCGTGCGAACCAGGCTCGTCGGCGACCCGGGCGGCCTACTCGAGCTGCTTCCCGACGACCGCAACCCGCTGTCATGGGTGCGCGGATCCGACGGGCTCGTCGGCTGGGGCGAGGTCGCCCGGCTCACCGTCACCGGTGAGAACCGGTTCGCGGAGGCCGACTCGTGGTGGCGCTCCTTCGCCGCGGGCCTGCACGTGAGCGACGAGGTCGACCAGCCGGGCACCGGCCCAGTCGCGTTCGCCAGCTTCACGTTCGCCGACTCCTCGCCCGGCTCCGTGCTGGTCGTCCCGCGCGTGCTCGTGGGACGGCGGGACGGCGTGGCGTGGATCACCGAGTTCTCCCACGCCGACGGCCCGTCCGCCATGCGGGCCGTCACCCCCGTCCGGCCGACGGGCAACCTGCGGTTCGCCGACGGGCTGCTGCCCGTGGCCGGCTACCGGAAGGCGGTGGCGGAGGCCGTCCGCCGGATGCGGGCGGGCGAGCTGGACAAGGCCGCGCTCGCCCACGACCTCGTTGCGGTGAGCGACGCCCCGCTCGACCCGCGGTTCCTGCTCGCCGGCCTGGCCCGCCGCTACCCCACGTGCTGGTCCTACTCGGTCGACGGGCTCGTCGGCGCCACCCCCGAGCTGCTGGTGCGCCGCGCCGAGGGCACGGTCTCGTCGCGCGTGCTCGCCGGCACCATCTGGCCGGGCGAGTGCGACGACCTGCCCGGGCAGCTGCTCGGCTCGGTCAAGGACCGGCACGAGCACGCGCTCGCCGTCGACTCGCTCGCCGACTCGCTCCGCCCGCTGTGCGCCTCGCTGTCGGTCCCGGACACGCCGTCGGTGATCGCTCTGCGGAACGTCTCGCACCTGGCCAGCGACGTCCACGGCACGCTCCACCGGCAGGCGCCCGCCTCCCTGCTCCAGCTCGCAGCCGCCGTGCACCCCACGGCCGCGGTCGGCGGCACCCCGCGCGACGCCGCACTCGCCCTCATCGCGGAGCTGGAGGGCATGGACCGGGGCCGCTACGCGGGCCCCGTCGGCTGGATGGACGGCAACGGCGACGGCGAGCTGGGCATCGCACTGCGCTGCGCCCAGCTGGACGGGCCGATCGCCCGCCTCTTCGCGGGCTGCGGGATCGTCGCCGACTCCGATCCGGACACCGAGGTGCGGGAGGCCGCGGCGAAGATGGTCGCGGTCCGCGACGCGCTGGAGGACTCCGGCCAGGACTGACCGCTGGACAAACCCGCCCCTCATGGCCTACATGTATGTACATGACTGGACAGGTGGGGTTCAGCAAGCGGTCCCGGTTGGTCGAGGACCTGACCGAGCGGATCCGCTCCGGCCGGCTGGCCCGCGGCGAGCGGCTGCCTGGTGAGAACCAGCTGGCGGCGAGCTACCAGGTCAGCCGCGGCACCGTCCGCAGCGCACTGTCCGAGCTGCAGCGCCGCAACCTGATCGCCACCGAGACCGGCGTCGGCTCGTTCGTCACGTTCGACGGCGTGGCTCTCGACCAGAGCGTCGGCTGGGCCCGCGCCCTCGCCGACGCCGGGTCGGACGTCACCGTGGAGCTGCTCGGCATCGAGCGGGGCGGGGCCGCGGATCTCGTCGACCGCCACGGCCCGCTCGTCACCATCCGGCGGCTGCGCCGGACGGCGGCCGGCCCGGTCTCCCTGGAGACGTCCGCGGTTCCGGCCACCGGCGCGCTCGCCGACCTGCCCGTGCGCGGCCTCGTCGACGGCTCGATCACGGCGACGCTGCGGGCGGCCGGGCTGAGCGGCACGAACGGCGAGCAGTGGATCTCGACCGTCCCCCTCGACGAGGAGGCCGCCGCCCTGCTCGAACGCGGCACCGGTGAGCTGTTCCTCCACTCGACCCGCACCACGCTGACCAGCGACGGAACCCTCGTCGAGCACGTCGAGAGCCTGCTGGACCCGGCGCGGTTCCGGTTCCACCTGACGTTCGGGGATCGATGAGCGAGCGGGACCGGGCGATCGGCGCGCTCGCCGGACTCGCCCTCGGCGACGCGCTGGGCATGCCCACGCAGTCGATGTCGCGGGAGTGGATCACCTCGCGGTACGGGCGCGTGACCACGCTGCTCGACGCCGCCCCCGACCAGCCGATCGCGCCGGGGATGCCGGCGGGCTCGGTCACCGACGACACGGAGCAGGCGCTGCTGCTCGCCGGGCTGCTGATCGACGGGGCCGGCCGCGTCGACGCGACCGCGTTCGCGGACGCGCTGGAGCGGTGGGAGGCCGACATGGTCCGCCGTGGCTCGGCGGACCTGCTCGGCCCCTCGACCAAACGCGCGATCCAGCGCCTGCGGGCGGGCGAGGCACCGGACGAGGCCGGTCGCGACGGCACCACCAACGGGGCCGCGATGCGGGTGGCGCCCGTGGGGGTCGCCGTGCCGGTGACGGACCAGGACGCGCTGCTCGACGCCGTCGTGCAGGCCAGCCGGGTGACCCACAACTCCTCCATCGGGATCGCCGCGGCCGCCGCGGTGGCCGCGGCCGTCTCCGCAGGCGTCGCGGGCGAGAGCCTGAGCAGCGCGCTCGACGCCGCCGAGCACGCCGCGGCCGCAGGCGCCCGGCGCGGCCACTGGGCCGCGGGCGGCGACATCGCCGCCCGCATCCGGTGGGCCCGCGGCTTCGTACGCGGCCGGGACCGCGCCGACCTCGCCGACGCCGTCGCGGACGTGATCGGCACGTCCGTGGCGGCGCAGGAGTCGGTGGTGGCCGCGTTCGCGCTCGCCGAGGCGCTCGGCGACGCCCCCCTCGAAGCGCTCACCCTCGCGGCCGAGATCGGCGGCGACACCGACACGGTCGCCGCGATCTGCGGCGCCGTGCTCGGCGCGCACCACGGCGTGGGCGGGCTGCCCGCGGACCTGCTCGACACGGTCCTGCGGGTCAACGGCCTCGATCCGGCACCCGTCGCCGACGGGCTGCTCCGACTCCGGCACGGGAGCTCGACATGACCACCACCAGCGAAGGTCCCAGCACCGGGAAGGTCGAAGCCGCGCTCGAGACGCGCGGCATCGAGCCGGTGCCTGCCGACGAGCGTCACGGGCGCCCGGCCCAGTTGTTCTGGGTGTGGTTCGCCGCCAACATCTCGATCCTCGGCCTGCCGCTGGGCGCCACCCTCGTCGCGCTGGGGCTCACCGTGTGGCAAGCGGTGGTCGTCGCGGCCATCGGCTCGGTCGGCTCGTTCGCGATCGTCGGGGCGGTGTCGATCGCAGGCCGCCGCGGCGGCGCCCCCGGCCTCACGCTGTCGCGGGCCGTGTTCGGGGCGCGCGGCAACATCGGCCCCACCGCCGTCTCGCTGATCTCCCGGCTGGGCTGGGAGACGGTCAACACGACGACGGCGGCGTTCGCGCTGCTCTCGCTGTGCACGATCCTGTTCGGCGCCAGCCCGGCCGCCACCGACCACCCCTGGCTGACCGTCGCGTGCATCACGGTGTTCGTGCTGCTCACGGTGGTCGTGTCCGGGCTGGGGCACGCCGTGCTGGTGTCCGTGCAGCGCTGGGCGACCTGGGTGTTCGGCGCGCTCAACATCGTGGTCGGCGCGTTCCTCGTCGCCACCGTCGACTGGGCGGCCGTCGGCGCGGCCACCCCCGCGCCCGTCGGCACGATGATCGCGGGCGTCGGCATCATCGCGGCCGGCACCGGCATCGGGTGGGCGAACGCGTCGGCCGACGTCTCGCGCTACCAGGCACCCGGCGTGAAGGCGGGCTCCCTGGTGCTCTCGGCGGCCGCGGGGGCGGGCATCCCGCTGGTGCTCCTCATCTCGCTGGGAAGCATGCTCGCCGCGGGCGACCCGTCGCTGGCCGACGCGGGCGACCCGGTGGCCGCCATCCGCGCCATGCTGCCGACCTGGATGGCGGTGCCGTACCTGGTGGCGGCGTTCGGCGGGCTGCTGCTGTCCAACCACCTGTCCGTCTACTCCGCAGGGCTCACCACCCTGACGCTCGGCCTGCGGATGCCGCGCGTGTACGCCGTGGTCGTCGACGTGGTGGTGACGTTCGTCGGGGCGATCTACTTCATCCTCGTCGCCGACGACTTCTACGGCCCCTTCATCGCGTTCATCAGCCTCCTCGCCGTACCGATCACGGCCTGGGTCGGCGTGTTCGCCACCGACATGCTCCGCCGCGAGCACTACGACCCGGTCGCGCTGATGGACGTGCGCCGGACCAGCGCGTACTGGTACCGCGGCGGTGTCGAGTGGCGGGCCGTCACGGCATGGGCCGCCGCGATCGTGGCCGGCTACCTCTTCGTCACCGCGGGCCCGTCGGACGCGCCGTGGTTCAGCGGACCGCTCGCCGGGAGCTGGTTCGGGGAGAACGGGCTCGGCTGGGTGGTCACCTTCGTCGTGGCAGCAGGGATCTACGGCGGGCTGGGCGGGGCCCGGCGATGACCGGTCGGCTGATCCACACCGGGCAGGTGATCCTCGACCTGGTGATGCGGGTGAAGGGGCTGCCGCCGGTCGGCGGGGACGTGTTCGCCTCGCACACCGACCTGCAGCCCGGCGGCGGGTTCAACGTCATGGCCGCGGCCGCGCGGGCCGGGGCCGAGGTCGTGTACGCGGGCGGGCACGGCGGCGGCCGGTTCGGCGACCTCGCGCGCGCCGCCATGGCCGCCGAGGGCATCACGGCAGCGCTCCCGCCCACCCCGGGATCGGACACCGGGATCTGCGTCGTGCTCGTGGACGGCACCGGCGAGCGCACGTTCGTGACGGGCAGCGGGGCCGAGTCGACCGTCGACGCCGCGGCGCTCGCGGCCGTACCGGTCACCGCCGCCGACGTGGTGTACGTGAGCGGCTACAGCCTGCTCGTCCCGGACAAGGCGGCCGTCCTGCTCGACCGGCTCACCACCCTCGACGACCCGACGGTGCTGGTCGACCCAGGGCCGCTCGTCGGGGAGATCGACCCCACCGCATGGACCCGCCTGCTGGAACGCACGTCGATCCTCTCCGCGAACGCCCGCGAGGCACGCATCCTCACCGGCGAGACCGACGGCTGGGCGGCCTCGGCGAAGCTCGCCAGGCGCCTTCCCCCGTCGGCGGCCGTGATCGTGCGCGACGGCGCGGCGGGGTGCCTCGTCACCCGCGACGGCACCAGGACGCACGTCCCCGGCATCCCGGTCGAGGTCGTCGACACCACGGGGGCGGGCGACGCGCACTGCGGTGTGCTCGCCGCCGAGCTGTTGCGCGGGGCGGACCTCGTCGGCGCCGCGACCCGCGCGAACGCGGCGGCCGCCCTCGCCGTGACGCGTCCCGGGCCCGCCACCGCACCCACCCGCGAAGAGGTGGACCTGCTCCTGGCGACGACCTCCTGAACCTGCGACCGAGCCACCCGGCAGGCTCAGAAGACCTCCGCCAGGACCGCGTCGACGGCCGCGCGGAGCTTCGCGTGCCCTTCCCGCAGCTCGCGGCGATCGGCGCGCACCTCGACGACCCGTAGCCCGGGCGCCGGGACGAGCGCGCCTGCGAGGTCCGGTAGGTCGGCCGGTACGTGGCCGGTGCCGGTGGCCGCGCACAGGGCGGCCAGGTCGACGTCGTGCGGCGTGCCGAAGACCCGCTCGAACGCGGCGGCGTGCGCCGGGTCGCCCTGTTCGAGGAGCCCGAAGATCCCGCCGCCTCCGTCGTTGAGGACGACGATCGTGAGGTCGGGGCGCGGCTCGTCGGGACCGAGGACGAGGCCGGTGGTGTCGTGCAGGAGCGTGAGGTCGCCGATCAGCGCGTAGGCCGGGCCCTCGTGGGCGAGCGCGGCGCCGATCGCCGTGGACACGGTCCCGTCGATGCCCGCGACGCCTCGGTTCGCGAGCACCGTGAGGTCCGGACGCGGCGCCGCGGCCAGCGCGACGTCGCGCACCGGGTTGGACGAGCCGAGCACCAGCTGCGCGCCGGACGGCAGCGCGGCCACCAGCTCACGGGCGAGGCGCAGGCCCCCGGGGGCGGCGGGGTCGTCGAGGGCCTTGTCGAGGGCCTCCGCCGCGGCGGCGTCCGCGGCGCGCCACCGGTCCGTCCACGAGCGGCCGGGGTGCAGCCGCGGCAGGCTCCCGATGGCGCGGACGCTGCCTGCGACGTCCGTCCACGGCATGCCTCGTGGGTCGGCGAGCGCGTGGACGGTGACGTCCGGGTCGGCCAGTAGCCGCTGGACCGAGCGGTGCAGCGTGGGCCGGCCCGCCACCACCACCTGGGCGGGCCGCAACGCAGGCGAGGCCCCGAGGAGCCACGGTCCGGTGCGCACCCCGGCGGGCCAGGCCGCGGACGCGGGTTCGGCCACCACCGGCACCGGCAGGTCGAGCAGGTCCTCCGGGGCGCCGTGACCGGCGATGACGAGCGTGGGGGCCGCCGGGTCCAGCGGCAACGGCCCGACCTGCCGGGCGGCGGGAACCACCCGCGTGCGCGGCTCACCGTCGGGACGGCCCGCCGGGGCCTCCCCCGGCTCGTCGGGCACCAGCGGCTCGGCGAAGGGCAGGTTCAGGTGCGCGGGGCCGGGCGGCCCACCGGAGGCACCCGTCGCGGCTGCGACGAGCCGGTCGACGAACGAGCGGCTGCGCGCGGGATCGCCGCCGATCCCGGCGTTGACGGCCAGCCGCACCGTGCCACCGAACAGTCCGGCCTGCTCGATCGTCTGGCTGGCGCCGGTGCCGATCACGTCAGGCGGCCGGTCGGAGCTCAGCACCAGCAGCGGAACGCCCGCGTACGAGGCCTCCAGCACCGCTGGGTGCAGGTTCGCCACGGCCGTGCCGGACGTCGTGCAGACCGGCACCGGACGCCCCGACCGCAGCGCGAGCCCGAGCGCGAGGAAGCCTGCCGTGCGCTCGTCGATCCGGACGTGCAGCCGCAACCGGCCGGCGGCGTCCGCGGCGTGCAGAGCGAACGACAGGGGCGCGTTGCGCGATCCGGGGCACAGCACCGCGTCGGTGACGCCGCACCGGACCAGCTCGTCGACGACCAGCCGCGCGTGGGTCGTCGACGGGTTCACGGGAGGAGAGCCTATGTCGGGATGACCTGGAAGGCCGTGGCGAGGCGGGAACCGGGGAACCGGGCGGCGGCGTCCTCTGCGGCCTCGCGCAGGAACTGCTCCGGGTCGGCCATCGGCCCGCCGAGCGCCTCGAGGTAGGCCTTGTGCGCCCGCAGCGACGCCACCCCACGCTCGAAGTGCTCCTCGACGTCGACGGCGTGCCCGGCGAGCGGCGAGGCCAGCACCAGCGCCTGGCGCACGCCGCTCCACGGCTCGCCGACCTCGGGGAAGAGCCAGCGGTTGGCCGCGTCGCGCACGGCGTCGAGGGTGGCCAGGCCGACCGTGCGGTGGTCGGCCATGTTGAAGTGCCCGCCCGGGAACGTGTCGTGGTGGTTGACCGTGATCACGACGTCCGGGCGGTGCCGGCGGATCGCTGCCGCGATGTCGCGGCGCAGCGGCACGTCGTAGGTGACCAACCCGTCCGGGTGATCCAGGAACTCCACGACGTCGACGCCGACCTCCGCGGCGGCCGCCCGCTGCTCGGCCTCCCGCAGCGGCCCGCACTCCGCGGGCGGGAGCGTGTCGATCCCGGCCTCTCCGCGGGTGACGAGCAGGTAGGCGATGTGGCGGCCCTGCGCCGTCCAGCGTGCGATGGCGGCCGCACCGCCGTATTCGAGGTCGTCCGGATGGGCCACGACGGCGAGTCCGCGCTCGAACTCCTCCGGGAAGGGCTGGAAATGATCGGACATGGGGCGATCCTGCCCTCCCGGATGCGTCAGCGGGGCCGGGGCGTAGCGTCGACCCAGCTGAGGGGGGCACGACGCGTGCCCGGACCAGGAGTTCCATCACATGACCGCCACACGCCCGGCCACCGACCGGCCCGGCGAGACCACCCTCGACCACCTCCTCACGGTGCTCGCCGCACCCGCGGAGCTGCTCTCCGATCCAGACGGCCAGGTCCGTCCGGAGGGCGCACAGGGCTTCTACGTGGGCGACACGCGCTACTGCAGCCGCCTGGAGATCGACGTCGACGGCGTCGACCTGCGGTTCGCAGCGGCCGGCCTCGACGGGGCCTGCCGCGCGTGGTTCGAGGGCGAGCTGCCCGGCGTGCGGGTGCGCCGAGAGCGCCGGATCGCCGACCGCACCGCGGTCGAGGAGATCACCCTGCACAACTCCGGGAGCAGCCCCGTCGACCTGCGGCTCGTCCTGCGCGCCCGCAGCGACCTGTCGGCCACCCCGGTGGTCAAGTCCGGCGTACCGCTCGCCGAGGTGCCGCCCACGGTTCACGGCGGCGAGATCCGCTGGTCCCGGGGCGACGTGGCCGCCTCGCTCGCCACGACACCCGCCCCGGACGAGATCGGCGCCGACGGCCCCGACGCCGTACTGGGCTGGCCGCTGCGTCTCGTGCCGGGCGCACGCTGGACCCTGCACGTCGTCCTCGCGCCGTCGCCCGCCGGGCCGGAGGACTTCCGCCCGGCCGCCCCGCTCGAATGGCGGCCGGACGAGCGTGCGGCGGCCGGACCTCGCGCCGGCCTGCTGCGCCAGAGCCTCGCCGACCTCGGGGGCCTGCTGCTCGCCGACCCGATCGACCCGGACGACCGGTTCGCCGCGGCCGGCAGCCCCTGGTTCTGCACCCTCTTCGGGCGCGACTCGCTGTGGACGGCGCGGATGGTGCTGCCGCTGTCCACCGACCTCGCCGCCGGAACCCTGCGCGTGCTGGCGCGGCGCCAGGGCCGGGTGAGCAACCCGCGCGGCGAGGAGGAGCCCGGCAAGATCATCCACGAGTTCCGGCCGAACGGGCTGAAGGCCGGCGGGCTCGACCTGCCGCCGAGCTACTACGGCACGGTCGACGCCACCCCGCTGTGGTGCTGCCTGCTGCACGACGCGTGGCGCGCAGGCCTGCCGGACGACGAGGTGGCCGCGCTCGTCCCGCACCTGGAGGCCGCGCTCGGCTGGATCAAGCGCACCGCGGGCGACTACGGGTTCCTCAGCTACCGCCGCTCGTCCGGCAGCGGGCTGGCCAACCAGGGGTGGAAGGACTCGCCCGGCGCCGTCCGCTGGGCCGACGGGACGATCGCCGCCCAGCCGCTCGCGCTGTGCGAGGTGCAGGGCTACGCGTACGCGGCAGCCCGCGGAGGGGCCGCGCTGCTCGCGGCGTTCGACCGTCCAGGAGCGGACGAGTGGCAGCAGTGGGCCGACCGCCTCGCCGCCCTGTTCCGCGCGACCTACTGGATCGACGACCCGGACGGCCGCTACCCCGCGATCGCGCTCGACGGGCACGGCCGCGCGGTCACCGGACCGGCGTCCAACATGGCCCACCTGCTGACCACCGGGATCCTCGACCCGGACGAGGCCCAGCTCGTCGCCGACCGGCTCGCCCGACCCGACCTCGACGGCGGCTGCGGCCTGCGCACCCTGTCGAGCACCAACGGCGCCTACGACCCCCTGACCTACCACCGCGGCTCCGTCTGGCCCCACGACACGGCCATCGCCGTGCTCGGCCTCGCCGGGATCGGCCGGCACGACGTCGCCCGCTCACTGGGCGAGGGCCTGGTCGCCGCCGCAGGTGACTTCGCCGACCGGCTCCCCGAGCTCTACGCCGAGATCGACGGCGAGGCGGTCAGCTACCCCACGGCCTGCCGCCCGCAGGCCTGGGCCGCGGCAGGCGCGGTCGCGGTGGTGTCCTACCTGGACGCCGGCGTCGTCCCCGCCTGGGCGACCCCGCAGTAGCCCTGCACTCAGACCGCGACTCGCGTACACGGAAACCGCGACTCGCGGACGGGGCGGAGCCCACGTCCCGCGAGTCGCGGTGTGGGTGCGGGCGAGTCGGGGTCAGCGGTGGTTGCCCAGGCGGGCGTCGACGGCGTCCGGGGCGAAGACCTCGTCGACCGCAAGCTCGGTCATCCCCACCACCGAGGCGCGGTCGCCGAGCGTCGTGCTCACCACGCGGAGGCGGCGGGTGGCCCGGGGCAGGGAGCGCTGGTAGATCAGCTCCCGCATGCCCGTGACGAAGTACTCGTTGGTCTGGGCCATCTCGCCCGCCAGCACGAGGACCTCCGGGTTGAGCACCGAGACGACGGTGGTCATCACCTCGCCGGCGAGCTGCCCGGCCGTGCGGACGGCGGCGATGGCGTCCGGGTCGCCCTCCTGCACGAGCCGCCGGACGTCGACGGCGCTGGTGACGTCCTTGCCGAGCGCGGCGAGCCTGCGGGCGAGCGCGTCGCCGGACGCCACGGCGGCCAGGCAGCCGACCGCGCCGCACGCGCACCGCTCGTCGTGGCCGTACATGCGGATGTGCCCGATGTCGCCAGCCCCGCCGTCGATGCCGCGGTAGAGCCGCCCGTCGATGACGATCCCGGCGCCGATGCCGCTGCCGACGGTCACCAGGAGCAGCGACGGCACGCCCGGCCAGTTCGCGCGCTGCTCGCCGAGTGCCATGAGGTTGGCGTCGTTCTCGACGAACACCGGCACGCCGAGTCGCGCGGCGAGCCGGTCGCGCACCGGGTAGTCGTGCCAGCCGGGCATCACGGGCGGCTGCATGACCCGCCCGACGGCGACGTCGACGGGGCCGGGCACGCCGACCCCGAGCGCCACGGTGCGGGCCGGGTCGATCCCCGAGTCGGCGACGAGGCGGCCCAGCTCGGTCTCGACCGCGCCGAGCACGGGGTCGGGGCCGGCCGCGACGGGCATGTCGAACGAGCGCCGGTACAGCTCCCGCCCGCCGAGGTCGACCGCGGTGAGCTCGACCCGGTCGCGGTGCACCCCTGCGACGAGGACGTGGCCGAAGCCCTCGTCGAACGAGAGTGCCCCGGCCGGGCGGCCGCGGCCCTCGGCCTCACCGGCCGACTCGCGCAGCAGGCCCGCGCCGAGCAGGGCGTCCACCCGCTGCGTGACGGTGGACCGGGACAGCCCGGTGACCCGGATCAGGTCCCGGCGGGTGGCCGCGATCCCCCGCCGGACGAGCAGCAGCAGCCGCCCCGCCGACACCGGGTTGCCGGCAGCGACCCGCTCGTGGTCGATCACCGACACGTGCCTCAGCCCTTCTCGGCCCCCGCTGTGAGGCCTTCGGTGAGCAGTCTCTCGCTCGCGAAGAACACGACGATGATCGGGATGGTCACGATGACCGATCCCGCCATCAGGACGGTGGTCGGGATCTCGATGCTGCCGGCGAGTTGCGACAGGCCGAGCGACACCGTCCAGCGGTCGCGCTGCTCGATGAGGAAGAGCAGCGCGAACAGGAACTCGTTCCATGCGATCATGAAGATGAACAGGGCGTTCGCGATGATCGCCGGCATGGCGAGCGGCAGGCTGATCCGCCGCATGACGCCGAGCCGCGAGCACCCGTCGATCGCGGCCGCCTCCTCGAGGCTCACGGGAACGGTGTCGAAGTAGTTGCGCAGCATGTAGATCGACACCGCGACGACCTGCGAGACGTACACGATCAGCAGCCCGACGAGCGTGCCCCGCAGCCCGATCCGGGTGAAGAACACGAAGAGCGGGACGGCGAGCAGGATCGGCGGGAACAGGTACACGGCCAGGAACAGCACGCTGACCTGCCGGCGACCGAAGAACTGCAGGCGGCTCACGGCGTAGGCCCCGGGCAGCGCGACCAGCAGGGTGAGCGCCACGGTGCCGAAGGCGACGAGCGCGCTGTTGGCCATGAAGTTCAGGAAGCCCTGCCCACCCGCGCTCGGCGGGGCGACCACGCTGCCGAAGCTGTCGAGGTTCACCTCCGACGGCGGCAGCCACAGCGCCCCCGGGTCCTGCAGCACCCGGTCCAGCGGCCGCAGCGACAGCAGGCCCATGTAGTAGAACGGGAAGATCGTGATGATCAGCAGCAGGGCGATCGTCACGATCCGCAGGACCCCGAAGACGCGGGTCTCGACGGTGTCGCGGTTCATGGTCGCCATCACGAGCGCTCCTCGCGCGGCGCCAGCCGCCACATGTAGAGGCCGATGAGGGCGGCGAGGATCGCGGCGAGCACGAGCGCCTGCGCCGCCGCCCCGCCGATGTCCCCGCGGGCGGTGAGGGCGTTGAACACCGAGACCGCCACCACCTCGGTGCCGGCGCCGCCGCCGGTGAGCAGGTAGATGTCGTCGAAGCTGTTGAACGTCCAGATGAACCGCAGCACGGCGAGCACGGCGATCGTGGGCAGCAGCTGCGGGAGCACGACGTAGCGGAAGCGCTGGGTGAGGGTCGCGCCGTCGACGGTGGCTGCCTCCTCCAGCGTGCCCGGCACCGCCTGCAACCGCGCCGTCAGGAACAGGAACGCGAACGGGAACGACCGCCACGCCTCGAAGGCGATCACCGTGAGCAGCGCCGTCGGCACCCCGATCGTCAGCCCGAAGAGCGAGACGTCACTGCTGCGCTGCGAGAGGAACGCGATCGGCTCGTCCCAGCCCAGTAGCCGCGTTCCCCAGTGGTTCACGACGCCGAACTGCGGGTTGAGCATCGTGGACCAGGCGAACGTCGCCGCCACGATCGGCGCCACGTACGGCAGCAGCATCACCGCGCGCACGAGCCCGCGGCCGCGGAAGGGCCGCCGCAGCGCGAGCGCGGCCACGAGACCGAGCCCGATCGCTCCCGCCGTACCCAGCACGGAGTACGTGAGGGTGGTGGCCAGCGCACTCCAGAACGTGGGCGCGGTGAACACGTTGTCGAAGTTGTTCAGCGTGAACTGGCCGAACAGGCCGGAGCTGCGCAGGTTCAGCAGGCGCAGCCGCTGGAACGCCAGCAGCACCGTCCAGACGATCGGGACGACCACCATCGCGAGGACGATCACCAGCGTCGGGGAGATCAGCGCGATGCCCGCGCGCGCGTCGGCGGCGGCAAGCGTGCGGCGAGCGCTTCGCTCCTTCGGCTGGGCGGTTCCCGGCGGGCGTACCCCGGTATCGGTGCTCACGGCGCGAGGCCCGTCATCGGAGGCCGTCCTGGATCGTGCGCAGGGTGTCGGCCGCCTGCTTCGCGGCGCCCTGGGCGTCCGTGCCGCCGCTCGTCACCGCGGCCACGGCTGCGGGAACGGGCTGCTCACCGAGCGAGGCACCCATCAGCTCGCCCTGCCCCTGCGGGTAGGCCCACCGGGAGAACTTGTCGGGACCGGTCTGCAGCGCGGCGAGCACGTCCTGCGGGTAGATCTCGGTCATCGGCGCCTTGCGGTCCACACCGATCGGGAGCGACTCCCACCTGTCGACGAAGTCGGTGGCGCCGGGCGAGCTACCCGACCGCGCGGGGAACTTGCCCTCCGGCGCGAACGCCAGCCAGTCGACGTAGCCGTCGCTCATCATGAACTGGACGAACCGCTGGGAGGGCTCGGCGGTGGCCTCCGACGTGATCGCCCAGGAGATCACCTCGCCGAACTGGGCGGGCTGGGTACCTGCCGGCCCCTGCAGCGCGGCCACGATCCCCGTGTTCTCGGCCAGGAACCGGGGGTCTGCCGTGCACTCCGGGCAGCTGGGCATGGCGTCGTCGCGCAGCCCGGCGAGCTCGTCGAGCAGGAACGTCGACCAGACCGCCATCGCGGCCTGGCCTGCGAAGTAGCCGGCCCGCACCGTGTCGACGTCCTGCGTGCCCGGCACCGAGTAGTCCATGATCAGCTGGCGGTAGAACTCGAACGCCCCGACGCACTGCGGGCTGTCGATCGTGATCTCGCCCGCCTCGTTCACCATCTCGCAGCCGTTGGCCAGTGCGATGTGCTCGAACGTCTGCTCCGTGAACGCGTCGCCCGGAGCCGTGGCGCCGACGAAGCCGGCGCGCTCCGGGGTGTCGAGGGTCCGCGCTGCGTTCAGGATGGCGTCGTAGGTCGTCGGGGCGGGCAGGCCGGCCGCCTGGAACAGGTCCCGCCGGTAGTACAGCAGCTGCGACCACGCCTCGCTCGGCACCGACAGCTGCCGGTCACCCTCGCGCGTCAGCGTCAGCGCCGACTGGTTCCACGTGTTCGCGCCGAGGGCGTCGATCACCGCCTGGTTGGCGTCGCTGTTCGTCAGGTCGTTCGCCGCGAGCGTGTTCACCGCCGACAGCGGGACCGAGCCGACCACGTCGGGCAGGTCACCGGCCGCGGCCGAGGCCGTGAGGGTCTGGTTGAACTGGTCCTCCTCGACCCCGACCAGCTTGACGCGAATCCCGGTCTGCTGGGTGAACCGGTCGATGATCGCCTGGGTGGCGGCCACGCGGTCGGGCAGCGTGTCGGCGGTCCAGACGGTGATCTCGTCGGCAGCACCGCCCCCCTCACCTCCTCCGCCCCCGCAGGCGGAGATCGCCATGGCGGCGACGAGCCCGACGGCGATCCCGACACGACGGATCACGGTTCTCATGTCCTGCTCCCCCATCGGCGCGACGTTGCGCTTCCAGCGCGCCGCCAGTGAACTCGCTCGACCGCGTGATCCACAACCGCTGGCCGTGTCTTTTTTTGCCTGAGACTCAGTCTTAATACGCGTGCTGCTAGCGTCATAAACGTCGAGCATGACGCGTAGAACCGAGGTCACCTGCATGGATGTCGCCGAAGAGGAGCCCGCTGACGGAGACCCGCTCGTGGTGACGCTCACCGGGCCCCAGCGGGTGGAGGTGCTGCGCGCGCCACGAGCCCCCGTGCCACCCGGCCACGTGCGCATCCGCACCCTCTACTCCGGGATCTCCGCAGGCACCGAGCTCACGCTCTACCGGGGCACCAACCCGCACCTGGACCGGCGGTGGGATCCCGCCCGCAGGCTGTTCGTGGACGAGGCCGCCGCGAGCGCCTACCCGAACACGGCGTGGGGCTACAGCGAGGTCGGCGAGGTGGTCGAGCTGGGGGCAGGCGTCGACGACGCCCTGCTCGGCGTCGCCGTGTGGGGCCTGTGGAGCCACACCGGCGAGGTCGTGCTGCCGGTCGAGAAGGTCGAGGGCCGCGTGCTCCCCGCAGGGCTCGACCCGCTCGGCGGCACGTTCGCCCGGGTCGGCGCCGTCGCGCTCAACGCGGTGCTCGCCGCCGACGTGCACATCGGCGAGACCGTCGCCGTGTTCGGCCAGGGCGTGCTGGGCCTGCTCGCCACCCAGCTCACCGTGGCCAGCGGCGCCGAGGTCGTCGCCGTGGACGGGATCGACGGCCGCCGGAAGCAGGCCGCCGCGTTCGGTGCCGCGCACGTGCTCGACCCGGTGACCGAGGACGTCGGCGGGCGGATCAAGGAGCTCACCGGCGGCCGGGGCGCGGACGTCTGCATCGAGATCAGCGGCTCCTACCGCGCCCTGCACGAGGCCGTGCGCGGCTGCGCGGCCGGTGGCCGGGTCGTCGCCGCCGGCTTCTACCAGGGCGACGGGGTCGGGCTGCGCCTCGGCGAGGAGTTCCACCACAACCGCGTGCAGATCGTCTCCTCCCAGATCTCCTCGGCACCGGCGGGGATGGCCGAGCGCTGGAGCCCCGAACGGCTGCACCGCACCGTCATCGAGCTGGTCGCCGCGGGCCGCCTCGACGTGCTGCCGCTGGTCAGCCACGTCGTGCCGGCCCCGCTCGCCGCCAACGCGTACGCCCTGCTCGACACCGACCCCGCGGCGGCGCTGCAGGTCGTCCTCGACTTCCGCCCCGAACCCGCAATCGACCTCCGGAGCGCCTCATGAGGCTGACCTGCCAGGAGCAGCTGCTGCCCGGCGACACGTTGCAGGAGAAGTGGGACGCCGCCCAGGCGTTCGGCTACGACGGCATCGAGCTGCGCGGCCAGGGCGGGCACCGGATCCGCGAGCGACTTCCCGAGCTGCACCGCGCCCGCCGCGACGGCGTCGTGATGCCGACGGTCTGCGTTGAGATGCTCCACTTCATCGGCGACTTCGACGCCGAGCGCAGGCAGGACGCGCGCGAGAACATGCGCACGATGCTGTCGGTGATCGCCGAGCTCGGCGGCACCGCGGCGATGACGCCCGCGGCGTACGGGATGTTCTCGCGGCGGCTGCCCCCGTTCGAGCCCCCTCGCGACGAGGCGGGCGACCGGGCCGTGCTGCTCGACGCCCTCGGCGCCCTCGGCGAGCACGCGCAGCGCGAGGGGGTGCGGATCCTCCTCGAACCGCTCAACCGCTACGAGGACCACATGGTCAACCGCCTCGAGCAGGCCGTCGAGCTCGCCGAGGCGACGGGTTTCGACAGCGTGGGCGTGGTCGCCGACTCGTACCACATGAACATCGAGGAGGCCGACGTCCAGGGCGCGCTGGTGGCGGCCGCACACCGCCTGCACCACGTGCAGGTGTCGGACTCCAACCGCCTCGAGCCGGGCGCCGGGCACCTGGACTGGACGGCGTTCCTCGCCGCGCTCGCGAACGCCGGCTACACCGGCGACCTGGCCGCCGAGTGCCGGCTGTCCGGACCCGCCGAGCAGGCGCTGCCCAAGGCCGCGGCCACCCTGCGCGCCGCAGGGGCCGGCGGTGCGTGACGGGGACCTGCGCCGCGCGGCGATGGCCGTACTGCGCGGGAACTGGGAGGGCAGGCACACCGTGCCGTCGCGCCGGCTCTACCCGCACCAGTGGAGCTGGGACTCCGCGTTCATCGCGATCGGCTGGGCGCACGCCTCGCCCGGGCGCGGACGCCGCGAGCTGGAGTCGCTGCTGGCCGCGCAGTGGGCCGACGGGCGGGTGCCGCAGATCGTGTTCAACCCCGCGGTCGCGCGCGACGCCTACTTCCCCGGCCCCGACTTCTGGCGCTCGCGCGACGTCCCCGGCGCCCCGGCCGTCGAGACGTCCGGCATCGTGCAGCCGCCGGTGCACGCGGTGGCCGCGCTCAAGGTCCACCGCGCCTCGCCGACCCTCGGCAGGCGATTCCTGCGGCACGTGTACCCCGGCCTCGTCGCCCAGCACGACTACCTGCTGCGCGAGCGTTCCGACGGCTCGCGCGGTGGGCTCGTGACGATCGTCCACCCCTGGGAGTCCGGGCAGGACAACTCGCCGGCCTGGGACGCCGAGCTGGCCCGCGTCACCGCGGGCGTCGAGGTGCTGGCCGGGCACCAGCGCCGCGACCTCGACCACGTCGACGCCACCGAGCGGCCCACCGCCGCGGACTACGCCCGCTACATCGCGATCGTCGACGCGTACCGCGAACACGGCTACCGCGACGAGCCGGACGCGCACCTCTTCGTCGCGGTCGACCCGCTGTTCAACGCCCTGCTGGCGTGGTCGGAGGAAGCGCTCGCCGAGATCGCCCGCATCATCGGCAAGCCGTCGCAGCGGCACCGCGAGCGCGCGGCCGCCATTCGCGACGCCCTCCTCGACCACTGCTACGACCCCGCCGCCGGGCACTTCTTCGCGCTCGATCGCCACGGCGTGCGCGTCGAGGAGCACTGCGTCGGTGGCCTGGTGCCGCTGGTGCTCGACCTGCCCGCCGAGGTCGTCGACGCGCTGGTGGCCGGGATGACGGGCCCGCGGTTCGCACTGAACGACCGCGTCCCGCTACCCAGCTACGACCTCACCGGTCCCGCGTTCGACACCACCCGCTACTGGCGCGGCCCGGCGTGGATCAACACCAGCTGGCTCGTCCTGCGCGGCCTGGAGCGCCACAGCCGGCACGCCGAGGCGGCCACACTGCGGACGGCGATGCTGAACGCGGTGCGGCAGGAGGGCTTCCGCGAGTACTTCGACCCGGGCACCGGCGCCGGGCGGGGGGTCGCGGACTTCAGCTGGTCGGCGGCGCTGACGCTGGACCTGCTCGCGACGGCGACCACCCCGGCCCCGGCGCCCCGACCACTGACGGGTACGCCGAGCTGACGGCGGAATCTTCGGCTGTGAACAACCGTTGAAGCGGTTGTGACGCTGCCGTCCACCACCGCCACCGCCCGCCTCCTCCAGGTCCGCTCCATCTACGCCGAACCCGCGGCACTCGACTCCGAGCGGGGCCGACAGGTGCTCGCGCGCTTCCCCGACGCCGAGATCGTCGAGGTGCCGTCGCACTGGCAGATCCCCGAGCTCCACGGCAACGCCGGGAACGTCGACCGGTGGGTCCGGGTCAAGACCGAGACGCTCGTGCTGGGCGTCAAGAAGTCGCTCTCGGCGCGGCCCAACGGGCGGTCCAGCGACTTCATCGCGCCGTCGACGTCCAACGGCTGCGCCATGGCCTGCGCCTACTGCTACGTGCCGCGCCGCAAGGGCTACGCCAACCCGATCACGGTGTTCACCAACATCGACAAGATCACCAAGTACCTGCGCGGCCACGTGTCGCGGCAGGGCGTGAAGCCGGAGCCCGACCAGGTGGACCCCCACGCATGGGTCTACGACATCGGGGAGAACAGCGACTGCTCCGTGGACGCCCTGGTCAGCGACAACGTGGCCGACCTCGTGGCCACCTTCCGCGAGCTGCCCGCGGCCAAGGCGAGCTTCGCCACGAAGTTCGTCAACCGCGACCTGCTCGGCTACGACCCGCAGGGCCGCACCCGCATCCGCTTCTCGCTGATGCCGGAGAACGACTCCAAGCTGCTCGACATCCGCACCAGCAGCATCGGCGAGCGCATCGCGGCCATCGACGACTTCGTCGAGGCGGGCTACGAGGTGCACCTCAACTTCTCCCCGGTCGTGCTGCGCGACGGCTGGGAGCGGGACTGGGCACAGCTGCTCACCCGTCTCGACGACGAGCTGGGCGACGCGTTCAAGCAGCAGGCGGCGACCGAGATCATCATGCTGACGCACAACCGCGACCTGCACGAGGTCAACCTCGGGTGGCACCCCAAGGCCGAGGACGTGCTCTGGCGCCCCGAGCTGCAGCAGGCCAAGCGCTCTCAGAGCGGGATGTGGAACGTGCGCTACCGCAACGACCGCAAGCGCGAGGGCGTGCAGGTGCTGCAGGACCTCATCGCCACCCACGCGCCGTGGCTGCGGGTGCGGTACGCGTTCTGAGCCGCCACGCCCGACGCCGGAGCAGGCAGGAACGCTGAGACGATCAGCGGGAGCGGCCGGGCCAGATGACTTCGCACAACTCGTCGGGACTTCGCACACGGCCCGCCCTGTGTGAAGTCCACACCCGATGTGCGGAGTGGCGCCGCCCTCCTCGCGCGCCGCAGCACTCGGCCGAGCGATCATGCCCCCGACGTCACGTCGCTCCCACCGCCGCCGAAAGGCGCTCGCGGCGGGCAGTAGCGTCTCCATCGACATGAGCGCCACGATCCAAGCCACCGGGCTCGCCACCGGGCACGGTGCCCGCGTCCTGTTCTCCGGTCTCGACCTGATCGTCGCCCCCGGTGACGTCGTCGGGCTCGTCGGCGCCAACGGCGCGGGCAAGTCCACGCTCCTGCGGCTGCTCGCGGGGGAACAGGACCCGGAGGACGGCAAGATCGTCATCAGCCCGCCCGACGCGACGGTCGGGCACCTGCCCCAGGAGCCGGAGCGGCGACCGGGCGAGACGGTGGCCGCCTTCGTCGCACGGCGCACGGGCGTCGCCGCGGCGCAGGCCGCCATGGACGCGGCCGCCGAGGCGCTCGGCACCGGCGCCCCGGGCGCCGACGACACCTACGCCGCCGCGCTGGACCGCTGGCTCGCCCTCGGTGGCGCCGACCTCGACGAGCGCGCCGGGGAGGTCGCGGCCGAGGTCGGGCTAGGCGTGGATCTCGACGCGGAGATGACCGCGCTGTCGGGCGGACAGGCCGCTCGCGCCGGGCTCGCCGCGCTGCTCCTGTCGCGCTACGACGTGCTGCTGCTCGACGAGCCGACCAACGACCTCGACCTCGACGGCCTGGAGCGCCTCGAACGGTTCGTGCGGGGGCTGCGCTCGCCCGCCGTGATCGTCAGCCACGACCGCGAGTTCCTCGCCCGCACCGTGACCAGGGTCGTCGAGCTGGACCTCGCGCAGCAGCAGGTCGGCGTGTACGACGGCGGCTACGACAGCTACCTCGTCGAGCGCGAGGTGGCGCGCCGGCACGCCCGGGAGGCGTACGAGGTGTACGACGACAAGCTCTCCGGGCTCAAGGACCGCGCGCAGATGCAGCGCAACTGGATGGCCCAGGGCGTGCGCAACGCTCGCCGCAAGTCGACGGACAACGACAAGATCGGCCGAAAGACGCGCGCCGAGGCCAGTGAGAAGCAGGCCTCGAAGGCACGGCAGACGCAGCGGATGATCGAGCGGCTCGACGCGGTCGAGGAGCCCCGCAAGGAGTGGGAGCTGCGCATGACGATCGCGGCCGCCCCGCGCTCCGGCACGGTGGTGGCCTCGATGTCGGGCGCCGTCGTCCGGCGTGGGTCGTTCGTGCTGGGCCCGATCGACGCGCAGGTCGACTGGGCCGACCGCATCGTGATCACCGGTGCCAACGGCTCCGGCAAGTCCACGCTGCTGGGCGCGCTGCTCGGGCGCATCCCCGTGGACGAGGGCAGCGCGGGCCTCGGCTCGGGGGTGCGGGTCGGCGAGATCGACCAGGCGCGCGGCCTGTTCCTCGGCCCCGAACCGCTGGTACGCGCGTTCGGCAACGCGGTACCCGACTGGGCCGAGTCGGACGTCCGCACGCTGCTGGCGAAGTTCGGGCTGACGTCCGAGCACGTGCCGCGCCCGGCCGCGTCACTCTCGCCCGGTGAGCGCACCCGCGCCGCGCTGGCCCTGCTGCAGGCCCGCGAGGTGAACCTGCTCGTGCTCGACGAGCCGACCAACCACCTCGACCTGCCGGCGATCGAGCAGCTGGAACAGGCCCTCGACTCGTTCCCGGGTACGGTCCTGCTGGTCACCCACGACCGCCGGATGCTGGACACGGTCCGCACCACGCGCAGGTGGCAGGTGGAGTCAGGCCGCCTGAAGGAGGCCTGATGTCAGCAAGGTGGCTTTGCTGACGTCCGGCGTCAGTAAAGCCACCTTGCTGTCATTCGGAACGGCCTCAGCTGGGACGGCTCGCCGGCGACTGCGTCTTCGCCGGGTCCCGCTCCACCTTGTCGCCCAGCGCCTCGTCGATCCGCTTCAGGACGTCGGGCTCCAGGCGCACGCCGCTGGCACGGACGTTGTCGGTGACCTGCTCGGGACGGCTAGCGCCGATGATCGCGGCGGCGACGTTGTCGTTCTGCAGCACCCACGCCACGGCGAGCTGGGCCATGCTGAGGCCGAGGTCGGACGCGATCGGCGCCAGCGCCTGCACGCGGGTGAGGGTGTCGTCGTCCATCCATCGCTGGATGAACTGGGCGCCGCCCTTCTCGTCGGTGGCCCGCGAGCCGGGCGGGGGCGCGGCGCCGGGCTGGTACTTCCCGGTGAGCACGCCCTGCGCGATCGGGGAGAAGACGATCTGGCTGATGCCCAGCTCCTCTGAGGCAGGCACGACCTCGCTCTCGATCACCCGCCACAGCATCGAGTACTGCGGCTGGTTGGACACGAGCGAGAAGCCGAGCTCCTTCGCGAGGGCCTGGCCGTCGCGCAGCTGCTCCGCGGTCCACTCGCTCACGCCGATGTAGAGCGCCTTGCCCGAGCGGACGACGTCGGCGAACGCCTGCATCGTCTCCTCGAGCGGCGTCTCGACGTCGTAGCGGTGGGCCTGGTAGAGGTCGACGTAGTCGGTCTGCAACCGGCGCAGGCTCCCGTCGATCGACTCCTTGATGTGCTTGCGCGAGAGGCCGGAGTCGTTCGGGCCCTTCGGGCCGGTCGGCCAGTAGACCTTGGTGAGGATCTCCAGCGAGGCGCGCCGCTCGCCCTTCAGCGCCTCGCCGAGCACGGTCTCGGCTGCGCCGTTCGCGTAGGCGTCGGCGGTGTCGAAGGTGGTGATCCCGGCGTCGAGGGCGGCGCGCACGCACGCGATGGCGGCGTCGTTCTCCACCTGCGAGCCGTGGGTGATCCAGTTGCCGTAGGTGATCTCGGAGATCTTCAGGCCGGATCGGCCGAGGTAGCGGTGTTCCACGCCCGAACAGTAGTCCCGCCGGGCGGCACTTGTCAGATGAGTGGACGGGTCAGGTCGTTGGCGGCGCGCAGCACCGGGGCCGTGCCGAGGGCTGCCGTGTCCAGCTCGCCACTCATCACGACGAACGTGTGGCTCTGCCCCGCAGCGAGCGTGACCATGCCGGAGTCGACGCGCGCGGCGGACTCCAGCCGGTCGGGGAACAGGCACAGGTCCTTGACCAGGGCGTCCGCCGTGACGCGCACGGTGTACCCGGCCGGCGTGCGCTCGGTCGACACGGAGACCGCATCGGCCGTGAGCACCAGCCGGAGGGCGGTGTCCTCCGTGAAGTACCAGTACGCGTCGGTGCCGACCTGCAGGAACTCCGCCTCCGGCTCGTCCGGCGTGACCAACGCCGCAGGCAGGTCGACGGTGACCGCGCCGCGGGCGCCGACCCTGACGGGCACGGTCTCGCTCGCGAGCACCGCGCACCCGCCACCGGTGCGCCGCCTGGCAACGGTGAGCCGCTGCGACCACTCCCGCGGCGAGTCGTTGTGCACCACCAGCACGGGCACCCCGTCCCGCGGCTGCACGGTGACGAGCGTGTCGGCGTACACCCGCCGCAGCACGTACCAGAGCGGCTTGCGGATGCCGTGGCCGTCGACGGCGGCCCAGGAGATCACCGGCCAATTGTCGTTCAGCTGCCAGACGACGGCCCCGGTGTTGCGCGGGAACAGGCTGCGGAAGTGCTCGATCCCGTACCCGACGGCCCGGGCCTGGTTGAGCTGGGTGATCCAGTGCCACTCGTCGATGTCGCGCCACCGCGGCAGGTGGTCGCCGAGGCCGCGTTCCAGCTTGAGGTTGCCGTCGGCGGCCTTCTGGTGCACGAGCATCTGCGGGCCGTACGGGTCGATGGGCTCGTCGTGGACCACGGACGTCAACGTGGACCAGGCGGGCGGGCCCTGGAAGCCGAACTCGGCCGCGAACCGGGGCGCGTGGTCGCGGTAGGTCGCGTAGTCGACCTGGTTCCACACGTCCCAGAGGTGCATGGTGCCGCTGCGCGCGTCGTTGGGATGGATGAACGGGCTGAACGAGTACGGGCTCCCGGGCGAGTACGGCGTGCGCGGGTCCAGCTCCGCGACGATCGACGGCAGCAGCTCGAGGTAGTAGCCCGCACCCCAGGTGCGGCCGGCGAGCGGGCGCCGCCAGCCCCACTCGACGAACCCCCAGATGTTCTCGTTGCAGCCGTTCCAGAGCGCGAGGCTCGCGTGCTGCGACAGCCGCGTGACGGCCTCGCGCGCCTCCGCCTCGACCTCACCCCGCAGCGGTTCCTCCTCCGCGTACGCGGCGCACGCGAACAGGAAGTCCTGCCAGACGAGCACGCCGAGCTCGTCGCAGGTGCGGTAGAAGTGCTCGCTCTCGTAGATCCCGCCGCCCCACACCCGCAGCAGGTTCATGCCGGCGTCGACGGCGTCGCCGATGCTGCGCCGGTACGTCTGCGGGGTGAGGCGGGTGACGAACGCGTCGTCCGGGATCCAGTTGGCTCCCCGGAGGTACACCGGCTCGCCGTTCACGGCGATGGTGAACGGTTCCCCGTGCTCGTCGGGCGCGACGTCGAGCGTCACGGTGCGGAAGCCGACCCGCCCGTGCCACGCGTGCACCACGCCGCCCGCGGTGCTCACCTCCACCGTGACGGGGTAGAGCGGCTGGTCGCCGTGCCCACGCGGCCACCACAGGTCCACGTCCTCGACCACGGCTGTGACCAGCACCGACGTCTCCCCGATCGCGACGGTTGCACCGGCTCTCGCGTCACCTACCCGAACCGCGACCGTGGCGTCGGCCGACGCACCGGCCCACGCCAGCTCGACGTGCGCCTCCAGAACGCCCCGATCGCCGTCGACGGTGGCGAGCGGGCGCACGGAGGCGATCCGCACGTCGCTCCAGGACTCGATGCGGATCGGGCGCCAGATGCCGACGGTCGCGACGTCGGGTCCCCAGTCCCAGCCGTAGTTGCTCGCCATCTTGCGGATGGCGTTGTACGGGTGGTGGTTGACGTGGGGGCGCGGGCCGAGCTCGGCCGAGAGCCGCTCGGCGCCGTCGACGGGCGCGGCGAACGCGACGACGAGCTCGTTCTCCCCGGCCGCGAGCACCGGGGTGATGTCGAAGCGGTACGTGCGGTGCTGGTTGGCGGTGCGGCCCAGCTCGATGCCGTTGAGGATGACGGTGGCGAGCGTGTCCAGGCCCTCGGCCACCAGCTCCTGCCGGGCGCCGCCGTCGGGCTCCCAGGTGAACCGGGCGCGGTAGGTCCAGTCGGTGCGCCCGATCCAGGCGCAGGCGCCCTCGTTGTCGCCGTCGAGGACGTCGGGGATCACGCATGCGGCCATCAGGTCGGTGTGCACCTCGCCCGGGACGGTGGCCGGGTGGGATCCGGCTCCTCCCTGCACGGACCAGGCGATACCGGCCTCGCTCGTGAGCGGGACCTGTCGGAGCGGGGCGGCGACCTCGAGCGTCACCCGGCGAACTTTACCGGTTCACCTGTCCACGGGCTCCGAACACGACCGTGGGCGACCCCGCTCTCGCGGGGCCGCCCACGGGTTGGGTCGGTATCGGTCAGGCCTCTGGTCGATCCTGCACGCCGATCGCGAAGCGCAGCTCCTGCCCACCGTCGGGGCCGGCAACGGGCTGCACGTCCAGCACCTTGTCGTCGAGCACCTGGGCGACCACCGGCTCGAGGAAGACGCTCACGCCGTCCCCGGACAGCACGACGTCCTCGTTGTCCGGCCGGCCGGCCAGCGACAGCTCGAGGCCCTGCTCTGGATCGGGGGCCGAGATGCGCAGGCCGCCCCCGTCGGGCAGCTCCGCATCAGTGGTCAGGGTCCTGATGGCTTCGGCCGCAGTATTGGTGATTGCCAACATGCCGCGCCACACTAGGCGCGATCGGCCGGGCTCGCAGACCGGGACGCGGTCAGCCGAACGTGTCGGGGTCCGGGCCGAGGCGGGTGCCGGAGTCGAGCTCGTCGATCGTGGCGATGTCGTCGGCGCTGAGCTCGAAGTCGAACACGTCGATGTTCTCCCGGATCCGGGAAGGCGTGACCGACTTCGGGAAGACGATGTTGTCCTGCTGGATGTGCCAGCGCAGCACGATCTGCGCCGGGCTCCTGCCGTACTTCTCGGCGAGCGCGACGACCCGCTCGTCCGCCAGCAGGTCACCGCCCTTGCCGATCGGGCTCCACGCCTCCGTCGCGATGCCGTGCTCGCGGTGGTAGGCCTGCAGCTCGCGCTGCGCGAGCCACGGGTGCAGCTCGATCTGGTTGACGGCGGGCACGGTGCCGGTCTCGGCCGCCAGCCGCTCCAGGTGCGGCACCTGGAAGTTCGACACGCCGATGGAGCGGGCCTTGCCGTCCGAGAGGATCTTCTCGAACGCGCGCCACGTCTCGACGTAGCGGTCTGCGCGCGGGCGCGGCCAGTGGATCAGGTAGAGGTCGACGTGGTCGAGGCCCAGCTTCTGCAGGCTCTCGTCGAGCGCGGAGATGGCCTCGTCGTGGCCGTGCCGGTCGTTGATGAGCTTGGTGGTGACGAAGACCTCGTCGCGCGCCAGCCCGGACTCCCGGAGCGCCTGCCCGACGCCCTCCTCGTTGCCATAGCCCTGAGCGGTGTCGATGTGCCGGTAGCCGGCCTCGAGGGCCGTTCGCACGACCTCCGCCGTCCTCGCCGGTTCGATCTGGAAGACGCCGAACCCGAACTGCGGGATCTGCACGCCGTTGTTCAGGCGGATGTTCGGTACCTGCGACATGGGTTCTGTCTACCCCGCGCGCCAGGGGCACTACCGGCGATCCTTGTCACCCACACGTCTCCATGCCTCCGCGACCTGGGCCGTCACGCCCGCCGCCTGCCTGCGCCCGGCGCGGGCCGCCGCGGCCCGCTGTGCCGGGTCCAGCACGTTGCGCCCGATCGCGGCCAGCGCCTCGGCGTCGGGGTTGACGAGCGCCACCCGCGCCCCTTGCGCGCGCAGCTCGGCGACCTGCGCGCCGACGCCGATCATCGGGCCGATCGCGCGCACGATCGGGGCCAGGACCACCACCTGGTCGTACCCGGCGGCGAGGTCGGCGTTGGCCGGCGAGCGCAGCCCGCCGTCGACGAGGTGGCGCCCGCCCGTGCTCACCGGCGCCCAGACGCCGGGGACGGCACAGCTCGCCGCCACCGCCTCCACGAGGGGCACACCGGAGTCGCGGTCGAGCACGACGAACTCACCGGTTTCGGCGTCCACCGCGGTGACCCGCAGGGCCCGCAGCGGCCACTCGTGCACGGGGAGCCGCCGCCCGATCACGGCGATCCGATCGGATGCAGGACCGGTGCGCGCGCGGAGCGCGAATCCGCCGATCCGGGCGCGCATGCGCTGGGGGTCGCGGCCGCCGGCGATCGCGGCGAGGCCGAGCCGCAGCATCGCGCCCGTACCGAGCGCGGCGGCCGCCTCCCCGTCCGGCGGCACGAGCTGGGCGGCGTAGCGCTCCTCCGGGTCGACGCCGGTCGCGAGCTGCGTCCCGACGATCGCCCCCGCGGACGTGCCCACGATCAGGTCCGTGTCTGCGAGGTCGAGGCCGTGGTCCCGGAGCCCGCACAGCATCCCGAGCTCCCAGGCGACCCCGGTGATCCCACCGCCTCCGAGTACGAGCGCCCGACTCATTCCCCGAACCCTAGTTGACGGACGACCATACCTACTAGTAGGTATGTAGCCGTGAGTGCACGGACCAAACTGCTCGACGCCGCGAAACAGCTCGTGTGGGACCGCGGCGTGGAGGCCACCAGCCCGAACATGCTGCTCGCCCGCAGCGGCGTCGGGCAGGGCAGCCTCTACCACCACTTCGGGTCGAAGGCCGAGTGGGCCGAGGCGGCGATCGCGGGCCTCGCCGCGGACCTCACCGAGGAGACCGACGAGCTGTTCTCCGCGCACGAGACCGGCGCCGATCAGCTGCGGGCATACCTGACCAAGCCGCGGACCGCGCTCGACGGCTGCCGCCTCGGCCGGCTCGCGTTCGACCCGGAGGTACGGGCGAACGACGCGCTCCGAGCACCCATCAGCGCCTACTTCGCCCACCTGCGCAGCCTGCTCCGGCCTGCCGTGCGCGCGACCGGAACCGACGACGTCGACGGCGTCGTCGAGGCGATCTGCGCCGTCGTGCAGGGCGGCTACGTCACGTCCCGGCTCAGCGATGACGCCGACACGCTCGAACGCGCCTGCCACGGACTCCTCTCCCTGCTCACGACCCCAACCCACTGATCGGAGACACCGACATGCCCCTCGTCCGAGTCGACGCCGTCGCGGCGGACCCGCAGCAGCTCACCGCGATCGGCGACGCCCTGCACGCGGCGCTCGTCGACGCGTTCGGCATCCCGTCCGACGACCGGTTCCAGGTGCTGCGCGGCGCCGGCACCGACCAGGTCGTGTACGACCCCGGCTACCTCGGGGTCCAGCGCGACGACGGCGTGGTGTTCGTACAGGTCTTCCTGCGGCGCGGACGCACCGACGAGCAGAAGCGCGCGTTCTACCGCGCGCTCGCGAAGCACGCGGCGGACGCCGGGGTCGAGCCGCGCAACCTGTTCGTCGCCCTCGTCGAGAACGGGCTCGGCGACTGGTCGTTCGGCAACGGTGAGGCCCAGTACCTGGACAACCCGCCGACGTGAGCCCCGGGCGCGCGGGCCGCTCACCAGGCGGCAGCCCCCGGCCGGGCCCGCAAGTCGGCCGTGGTGTCAGCAAAGCCACCTTGCTGTCCTCCAGCGTCAGGAAGGTGGCTTTGCTGACACCCCGCCTGCGCCTCCGTCCGAGGGTTTATCCGGCGTGTGGCCGTGCCCGTGCCCGTGAGCCTGACCGGGCCCCGGCACCGGGTCCCCCGCCCGCAGCGGCGCGCCGTGGAACCGGCCCTCGTGCGCGATGATCGGCCGCTGGTCACCCGCGAGCTCCGGGTGCTTCGCCTCGAGCCGCTGCCGCTGGTCCCACTGGTGCCGCAGCTTCGTGACGTACTCGCGGTCGCCGTTGTAGGTGCCGCGCCAGGTCTGCGGCATCTGCTCCTTGGCGAGCCCGGCCCCGGCCTGGCCCAGGAGGCTCGGGCCGGCCGGGATCTTCTTCGGGGCGCCCCCGCAGGCCGGGCAGTCCGGCGCGGGCGCGCCGATGCCGACGAGCCGCTCGAAGCGTTCGCCGCAGTCGCACCGGTAGACGTAGATGGGCACGGCTACCAGTTCTCGACGGACTTGGTGAGGATGTCCGCGATGTCGTCCTCGGTGGGCGTCTTGGGGCAGGTGGCGAGCAGCCGCTGCTGCTTCATCGTGCCGGGCACGAGGTCGGGCACGTCCGCCTCGGTGTAGCCGACCCCGCCGATGCCGTTCGGGATCCCGATGTCGCGCATCAGCGAGATCAGCACGGTGGGGAGCTGCTCGCGCTGGTCGTTCGCCTTGTCCGCCCGCGGGTCGAGCAGCTCGGCGGCGCGCAGGTGCCGTTCCGGGGCGCTGTCGAAGGAGAACCGGAAGGCCTCCGGCGCCGTCAGCGACACGGACTGGCCGTGCGGCACCATCGGCTCCTCCTGCGGGTAGCCCGCAGGCCGGTAGTCCTTCACCATCCCGGCGATCGGGTAGGCGTTGGCGTGCGGGATGTGCACGCCCGAGTTGCCGAAGCCCATGCCGGCGAACGTGGCGGCCATCATCATGTTCGAGCGCGCCTCGACGTCGTCCGCGCCGCGGTGCACCGCCGTGCGGAACGACTGGGCGAGCAGGCCGAGTGACTTCTCGCACCACAGGTCGGACACCGGGTTCGAACCGCAGTACGTCACCCGCTCCTCGGGCTTCTTCCGGTCGAAGGTGGTGTACCAGCGCGCGGTGTACGACTCGAGGGCGTGGCAGACGATGTCCATTCCGGACGCGGCCGTGACCTCGGGCGGGAGGCTCATCGTCAGCAGCGGGTCGATCACGGCCAGCGTGGGGCGCAGCCGCCAGTGGCTGATCCCGGTCTTGACCTTCATCGACAGGATGTCCAGCACGCACATGGCGGTGGACTCCGAGCCGGTGCCCGCGGTCGTCGGGATCGCGACGAGGGGCTTGAGCTGCCCCGGCGGCGTCTTCGCCGCACCGATCGGCTTGTTGATGTAGTCCATCAGCTCGCCGGGATGGCTGGTGAGCAGGTTGATCGCCTTGGCGGTGTCGATCGCCGACCCGCCGCCGACGGCGACGAACCCGTCCCACGGCCCCTGCGCGCGGGCGTACTCGGTGGCCTTGACCATCGAGTCGTCGGTCGGCTCGACGTGCACGCCGTCGAAGATCTCCGACTCGATGTCGTAGCGGCGCAGGTTGTCGGCGATCCGCTCCGGGATGCCCAGCGCGTGGATGCCCGCGTCGGTGATGATCAGGACCCGCCGCACCCCGTAGCCCGACATCTCGAAGCCGACCTCGTCGGACGCGCCCGCGCCGAACTTCAGCGGCGGCGCACCCCACGTGAAGATCGTCTCTTCGGACAGGTCCACTCCGGTCATGTGTACGACCCCTCCGGTGCCGTGCGCAGCTGGTGGATCTGCTCGGCGTCGTGGCCGAACACCATCTGCGCGCCTGTCCGTTGCTGGATTCCCCGCAGCTTCTCGACGGACGCGTAGAACTGCTCCAGGTTGTTGACGATCGCGGCGGGTGTCGCGGGCGGCCCGTAGCTCTCACCCATGTACACGGCATCGGACGTGAAGATCATCGTTCCGCTGTCGGGCAGGTCCACCTGCATCGACATGCACCCGACGGTGTGGCCCGGGGTCTCGATCAACGTCACGCCGGGGAGTAGCTCGGTGTCCCCGGAGACGGTCTCGAACTCGAGGCCCTCGTAGTCGGTCTTGAGGTGCGCGCCGGTGAAGAGCCCCTCGAAGCCGAACGCGAAGTCCTTCTCCCGCTGGTTGCACACGAGCTTCGCGCCGGTGTTCTTGAACATCTGGGCGTTTCCGGCGTGGTCGAAGTGCAGGTGCGAGAGGACGACGTAGTCGATCTCGTCGAGGCCGACGCCCATCTGGTTCAGCCGCGAGTCGAGGTACTCCTCCTCGCTCACGTGGTCGTAGGGGAAGAACTCCTGGAGGCCGGTCGGCCCCCACCGCTCCTCCCAGTCACGCGGGCAGCTGGTGTCCCACAGCAGCTTGCCCTCGTCGGTCTCGACGAGCACGCAGTGCGAGGGGACGTCGACCCACGGGGCCGGCCCGTCCTTGTGGCTGCGGTCCGTGATCGATCGGCCGGGCTTGAGCAACAGCCAGGTCAGGTCGGCGGTCATCGCACCGCAGTGGATCACGCTCACCTTGTTCGCGGTCGCCATCATGATCCTCTCGACGCCGAGGGACTGATCGCTCGACCGTCGCACCCCGGCAGCGAGCCGTCAATCGGCGTCACTGATCGATGGGGCAGGTAGGCCGGGCGGCTGCGACCACGACGAACCGGCCCGTCGTGGCCGCAGCCCGGGAGTCCCCCCTACTCCTTGTTGAGCTTGTCCTGCACGGTGCCCGCCGCCTTCTCGACGGGGTTGGGCACGTCGCTGGTGCCGTACATGCGGGCGTCGGGCCGGGTGGGCGGGGGCATCGGAGCGGTGGTGGTCGGGCCGTCGTGGTAGCTGAACTCGCCCTTGCCGTCCGGCGTCGGCCCGGACGCCCAGCTGCCCTTCGACGCCGCCTCACCGTCGCTGAAGTTCAGGTACTGGTAGGAGACCTCGCGGTACTCGTTCGACTGCGGGAAGTTGCTCGGCGTCGGCATCTGCTCGTACCCCTCCTCCTGCAGCTCCTTCGCAGCGGCGGCCCACATGTTCTGGTGCATGGTGTCGCGGGCGAGGAGGAACGACAGCAGGTCGCGCACGCCGGAGTCGTCGGTCATGTGGTAGAGCCGGGCAACCTGGATGCGGCCCTGCATCTCGGCGTTCGCGTTGGCGGTGAAGTCGGCCAGCAGGTTGCCGCTCCCCGTGATGTACGAGCCCTGCCACGGGTTGCCCTGGCTGTCCACGGGACGCGCGCCCGCGCCGGCCACGATCGCGTGCTGGATGTCCATCCCACCGACGACGGCGGCCACGGTCGGGTCGTCCTGCACGGCATCCTCGGTGACGCCGAGGGGAGCCTTCTCCAGCAGCTGCGCGATCATCGTCGCGAGCATCTCGACGTGCCCGAACTCCTCGGCGCCGATCCCGAAGACCAGGTCCCGGTACTTGCCGGGCAGATGCATGTTCCAGCCCTGGAACATGTACTGCATCGCAACGGTGATCTCCCCGTACTGGCCGCCCAGAACCTCCTGTAGCTTGCGCGCGTACACGGCGTCCGGCTGGTCAGGGGTGGCTTTGAACTGCAGCTCCTGGCGATGGAAGAACATCCCCGCTCCTCTTCGTGTCGACTGGACGTCGCCCGGGTCACCCCGGTCCCCGTCCCGAAACCGATTCGCGCGCGACGTGGCCCCGAGGGGACAGGCGGATCGTTCGCGCGCAGCCGGGGAGGATGGCCTTAGGCTTGCGAACCCGATCCGTGGTTGGAGACGGCCGTGATCGATCTCGACGCATGCTGGCAGCAGACGCTGCTCGACCTGATCGAGCGATCGCACCTCCTCACGGGGGACGCGATCGCGTCCGCGCTCGACGAGGCCCTCGCGCCGCTCCGCCTGCACGCCGAGGTCTACCTCGTCGACCACGAGCAGGTCGAGCTGCGGCCACTGCGGCCGGACGTCCCGGCGGTCCGCGCCGACGGCACCCTCGCCGGCCGGGCGTACCAGCTGGGAACGGTGGTCGAGGGAGCCGAGGGCGACGACCACGTCATCTGGGTCCCGCTTGTCGACGGTGTCGAGCGTCTCGGCGTGTTCCGCCTGCAGGTGCCGGCCGGCGCACCCGTGGCCCTGGACCCGCAGTTCGCGGCGCGGTGCACGGTCATCGGCAGCACGCTCGCCCACGTCCTCGCGTCCAAGCTCCAGCACAGCGACCACCTGGCGACCGTTCAGCGCGCCCAGCCGATGTCGGTGGCGGGTGAGCTGCTGTGGCGGCTGCTGCCGCCGCTGACCGTCGGCACCGAGTCGCTGGCCATCGCGGCCCTCCTCGAGCCCGCGTACGACGTGGGAGGGGACGCCTTCGACTACGCCGTCGCCTCCGACGAGGCCCAGTTCTCGATCTTCGACTCGTCGGGGCACGACCTGAGCGCCGGTCTCACCACCTCCGTCGCGCTCGCCGCGGCACGGACCGCCCGCCGCGAAGGCATGGATCTGCTCGGCGTCGCCGACCGCATCGACAGGGCGCTCGTCGGGGAGTTCCCCGACTTCCGGTTCGTCACGGGGGTGCTGGCCCGGCTCGACCTCGTCACCGGGCGGCTGCGCTACCTCGTCGCCGGGCACCCCGCCCCGGTGCTGCTGCGCAGCGGCCGCGCCGTGCGCAGCCTGGACGGCGCCCGCCGGATGCCGTTCGGACGGATCGCGTCGATCGCCCCGCAGACCGCTGAGCCTGCCGAGGAGCTCCTCGAGCCGGGCGACCGGTTGCTCCTGCACAGCGACGGCGTGGTGGAGGCGCGGGACGCCGATGGCGCTGAGTTCGGCATCGACCGGCTGGTCGAGCTGGCCGAGCGCGCGGCCGCCGACGGCCTGCCCGCGCCGGAGACGCTGCGCAGGCTCACCCACGCCGTGCGCCGGCACCGCGGTATCGAGCTGCAGGACGATGCCACGCTCGTGCTCGTCGAGTGGTCCGGCCGGGCGGCCGCTCTTCTGCTGCCGGACCCGGCACCGCACCCACCCTCGGCGTCGCGACGAGCACGAGGGACGAGGACGGGGGCGGAATAGGGTCGGGACGTGGATCCTGACTCGCCGTCCGAGCTGTTCGACCCGGGCGCGTGGCGCCCGGTCGACGGCTTCGACTTCGCCGACATCACCTACCACCGGGCCGTCGACACGGGCGCGGTGCGGATCGCGTTCCACCGTCCCGAGGTCCGCAACGCGTTCCGGCCCGGCACGGTGGACGAGCTCTACCGCGCCCTCGACCACGCCCGGCAGACCCCCGACGTCGGCTGCGTGCTCCTCACCGGCAACGGGCCCTCGCCCAAGGACGGCGGGTGGGCGTTCTGCTCGGGAGGCGACCAGCGCATCCGCGGGCGCACCGGATACCAGTACGCCTCCGGTGACACCGCGGAGACGGTCGACCCCGCCCGGGCCGGCCGCCTGCACATCCTGGAGTGCCAGCGGCTCATCCGCTTCATGCCGAAGATCGTGATCGCGGTCGTGCCCGGCTGGGCCGCGGGTGGCGGCCACTCGCTGCACGTCACGTGCGACATGACGCTCGCCAGCGCCGAGCACGCCCGGTTCAAGCAGACCGACGCCGACGTCGGGTCGTTCGACGGCGGCTACGGCTCGGCGTACCTGGCCCGGCAGGTGGGCCAGAAGTTCGCCCGCGAGATCTTCTTCCTCGGGCGCGAGTACACGGCGGAGGAGGCCCACCGGATGGGCATGGTCAACGCCGTCGTGCCGCACGCCGACCTGGAGAAGGTGGCGCTCGAATGGGCGCGCGAGGTCAACCGCAAGTCGCCGACGGCCCAGCGAATGCTCAAGTACGCCTTCAACCTCATCGACGACGGGCTGGTCGGCCAGCAGCTGTTCGCCGGGGAGGCCACGCGGCTCGCGTACATGACGGACGAGGCGGTCGAGGGCCGCGACGCGTTCCTGCAGAAGCGCGAGCCGGACTGGGCCCCGTACCCGTGGCACTACTGAGGACGGTGCCCGTCGACGGCTCCCCCGAAACCGTCGGCGGGCTCGTCACCGCACTGCGCGACGCCATCGCGGGCGGCCCCGCGGTGCTGCCGGTCGGCCCCGGTGAGACCGGGGTCGCGGGTGATCCGGGAGAGGGGGCCGCTGTCGTGATCGCCACCTCCGGGTCGACGGGCACCGCGAAGCACGTGGTGCTCTCGGCCGCCGCGTTGCAGGCCTCGGCGCACGCCACGGCCGAACGCATCGGCGGTCCCGCCCGGTGGCTGCTCGCGCTGCCCGCCCAGCACGTCGCGGGCGTCCAGGTCGTCGTCCGTTCCCTGCTCGCAGGCGCCCCGCCGGTGGTGCAGGACCTGCGCACCGGCTTCCGCACCGACGCGTTCGCCGCTGCCACGCACGCGCTCGGCACTGCCCGGCGCTGCACGAGCCTGGTGCCCACCCAGCTGGGCAGGCTGCTCGACGCGGGTGGCGCCGCTCTGGACGCGCTGCACAGCTATGCCGCGGTGCTCGTCGGCGGGGCGGCCCTCCCGGCGCAGCTGCACGAGCGGGCCGTGGCCGATGGCGTCGCCGTCGTCACGACCTACGGGATGAGCGAGACCGCTGGCGGCTGCGTCTACGACGGCGTCCCGCTCGCCGGGGTGCGCGTCGACCTGGAGGACGGCGGGCGGATCCGGCTCGGCGGCCCCACCCTCGCCGACGGCTACCTCGGCGACCCCCGGCTCACGGCGGCCGCGTTCGCCGACGGGTGGTTCCGCACCGGCGACCTCGGCCGCTGGCGGGACGGGCGGCTGGAGGTGCTCGGGCGGGCCGACGACATGATCATCACGGGTGGGGAGAACGTCGCGCCTGCGGCGGTGGAGAGGGTGCTCACCGCCCAGGACGGCGTGACCGCCGCCTGTGTCGTGGGGGTGCCCGACGCCGAGTGGGGGCAGGTGGTGGCGGCGGCGGTGGTGCTCGACGGCGCTCTCGACCCTGCGTTCGCCGAGCGGCTGCGGGGCGCGGTCCGCGCCGAGCTGGGGCGGGCCGCGGTGCCCAGGGTCCTCAGGGCCGTGCCCCGGATCCCGCTGCGCGGCATCGGCAAGCCCGATCGGGCGGCGACGGCCCGGTTGATCACCGCCGAGGACGCCCCTGCCCCGAACAGCACCGCTTCACACCCCCGAACCGGCTGACCTCGCGCTACACCCCTTCGGTCCTGTCACTCTGCGTTGATTGACGAAGACGCAGCGTTTAGGTCTCCTGCCTCTTGAGAAGCACCTGTCACAAGAGCACCGAGGACGACCGCATGAGGTGGGGAACCGCGACCGCGCTGCTCGGCATCGCGAGCACCGTCGCGCTCGGCCCCACGACGCCGGCAGCGGCGGGCCCGCCGCCCGTGTCCTGGACCGCGGACCTCCGGCAGGGGGAGGCCTCGGGCATCGTGCTCGCCGATGGCGTTGCCCGCATCGACCCGAGCTCCGCGTTCGTCGCCGTCGCGGAAGGCGCGCCCGCGGGCGCCCCGGCCCAACCGACGGGCCTGCTGACGTTTCCCGCCCGGCGGCTCGCGGTGGCGACCGACCACGTCGCGGTCGCGGTGACGGGCGAGGTACCGGCGGACGCGACCGCCACCGTCGACGTACGGGGGCGCCGCGGCACCGGCGGGTGGACGGAGTGGATCCCGGCCACCCCCGAACGCGACGGTCCGGTCGTCCTGCTCCCGACCGCCTCGGCTGAGGTGCAGGCCAGGCTCGTCCTCTCCGGCGACCCGGCGGCCGGGCCGACCGTCCGCGACGTCACCCTGACCGCCCGTCCTGCGCCGCCCGGCCGGGCCGAGTCCGACGGACGAGCGCACGCGCTCTCCTACCGGGTCTTCGCGACGCGCGAGGGGCTCGTCGGCCGCAAGACGGCGAACGGGCACGTGATCGGCGACCGCGACCACTTCGTGGCACTGCCGTCCCGCCGGTCGCTGTCGCCGCGCGGCAGGAGCGACTACTCGGTGAAGGTGTGCGCACCGACCGGCCGCTGCGCGTTCGCGCCCGTCTGGGACGTCGGGCCGTGGAACACGCGCGACGACTACTGGAACCCGGGCCGCCACCGGCAGCAGTGGGGCGATCTGCCACAGGGACTGCCGCAGGCCCAGGCCGCCCACCAGACCGGCTACAACGGCGGGAAGGACCAGTACGACCGCAGGGTCGCCAACCCCGCCGGCATCGACCTGGGCGACGGCGTCTTCTGGGACGCGCTCGGCCTCAGGAACAACTCCTGGGTCGACGTCGAGTACCTGTGGACCGGCAAGGAGAGCCTGGCGACGGTCGAGGCCGACACCGACGTACGCGCCGCCCCCGACGCCGCGGCCCACGTCGTCGGGCTGGCGGCGGGCCGCGCCTCCGTCCCCGTGCAGTGCGTGCAGGACCAGTGGCTGCGGATCGGCCGGAACATGTACGTGGAGGCCTCCGCCGTCCCGCACCCGCCGGCGGCCGGCCCCTGCCCCCCGACCCCCACGCCCTGACTCGCGCACCCGGAGCGCGACTCACGCACACCGAGAGCGCGACTCGCGGGATCCAGCACCCCCCTGTGCGCGAGTCGCGGTCGCGGTGCACGCGAGTCGGGGTGCGCAGGCGGCGGGGGTTGGCCTCCGGACGCGGGATAACGTGCGCATGTGGCCACGATCGCGCAGTGGGTGGAGGGTGCTCGACCACGCACCCTGCCGACCGCCCTCTCCCCCGTCATCGCCGGTACCGGAGCAGCGATCGGGCACGGGGTCGTCGCACCGGGGCGGGCGCTGCTCGCGCTGGTGGTCGCGGTCTCGCTCATGATCGGCGTCAACTACGCGAACGACTACTCCGACGGCATCCGCGGCACCGACGACGACCGCGTCGGGCCGCTGCGGCTGGTCGGGTCGCACCTCGCCGCCCCGTCGACCGTGCGGACCGCGGCGTTCTTCGCGTTCGGGGTGGCCGGGCTGGCGGGCTTGACGCTGATCTCACTGAGCCAGGAGTGGTGGCTGATCGCCGTGGGCGCGATCTGCATCGTGGCCGCCTGGTTCTACACGGGCGGCTCACGCCCCTACGGCTACCTGGGGTTCGGGGAGATCGCGGTCTTCGTCTTCTACGGGCTCGTGGGCGTGCTCGGCACCGTGCTCACGCAGAGCGGCCCGCCCGGGCCGCTCGCCGTGGTCACCGCGATCGGCGTGGGCATGCTCACGAGCGCGGTGCTGGTGGCCAACAACCTGCGCGACATCCCCACCGACGCCGCCGTCGGCAAGCGCACCCTGGCAGTTCGGATGGGCGACCGCGACACCCGCCGCCTCTACGCGGCGCTGACGCTGCTGCCGTTCCTGGTCTCCGCCGGTGCCGGGCTGCGCAGCTGGCCGATGTTGCTCGCCCTGCTCGCGCTGCCGTTCGCGGTGCTCCCGATCCGGGACGTCCTGCGTGGCGCGGAGGGCAAGAAGCTCATCCGGGTGCTGGCCCAGACCGGGGTGCTGCTGCTGGCCTGGTCACTGCTGACCGCGATCGGCCTCGCGGTCGGCCGGTTCGTCTGACCCGGCGGGCGGCTCCGCAGCAGGCGCGTCGCCACGCAGCTTCGCCCGCAGGGCCTCCCGCTCCCGGCCCCGGCGCTCCCGGGCCGTGTTCACCGCGCTGTCCAGCCGGGCCCGCAGCCCGCGGAAGAGGACCATCGACAGCGGCAACGCCACGATCAGCGCGATCAGCAGCGCGAGGACGAACGGCACGCCGGTCACGACCAGCACCGCGGTGACGAGGGCGACCAGCGCGAGACGCGCGGCCGTGTAGAGCGCCACGGTGGCGGCCAGGCCCGGCTGCCGCTCCGTGGGGGTCGGCGACGACATGCACCGAGCGTACGACCGGGGCGGGGAACCGCTCCGGGTAGCCGGGGCGACCTGTCCGGTTCGTCCTTTAAGAGCCCTTTACCTGCAGACAACCGTTCGAGTACCTGGGGTCCGAGGTGTCACGATGGCCCGGAAGCACCACGTTCTGGGAGGTCTTTGATGTCGATCACGGCGCACACCGGCAGCAACGAGCGCCTGCTCACCCCCGGCGAGGTGGCCGCTCTCTTCCGGGTCGACCCCAAGACGGTCACCCGCTGGGCCTCGGCCGGCCGGATCGGCTCGATCCGCACGCCCGGCGGCCACCGGCGCTTCCGCGAGTCCGAGGTGCGCAGCATGCTGGCCGACCTCACGAGCGAGGCCACCCTGCCGCCCGCCCGCCCCTGAACGCGCCCCGTTCGCAGCACTTCACCCCGCCCCCGCGCGTCCTCGGCTAACCTCGGGTGCGGAGGTGGTTCGACAATGTTGTTCCTCATCGCATTCGTCGGCGCCGCGATCATCGCTCTGGTGCTGTGGAAGGCGATGAACTCCGGCGCCGTAGAACTCCCGCAGCCCCCACGCCGTGGCCCGGTCACCGGACCGGGTCGCGCACCGCGCGTGAGCGGCCCGGACGACGATCCCGAGTTCCTGCGTCAGCTCGACGAGAAGGTCCGCAGGCGCGACGAGCCGCCCGGGGCCTGATACCGGGATACCGAGGAGGCCCGCCCGGCCATCGTGGTCAGGCCGGGGGCCCCTCGAAGGCGTCGGCCACCGCGGCCGCGACCTCCAGCAGCGCGAGGCGGGTGGCCGGCTCCAGCCGATCGAGGTCCACCTCGGCGCCCTCCTCGAGGTGGGCGTCGAACGGGACCCGGGTCACGGTGCGGCAGCGCGCCGCGAAGTGCTCTGCCACCTTCCCGAGATCCACCCCGCCCGCCGAGCGGTGCACGCAGTTGATCACTGCGACGGAGTTCTTCACCAGGTCGCCGTGGCCGTGCGCGTCCAGCCAGTCCATCGTGGCCGACGCGCTGCGCGCCCCGTCGATCGAACCGGACGACACGATGATCAGCTGATCGGCGAGCCCGAGCACGCCGTACATCGCCGAGTGCATGAGTCCGGTGCCGCAGTCGGTGAGCACGATGTTGTAGAAGTGCTCCAGCAGGGTGACGGTGCGGCGGTAGTCGTCCTCGCTGAACGCCTCCGACACCGCGGGGTCCTGCTCGCTCGCCAGCACCTCGAGGCGCGAGGGACCCTGTGAGGTGTACGCGCGCACGTCGCTGTAGCGCCGCACCCGCTGCGCGTCGCGCAGCAGGTTGCGCACGGTGGCACTGGTCTCGAGCGGGATCTTCTGGCTGAGCGTGCCGCGGTCGGGGTTGGCGTCGACCGCCACCACCCGGTCGCCGCGCAGCGAGGCGAACGTGGCGCCGAGCGTGGCGGTGACCGTGGTCTTGCCGACGCCGCCCTTGAGGCTGAGGACCGCGATCTTGTAGCAGCCGAGCAGGGGGCGGTTGACCCGCGCCGTCAGCTCCCGCTTGCGGATGTCGGCCGGGCTCTCGCCGGGGTTGATCAGGCGCCCGGACAGGAGGTAGACGGCCCGCCGCCAGCCGGACTGCGGGGGCCTGCGCGTGGGCGTCAGCACCCGCGCGGTGGCCAGGTCCGGGCTGGCAGCGCGACCGCTGCGGGCGCGCTGCGCCTCCTGGGCGGCCACGGCGCCGGGGTCGACCCAGCGTGCGGTGCCGCGGGGCGGGGTGCGGGGCCCCGCGGGTGGCACCTCTGCGGGCGGGTCCGCCACGCGGCCGTCGACCCGCAGGAGGTCGTTGGGCATGGTCCGGTCGCCCACACCGGGCTCGTCCGAGCCGGGCGGGTCGAGGTCGGGGTCGGAGCGCGGTGCGGGCGGCTCAGGCGCGACCGGCGTCGGCGCGGCTCGGGAGGCAGAAGGGGTGGTGGCGCCCCAGCGCTCGCGGACGTACCGGCCCACGGAGCCGTCGGGGAAGTCCCGATCGTCACTGGTTTGACGCTCTGTCATCAGTACATCCCACCGAGCGCATCGAGTCGACCGCCGAACCCCCACACGGACGCCGACGGTAGTCGGCCGAATGCCCGGGGTCGAGGCGCGGCCGGGTGGCGGCGTGTCACTCGGCGTCAGCCCACCCCGGCGTACGAGTGCAGACCGGCGACGACCATGTTGATGAAGAAGAGGTTGAAGATGATCGTAGCGAAGCCGGCGACGTTCACCCACGCCGCCCGACCGGTGCGCCAGCCCGCTGTCGCCCGCGCGTGCAGGTAAGCCGCGTAGATCACCCAGGAGACGAACGCAACCGTCTCCTTCGGGTCCCAGCCCCAGAACCGGCCCCAGGCCGCCTCCGCCCAGATCGCCCCGGTGATGATCGCGAACGTGAACAGCGGGAACGCGACGATCGTGACGCGGTAGGCGAGGCGGTCGAGCGCATCGGCGGCCGGCAGCTTCTCGGCGACCGGGTCGAGCCAACCCGAACGGCGCAGCAGGAACAGCAGGCTGGCAACACCCGAGAAGATCAGCAGTCCGGACGAGATGCTGATCGTGCTGACGTGGATGCTCATCCAGTACGAACGCAGCGGCGGCACCACGGGCCCCGCGGGCGCGTAGAGCACCGACCCGGCCAGTGCCATCAGCACGAGCACCGGGAACAGCACGAACGGTCCCGCAGGCCGCACCACGGGCGAGCGGCGCAGCACGACCAGCCACGTGACGACCGCCGCGAGGCAGATCGCCGCGATGAACTCGTACATGTTGCCCATCGGCCACCGCTCGGCCGCGATCCCGCGGGTGGCGATCGACGCGAGCTGCAGCGCCGCACCGAGCACGGTCAGCGCGACGGCCATCCGGCCGAACCGCTCGGGGCGGTTGCGCACGGGCTCACCCGCGGGCGCATCGTCCGCTTCGGCTGCGCCGACCAGCACGGGCACTTTCGCCCGACCCGCCGCGAACTCGACGGCGTGGAAGATCATCGCCAGCGCGTAGATCCCCGCGGCCGCCACGAAGAGGCGGTCGCTGAAGGTCGCGAGTTCGACGAGCATCAGTCCTCCGGTGATTTCAGCAGGTCCGCGCGCAAGCGGTCGAACTCCTCGCCGTAGCCCGCGCGGTCGGTGCGGGCCAGCCCGCCGAGCTCGACGACGGTGCGGGCGCCGTCCTCGGCCGGCGTGAGCCGAGCCCAGAACCGGCGCCTGCGGATCGTCAGCGAGAGGCCGAGGCCGCCGAGCAGGAGCACGGCGAACACGAGCACGGCCTCCTGGCCCGGGTCGTAGCTGATCTGCAGGTACGCCCAGTTCTGCACGCCGTCGAAGCGGACGACGGTGCCGTCGTCGAGGGTGAGCGACCCGCCGGGCACCAGGTTGGCCCGCGCCACCCGGGTGAGAGCACCCGAGTCGACCATGCGCTGGTCCACCTGGAAGATCGACTGCCCGCGGCCGTCGTCGAGCCCGAGGTCACCGCGCAGCACGTCGACCGCGACCTCGGGGGCCAGCAGGGCCGGGAACACGGAGGTGACGACGTCCCCGCCGGACGACGTGGGGGCGAACAGGCCAGTGACGGCGAGCTGGGAGGTGCGCCGCTTCTCGTCGTCGGTGACGCCCGGCGGCTCGAACTTCGTGGCGCCCTCCGACAGCAGGGTCGCCTGGTCCACCGGCCGCCACTGGATCTCGCCCGTGCGCTGCTGCCCGTCCGGCCACGTCACGGTGAAGCGCGGCGCGTACCCGTGGCCGAGCAGGTAGACGCGGTTGCCGTCGACCCGCAGGGGGTCGTTGACCTCCAGCTCGTGGGTGCGCCACTGGTCGACGCCCGCTTCGACGTCCTCAGCGCTCTGGTAGGACAGCGAGCCGCGGAAGCTGTCGGCCTGCCCGTTCGGCAGGAAGTCCGCCTGGAAGTCGTCGAGCCGCACGCAGAACGGGGTGAGGTCGGTGCCGTCGACGCGCAGGCCTGCGCGGAAAGTGTCGTAGCCGAGGATGCCGGTGTTGCAGAACTGGCCGCCGCCCGACATGACGATGACCTGGCCCTCGTAGCCGAAGAGCTTGCCGGCCGCGAAGCCGATGAGCAGGCCGATCAGGCTCAGGTGGAACAGCAGGTTGCCGGCCTCGCGCAGGTAGCCCTTCTCCGCGGAGACCGTGCGTCCCTCCCCGTCCGGCCGCTCGACGCGCCGCCAGCCGCGCAACCGGGAGCGGACGCGCTCGGCGGCCTCGTCGATGCCGACGTCGAGGGTGGCGCTCGCGTGGTGCGGCATCCGCGCCAGGTTGCGCGGGGTGACCACCGGTTCGGCCCGCATCGCCCCGACGTGCTCGAGGGTGCGCGGCAGCACGCAGCCGATCAGCGAGATCATCAGCAGCAGGTAGATCGCGGCGAACCACGGCGCGGCGAACAGGTCGAAGAACCCGAGCCGGTCGAGCGTGGGCGCGAGCCACGGGTAGTCGGCGAAGTACTGGTCGACGAGCCGCTGGTTGAGCGACCGCTGCGGCAGCAGGGCACCCGGCAGGGCGGCGAGCGCCAGCAGGAAGAGCAGCACCAGCGCGGTACGCATCGAGGTGAGCCCGCGCCACGTGTTGCGCAGCACCGCCCACACCCCCGCGAGTCGCGGTGCCGGTGCACGCGAGTCGCGCTCCGGGCGCGCGCGAGTCGGGCTGTCGGTGGGCGCGGCCATCTACAGCACCGGGACGAAGCCGGCGATGGACACCTGCAGCCGGGCCAGCAGGTCGCCCCACAGCCCGGTGACCAGGAGGACCCCGACCGCCACCATCAACGTCCCGCCCGCGAGCTGGATCGCGCGGGTGTGGCGGCGCAGCCAGCCGAGCGCCCGCACGGCCCGGGAGGCACCCAGCGCGATGAGCACGAACGGCAGCCCGAGGCCCGCGCAGTAGGCGACCGTGAGCACGACGCCGCGCAGCGAGCCACCGCCGGTGCCCGCCGCAACCGCGACGACGCCCGCGAGCGTCGGCCCGATGCACGGCACCCACCCGAGACCGAAGACCGCACCCAGCAGCGGCGCGCCCCAGACCCCGGCCCGCGGCACCCAGTGCACCCGCTTCTCCCGCTGGAGCACGGGCACGAGCCCGACGAACGCGAGCCCCATCACGATCATCACGACGCCGCCCGCCCGCTGCAGCAGGGCCTCGTTGGCCACGAGCGCGTCGGCGAGCCAGACGACGCCGGTGAGGATCGCGCCGAAGACGACCGTGAAGCCCGCGACGAAGAGCGCGGCCGCCCCGGCGACCCGGAACCGGCCGGACCGCCGCTCCTCGGCCTCGGCGGGCGTGGCCGGCGGGGCGTCGGCGCCGACGAGCCCGGCGAGGTAGGCCAGGTAGCCCGGGACGAGCGGGACCACGCAGGGCGACGCGAAGCTCACCGCGCCGGCCAGAACGGCCACGGCGGCGGCGAGCAGCAGCGGTCCGGAGACCGCGAGCGTCGTCGAGGGGTCCATCACCCAAGAGGGTAGGCCGCGTGCTAGTGCGCGCCCGCACCGGGTTCTACAAGATGTAGTGGATGCACCCGGACCGCGACTCGCGTGCATCCGCAGCGCGACTCGCGGATGTGGGGAGCTCGGGTCAGGGGGCCGGGGCGGGCTCTGCCTGCAGGCGCTCGACGAGCGGCATCAGCTCCGGCACGCGGACCACCGTCAGGAACACCGCAGCCACCCGGTGCTGCCGGTCGAGCACCAGCGTGGACGGCACGGTGTTGCGCGGGTAGCCGCTGAGGCGGGCCAGTGCCCGACCGGGCGGATCGAAGATCGAGTCGAACGTGACGCCCCGGTCGCGGATGAAGTCGGCGGCCGCCTGACGCTCGTCCCGGACGTCGATGCCGAGCACCGCGGCGCCGGTCTGCTCCTGCACGAACTGCAGCCCCGGCATCTCCTCCCGGCACGGGCCGCACCACGAGCCCCAGATGTTGACGACCACGACCTTGCCGGCGTGGTCGTCGAGGCCGACGGTGGCGCCGTCGTGCAGGAGGCTGTCGCCCGAGATGCCGCCGACGGTGCCGCGGCTCTCCGGCGGGTCGTAGAGGATCGTCGTCTGCCCGCCCGGCGCGACGAACTGGAAGTCACCGCCGGTGGCGACCGCCTCCTTCGTGGAGGAGCAGCCTGCGAGGAACAACGCGGCGAGTGCGACCGCGAGGAGGCGGATCATGCGCCCGTTCGCCTCGGGTCGCTTGCCCCAGCGGGCTCGGTGTACTGCAGCTGCGTGAGCTCGGTGCCGGTGAACACGAGCGAGGTGAGCGACGCCAGCGCGCACTGCCTGCGCCGCGGGTCGTGCCATAGCCGCTGCCCGGAGACGAACCGCCGCAGCGTCCAGATCGGCAGCTGGTGCGACACGCACACCGCCTCGTGCCCCTCGGCGAGCGCCCGCGCCCGGTGGACGGCGGCGAGCATGCGGTGCGCGATCTGCAGGTACGGCTCCCCCCACGAGGGGGTGAACGGGTCGCGAAGCAGCGGCCAGTGGCGTGGGCTGCGCAGGGCGCCGCCCCCGACCGACACGGTCTTGCCCTCGAACCGGTTGTCGGCCTCCAGCAGCCCGTCCTCCGTCAGCACCTCGAGGCCGTGGAGCGCCGCGATCGGGGCGGCCGTCTCCTGCGCGCGCTCGAGCGGGGAGGCCAGCACGGTCGTCACGTCGGCGTCGGCGAGCGCCTTCGCGACGATCTCGGCCTGGTTGCGACCGTTCTCGGACAGGTGGAAGCCGGGCAGCCGGCCGTACAGGATCGCGGTGGGGTTGTGGACCTCGCCGTGGCGCAGCAGGTGGACGACCGTGCGCTCGCCGGTCATTGCGCGGCCTCGGTGGGTGGGGTCGCCGTGGCCGCGGCCTTCGCCGCAGCCGGGAGCGCGTCGGCGATGACCTGCCAGGTGTCGTCGTCGAGCGCAGCGGAGACGAACCACGCCTCGAACGCGCTCGGCGGCGCGTACACGCCGCGGTCGAGCAGCGCGTGGAAGAAGCCGGGGAACCGCCAGGTGGCGGCGGCCTGGGCGCCCGCGTAGTCGTGCACCTCGTCGTCGGTGAAGAACACCGAGACCAGGTTGCCCGCGAACTGGACCCGGTGCGGTACGCCCTCGGCCTTCAGCGCGTCGCCGATCAGGCCGCCCAACCGCGCCGAATTCGCGTCGAGCGCCGCGTAGACCTCCGCGTCGGCCAGGCGCAGGGTCGCGAGACCGGCGGCGACGGCGACGGGGTTCCCGGAGAGCGTGCCGGCCTGGTAGACGGGGCCCGCCGGGGCGAGGTAGCTCATGTACGCCGCGGGGCCGCCGAACGCCGCGGCGGGCAGGCCGCCGGACATGACCTTGCCGAACGTGTAGAGGTCGCCCGCGACGCCGTCCAGGCCGAACCACCCGGAGGCGGACACGCGGAACCCGGTCATCACCTCGTCGACCACCAGCAGCGCACCGGCCTCGTGGCAGATGTCGCGCAGCCCCGCGTTGAAGCCGGGGCGCGGGGCGATCGCGCCCATGTTGCCCGCGGCGGCCTCGGTGATGACGCACGCGATCTCGGCGCCGCGCTCGGCGAAGACCGCCCGCACCGCGTCGAGGTCGTTGTACGGGAGCACGATCGTGTCGGCGGCCTGCGCGCCGGTGACGCCGGGGCTGGTGGGCAGGCCGAGCGTGGCCACCCCGGAGCCGGCCTGGGCGAGGAGCGCGTCGACGTGCCCGTGGTAGCAGCCCGCGAACTTGACGATGCCGCGGCGGCCGGTGATCCCGCGCGCCAGCCGGATCGCGCTCATCGTGGCCTCGGTGCCGGAGTTGACCAGCCGCACCTGCTCCACCGGTTCGACCCGGCCGATGATCTCCTCGGCCAGCTCCACCTCGGCGGGCGTCGGCGCCCCGAACGACAGACCCTGCCCGGCGGCCGAGCGCACCGCGTCGACCACAGCGGGGTGCGCGTGCCCGAGGATCATCGGACCCCACGAGCTGACGAGGTCGACGTAGCGGTTGCCGTCGGCGTCGGTGAGCCACGGGCCCGACGCGGACACGATGAACCGCGGTGTGCCGCCGACCGCGGAGAACGCCCGGACCGGGGAGTTCACCCCGCCGGGGATCGCGGCGGACGCCCTTTCGAACAGGCGGCGCGAGGCCTCGGTGCGAGCGGCGGCCTCCGGGCCGGACGGGATCGGCGAGCTAGCCACGAACGCCAGTCTCACATCCGAGCCCCGGGCGGTGTGGCCCGGGACCTGCTGTCTAGTGCGCGCTCCGGAACCAGCGGCTCGGCTCCGGCAGGAACGTGATGATCGTGCCGCCGACCGAAGCAACCACGACGAGCAGGATGAACACCATGCTGCCCGCGTCGCCTCCGGCCCCGCCGAACATGCCGAGCAACATCAGCAGGGTGAACCCGCCCGTCATGATCGTCAGGACGATGCGCGCCCAGTTGCGCCCCATGAACGTCAGCACGGCGAACAGGACGTAGAGCAGCGCCACCACCAGGATGACGGCCGCACCCCCGCGCAGGGCCGAGACGGCCATCTCCGGGGTGAGCCCGGCCTGCGCCAGCTGCTCCTCGTACCCGGGTGGGATCGTGTCGGCGTTCAGCGGTGCGGCGACCAGCAGCACCCCGGCCGCGAGGAACGGGAGCGCGCTGAGGATCAGCAGCACCAGCGACAGGACCATGAGCCCCGGCCGCGAGACCCGGGCGCCGTCGTCCGGACCGAGGCCTGCTGCGTCGCCGCCGAACGGGGTGCCGGCGTACTGGCCGGGCTGGCCGTACGGGTTGTACGCCTGCGGCTGGCCGTACTGACCGGGCTGCCCGCCGTACTGGCCGTACTGGCCCGGCTGCCCGTACTGCGGCTGCTGCTGGGGGTACGGGTTGTACGGAGGCGCCTGGCCGTACCCGGGCGGTGGCTGCTGCCCGTACTGACCGGGCTGGCCGTACTGCCCCGGCGGCCCGTAGGGCTGCTGCCCGTACTGGCCCGGCTGGGGGTACGGCTGCTGGCCGTACTGCTCCTGCTGGCCCGGTGAACCGGCCTGCCCCGACCCCTCGCTCGGCGCAGCGGCGCCCGGCTGGTCATCGGGCCGGTGTGCCCCGCTGTGCGGGTCGGAGGGTGTGCTCACGGCGTCACCGTAGGTCTGCCGGTCCGCGACTGTCCACGGGAGCTACACGTCCTTGCGCTTGTGGATGTCCTCGGACATCCGCACCACCGCGTAGAAGAACTCGAGCGTGACCCGGAAGAGGATCAGGTAGAACAACACGGCGATGCCGCCGCCGATCAGGACGACCAGGCCCAGACCGACGCCCTGGCTGAACCCGGAGATCAAGGCTCCGATGTAGAACAGCCCGAGCAGGACCATCCCGACGATGTAGAGGATCTTCGTCACGGCCGGGGTGGCGAAGGTGTTGAACTCGAAGTCGAAGAGCGCCGCGAACGGGCTGTTCGCCTGCCCCTGCGGGCCACCGACTGGCGGCCCGGGCGGCGGGCCGAACGAGCCCGGCTGCCCCGGCTGCCCCGGCTGCGGGTAGCCGCCCCACGCCGGCGGAGGTTGTTGTTGCTGCTGCCCGAAACCGCCCGGGTAGGCCGGCGGCTGCTGCCCGCCCTGCCAACCCTGCTGGCCGGGCTGGTACTCGCCGGGAGCACCAGGGTCGTTGCTCATCGCAGTTCCTCCACCTGATCAAGGGCCGTGATCTTAACCCGCGCATCGGTACCGAACCGGTGGCCCCGAGGAACACCCGGTTGCGAACCGGTCACAGGCGCGTCGCGACCTCCGTGGCCCAGTACGTCAGAACGATGTCGGCACCCGCCCGGCGGATACCGGTGAGCGTCTCCAGCACAGCGCGATCGCGTTCGATCCAGCCGTTGGCAGCGGCCGCCTCGATCATCGCGTACTCGCCGGAGACCTGGTACGCGGCCACCGGGACGTCGGCCGTCTCGGCCACGGCGCGCAGGACGTCGAGGTAGGCCATGGCCGGCTTGACCATGACGAGGTCGGCGCCCTCCTCCAGGTCGAGGGCGAGCTCGCGCAGCGCCTCGCGGACGTTGGCGCCGTCCTGCTGGTAGGTCTTGCGGTCGCCGGTGAGCTGCGACTCGACGGCCTGCCGGAACGGCCCGTAGAACGCGGACGTGTACTTCGCCGTGTAGGCGAGGATGCCGACGTCGGTGTGCCCGGCGGCGTCGAGCGCCTCTCGGATCACGCCCACCTGGCCGTCCATCATCCCGCTGGGCCCGAGCAGGTGGGCGCCCGCCTCGGCCTGCGCCACCGCCATGTCGGCGTAGACGGCGAGGGTGGCGTCGTTGTCGACCCGGCCGTCCGCGTCGAGCACGCCGCAGTGGCCGTGGTCGGTGAACTCGTCGAGGCAGGTGTCGGCCATCACGACCGTCGCGTCGCCCACCTCCGAGCGCACGTCGCGCAGCGCGACGTTCAGCACGCCGTCCGGGTCGACGCCCGCCGAGCCGGTGGCGTCGTGGGCGGCGGGCACGCCGAACAGCATCAGCCCGCCGACCCCCGCCTGGACCGCCTCGACAGCGGCCTTGCGCAGCGAGTCGCGCGTGTGCTGCACGACGCCGGGCATCGACGGGATCGGCACCGGCTCCGCGGCGCCCTCCTTGACGAACATCGGCAGCACCAGGTGCCGGGGCCGCAGGTCCGTCTCGGCGACGAGCCGGCGCATGGCCGGGGTGGTGCGCAACCGCCGGGGCCGGTGGGTCGGGAACGCCATGCGGCCCAGCCTACGACCGGACCCGTGAGTGGATACGAGTGCCACAGGACTCGTATCCACTCACGGGTGGGAGCGGTCAGCGGCGGCGGGCCTTCACCTTCCGCGGCGGCGGGAGGGCACCCTCGGCGCGCAGCTTCGCGGCGTGGGCAGCCAGGGCGTCGACCAGCGCGGGCACGCGCGCCTCGGTCGGCTGCACGTCGACCCGCAGGCCGAACTCGCGGGCCGTCTCGGCCGTCTGCGGGCCGATGCAGGCCACGATCGTGCGGGCGTGCGGCTTGCCGGCGATGCCGACGAGGTTGCGCACCGTGGACGACGAGGTGAAGCACACCGCGTCGAACCCGCCGGTCTTGATGGCCTCGCGGATCGGAGCGGGCGGCGGCGCGGCGCGCACCGTGCGGTACGCGGTGACGTCGTCGATCTCCCAGCCGCGCTCGCGCAGGCCTGCTGCGAGGGTCTCGGTGGCGATGTCGGCGCGCGGGAGCAGCACGCGGTCGACCGGGTCGAGCACGTCGTCGTAGGGCGGGAAGATGCCGAGCAGGCCCTCGGACGAGGAGTCCTGACCCTCGTCGATGGACGGCACGAGCTCCGGGTTGATGCCGAAGGCGCGCACCTTCTCGGCGGTTGCCGCGCCGACACAGGCGATCTTGACGCCCGAGAACGCGCGTGCGTCGAGGCCGAACTCGGCGAACTTCTCCCACACGGCGCGGACCGCGTTGGTGGAGGTGAACACCACCCACTGGTAGCGCCCGTCGACGAGGCCCTTCACCGCACGCTCCATCTGCGTGGGCGAGCGCGGCGGCTCGACGGCGATGGTGGGCACCTCCTCGGCGGAGGCGCCGTGCACGGCGAGCCGCTCGCTCATGGCGCCCGCCTGGTCCTTCGTGCGCGGCACGAGCACGCGCCAGCCGTACAGCGCCCGCGACTCCCACCACGACAGCTCGGCGCGCAGCCCCACCTCGGCGCCGACGGTGACCACGAGCGGGCCGTCCAGGTCGGAGGCCTCGGCGGCCATCGTCGCGAGGGTGCTCTGCACCGTCTTCTGCGTGGTGTGCGTGCCGTTGGCGGTGACCGCGACGGGCGTCTGCGCGGGGACGCCGTGCTCGGTGAGCGACGACGCGACCTCCGGCAGGTGCGACGCGGTGGCGTGCAGCACGAACGTGCCGGGCGCCGCCGCGAGCCGCGGCCAGTCGACGCCGGCCCGCACGTCGAACTCCAGGTGCGCCGAGCCCAGCGGCACCCCGGCGTAGGCCGGGACCGCGGTGCCCGCGGGCACGCCCGGGACGACGTCGAACGGCACGGCCGCCGCGGCGACCGCGATGGCCTCCTGCACGACCGAGTCGACGGTGAACGGGTCGCCGCTGACGAGGCGGGTGACGCTGCGACCGGACTGCACCTCGGTGATGAGGTCCTTCGCGACGTCGTTGGGCTGCCCGACGGCGGGGCGTACCTCCGCGCCGTCGGCGACGAGCGCCAGTACCTGGTCCGGGACGTCGGAGTCCGTGATGACGAGCGGCGCGCTCGCGAGGGCCTCCCGTGCGCGGACGGTCAGCAGGCCGGGGTCGCCGGGGCCACTGCCCACGAAAGCGACCCGTCCCGGGTTGGGCGAAGGTGTCATCTCGGAACTCCCGATCCAGCGTTTCTCGGAAGGGCGTCCAGGCCCCCCATGTCGAGCAGCTCCGCGGCCAGGGCCGCGCCGAGCTTCTCGGCGTCGTCCATGTCTCCGGTGACGGATGCGCGCAGCAGCGCACCGTCGATCGTGCCGACGACCGCCCGTAGTGAGAGGCGGTCGACTACCTTCCCGTCGTCGTCCAGGTCGGAGACGACGTCGGCCAGCGCCCCGACGGGCGCGCTGCAGCCCGCCTCGAGGGTGGCCAGTACTGCGCGCTCGGCGGCGACCGCGGCCCGGGTGGGCTCGTCGTCGAGGGCCGCGGCGAGGGCCTTGCCCAGCTCGAGGTCCTGCGCCCGGCACTCCACCGCCAGCGCGCCCTGTGCGGGCGCCGGCAGCATCTGCAGCGGGTCGAGCAGCTCTGTGGCCTCGCCGAGCCGGCCCAGCCGGGACAACCCGGCGGCCGCGACGACCACGCCGTCGAGCTCGCCCGACTGCACCTTGCCGACCCGGGTGTCGACGTTGCCGCGGATCGCGACCACCTCTAGTCCGAGGCCGAGCGCGTCGAGCTGCGCGATGCGCCGCGCAGCGCCGGTGCCGATCCGCGCGCCGGGCGGGAGCTCACCGAGCACCATGCCGTCGCGCGCCACCAGTGCGTCGCGGGGGTCCTCCCGCGCGGGCACGGCCGCGAGCAGCAGCCGCGCGTCGGGAGCGGTCGGCAGGTCCTTGTAGGAGTGCACGGCGACGTCGACCTCGCCGCGCGCCAGCGCGTCCCGCAGGGCCGACACGAACACGCCGACGCCCAGCTCGGCGACCGGCGCCGACGAGCGGTCGCCGGACGTGCTGATCTCCACCAGCTCGCACTCGTGACCCGCCGCGCGCAGCCGGTCTGCGGTGATCCCGGCCTGAGCCATGGCGAGCGCGCTCGGCCGGGTGCCGATACGCAACCTCATGCGTCCTGCCCCTCGTGGGTGTCGGTGCGGGCCTCCAGCGCGGCGAGCACGTCGCCGCTGCGTTGGATGGCCACGGCGTTCGGGGTCTGCGGGTCGAGCTCGAACAGCGCCCGCAGCGCGGCGGCGTAGCTGTCGCCGTCCGGACCCTCGGCCAGCCGCTTCACCTGCACGGTGGGGGTGTGCAGGAGCTTGTCGACGACGCGGCGGACGCTGCGGCCGAACTCCTCGCGCACCTTGGGCTCGAGGTCGGGCAGCCGCGAGTCGAGCCGCAGCAGCTCGGCGTCGATCACATCGGAGGCGCGCCTGCGCAGCGCGGTGACGGTGGGCGTGACCTCGGCCGAGCGCTGCGCGGCGAGGTAGGCCTGCGCCTCGTCCGCCACCAGCTGCTGGGCAGCGGCGACGGCGACGCCGCGCTCCCCCGATGCCAGCCTGCGCTGCAGGGCGGCCAGGTCGACCACGGTGACACCCGGCAGCTCGGCCACGCGGGCGTCGACGTCGCGGGGAAGGCCGAGGTCGACGACCACGAGCGGTCGTCCGGCCCGCTCGGCGACCGCCCCGGCCACCGTGTCGAGCTCGACGACGGTGCCGACGGCACCGGTGCTGGCCACCATCAGGTCTGCGGCGGCCAGCTCGGTGGCCAGCGCGTCCAGGGTGGCTGGGCGGGCGGGGGTGCCCTGCGCACGCGTGTTCTCGGCGAGCCGCTCGGCCCGCTCGGCCGACCGGTTCAGCACGACGATCTCCGCGACGCCTGCCCGCCGCAGGTGGGCGGCCGCGAGCGCGCCCATCGCGCCCGCCCCGACGACGACGGCCCGCCGACCCGCGAGCCCGTCCAGCTCGGCGGCGGCGTCGGTGAGCGCCTCGGAGACGACGGATGCGCCTGCGGTGTCGATCCCGGTGCGCGCGTGCACCAGCTTGCCGACGCGCAGCGCCTGCTGCGCGAGCTCGTGGAGGGTGCGCCCGACCGTGCCCGCCTCGTCGGCCGTGGCGTACGCGCTGCGCAGCTGCCCGAGGATCTGGGCCTCGCCGACCACCATCGAGTCGAGGCCGGCGGCCACCGCGAACAGGTGCTGCACGGCCGAGCCCGCGTAGTGCACGAAGACGTGCTCGGTGAGCTCGGTGAGCGTCATCCCGGCGTGCCGCGCGAGCACGGCGGAGACGTCGGCGAGGCCGCCGTGGAAGGCGTCGACGACCGCGATGACCTCGATGCGGTTGCACGTGGAGAGCAGCACGGCCTCCGACACGTGCTGCCCGCGCAGCAGCTCCTCGAGGAGCTTCGGGACCTCGGTGGCCCCGACGGCGGCGCGTTCGAGCACCTGCACGGGTGCGCTGCGGTGCGAGAGGCCCACGACGAGCACGGTCATGACAGCACCTTCCCCGCCCCGTTGACGGGGTGCCCGTTGACCGCGGTGGCCTGCCCCACCGCCGCGACGTGCTTGCGCGCCACGTGGAACGCGAGGATCTGCAGCTCCACGGCGAGGTCGACCTTGCGCACCTCGACCTCTTCCGGCACCTGCAGCACGACGGGGGCGAAGTTGAGGATGCAGCGCACGCCCGCCTCGACGAAGAGGTCGCACACGCTCTGCGCGCCCTGGGCGGGGGTGGCGATCATCCCGATGGTGACGCCGCGCTGGGCGCAGACCTCCGGGATGGCCCGGACGTGCTCGACGAGGATGCCGTTGATGTGGATGCCGACGAGGTCGGGGTCGACGTCGAACAGCGCGGTGACCGGGAAGCCGCGTCCGCCGAAGCCGCCGTAGCCGGCGAGGGCGTGGCCGAGGTTGCCGATGCCGACGAGCGCGACGGCCTGCCGGTGGTTGAGCCCGAGGGTGCGCTCCAGCTGGTGGACGAGCGCCGAGACCTCGTACCCGACGCCGCGGATGCCGTACGACCCGATGTAGGACAGGTCCTTGCGCAGCTTCGCCGGGTTGACACCGGTGGCCGCGGCGAGCTCGTCGCTGGACACCGTGTCGGCGCCCTCCTCCGCGAGCTCGCCGAGCTTGCGGAGGTAGACGGCGAGCCGGGCGACGCTGGCCTCGGGGATCGACCGCAGCCGGGCGGGCGGATCCTCGGAGCCGGCATGCGGCGGCTTCGTCACGCTCACGTCTCCTCGATGATGCTGTGCCCGGTTGGGCAGGCGGTGGCAGTGCACCGCCTCGCCAGATGGATTCGAGCCGAATACCCCGGGTCCGGGTGTTGACGGCGACTGCATTACACGGTAGTCGCTTGTGAAGGCACGCACAAAGTTGCGATCTTGAACCGCGACGTGCTCGCGCGGCCCGCACATCGCGCTCGACCGATGGTCGCCCCACGACTGCCGCTCGTCGCGTCGGTGGATCGGGAGCCCGGCCGGGGCAGCTGCCGCCATGTGCACCATGGCCGAGAGCTCGGAGATCTCGGTCACGCCGTTTCGACCGCAGCGGGATGCGAGGTCACCGGCCGTGCGGCGGGGCTCGATACACCGTCCCGCCGCGACGGCGTCGCAGGCCGGCCGGTGATCGTGAGCGCGGTCCGGTGATCGATCGACGATCGGCCGTTCCGGACCGTCGAGCGGCCGAGAGCCCCCGGTGGGGGCACTAGAAGACGGAGAACGACACGCCGGGCCACCCGGTGGCCCCGTCCGGGACGGGGTCGGCGGTCGCCTCGGTCTGCGTCACGCCGTCGGCCGCGGTGGCCCGGCTCCGCACGGAGTGGCCACCGGGCGCGAGGTCGAACTCCGCTCGCCACATCCGCCAGGTGTCGCCGCTCACGTCGGTGGCCAGCTCGGCGTCCCGCCACGGCCCGCCGTCCATGCTCACCTCGACCCGGCCGATCCCGGTCGGCTGCGACCACGCGATGCCGGCCACCGTGACCCGGCCCGCCGGCACCTCCGCGAAGCCGCGGGGGCTGTCGATGCGCGACTGGGTCTTGATCGGCGCCTCCTGCGCCCACCCCCGCTTCAGCCAGTAGCCGGCCTTCGCGTCGAACGTCGTGAGTTCGATGTCGGTGACCCACTTGGTCGCCGACACGTACCCGTACAGGCCGGGGACGACCATGCGCACCGGGAACCCGTGCTCGAGCGGCAGCGCCTCGCCGTTCATGCCGACGGCGAGCATCGCGCCCCGGTCCGGCTCCATCAGCACGTCGACCGGGGTGCCGGTGTACCAGCCGTCCACGCTCGTGGAGAAGGCCTGGTCCGCGCCCGGCCGCACACCCACCTCCAGGAGGAGGTCGCGCAGGTCGACGCCCGTGAACGTCGCGGTGGAGATCAGGTCACCGCCCACCGGGTTGGACACGCAGGCGAGGGTGACCGCGCGTTCCACGAGCGGCCGGAAGAGCAGGTCGTCGAAGGTCAGCGTCCATTCCGCGTCGACCATCCCGTGGATGCGCAGCGACCACTCCCGCGGGTCCAGCACGGGCACCCGCAGCGCCGTGTCGATGCGGTAGAAGTCGGCGTTCGGCGTCAGGAAGGTGGGGGTGCCCAGCTCCGGGTACGCGGCCGACGCCGGGATCGCGGGGGCGCGCTCGGTGAGCCGGGCCGCGGCGATCCGCGCCGTCACCGGTCCGCGCAGGTCGCCGGCGCCGCGCCCGAACCACGCACCCGCGGCGCCTCCCGCGAGCGACGCCACGCCCACGGCAGTCGCCGACCGCACCAGGAGCGCGCGACGGGTGAGGCCGCCGGCCCCGTCGGGACGGTCCGCCGCGGCCACCCCGAGCCCGTGCAGCCACCGGACCACCACGACGCCCACCACCAGCGAGGCCGTCGGCGCGACCATGTCGAGCGGCGAGAAGGCGGGCTCGAACATCACCGCGCCCAGCCCGAGCACGCCCAGCACGACCACCACCACGACCGCGGGCCCGGGATGCCGGCGCGACGCGACACCCGCGAGCGCCGCCACGACGACGATCACCACGGCCATCCCGGCCAGCAGCACAGCCTTGTCGGCCGTGCCGAAGGCGGCCTTCGCGAACTCCGTCAGCCAGTGCGGCGACAGGCGCACCACCGCGTCGCCGACGGCCAGGTACGGCGACGACGCAGGCGCGACGAGACCCGCCACGAGCTGCCCGGCCGCAACGGCCGCCGCGACCGCCAGCACCCCGACGAGCGCGGCCCACCCCCGTCCGATCCGGTGTGCGGCCGGCTCCCCGGCCCGGTGCGGTACCTCGGTGGTGCTCACAGGACAAGTCTCGCCCCGGTCGAGCTCGACGGAGGTGACGAAATGAGGACGCCTCCGCTCGGGCTCCCGAGGTTCAGGCCAGTGCCGCGCGGAGCCGGCCCTCCTCGACCCGCCAGAAGCCGTGCTCGCGCCCGTCGACCTCGATCACGGGCACGCGGTCGCCGTACTCGGCGCGCAGCTCGGGATCGGCGTCGATGTCGACGGTGGTCCAGCCCGCACCGACGTCGGCGCAGATCCGCGCGACCTCGGCCTCCGCCTTCTCGCACAGGCCGCAGTCGGACCGGGTGTAGACGGTGACCCGGGGCGCGGTCACGACCGCCCCGCCAGCTGCCGGCGCGCCACCTTGCCGGTGGGGGTGCGCGGGAGCGCGTCGGTGAACTCGATCACCGAGGGCACCTTGAACCTGGCCAGCCGCTCCGTGCAGTGGGCACGCACGTCGTCCTTCGTCAGCTCCGCGCCCTCGGCCCGCACCAGCACGGCCTTGACCGCCTCGCCGGTGTTCTCGTCGGGGACGCCGACCACGGCGGCCTCGGCCACCGCGGACAGCTCCGCGAGCACGTTCTCCACCTCGCGCGGGTACACGTTGAAGCCGTTGACGATCACCAGGTCCGACGAGCGGTCGACGAGGTGCAGATCGCCGTCGTGGTCCAGGAAACCGACGTCGGCGGTGCGGAACCAGCCGTCCGCGTCCGGGCCGCCCTCTCCGTCGGGCCAGTAGCCGGAGAAGAGGTTGGGCCCGCGCACGGCCACCAGCCCGGTGTCGTGCGCCGGGTCGGAGATGTCCTCGTCGATGTCCTCCGGGTCCGGTTCGTGCTGGACCTCGATCGGGCGACCCTCGCGGTCGACCAGCCGCAGCTCGACCCCGGGCAGGGGACGGCCGACCGACCCGGGCTTCGGCGGACCGCCGATCTCGTTCATCGTGAGCACGGGGCCTGCCTCGGTGAGGCCGTAGCCCTCGTAGATCGGCAGCCCGGTGACCGTGCGGAACTCGTCGAGCCACTGCGCGGGCAGCGGCGCACCACCGGAGGTGCACAGCCGCACGCCCGCGGTGGCGGCGCGCAGCTCCTCGGGCGGGAGCTCGAGCAGCGCCCGGAACATTGAGGGCACGCCTGCCATCCCGCTCACCCGCTCCCGCACGAGCACGTCGGCGACGTGGGCCGGGTCGAAGCGCTCGGTGAGCACGGTGGTGGCGCCCGCCCAGCAGGCCTGCAGGAGCCCCGCGGCGAGGCCGAAGACGTGGAAGAGGGGGATGGACAGCAGCACCCGGTCCACCGGCAGCACGGGCGCGGGCCGCAGCGCCGCTGTCTGCTCGCGGTTGGCGAGCACGGCGCGGTGCGTGAGCTGGACCCCGCGGGGGCTCCCCGTCGTGCCGGACGTGTAGATCAGCAGCGCGAGGTCCTCGCCGCCGCCGACCGCATCCACGGCCGGCGTCGCCGGGTCGGGACGAAGATCGGGTGGTGGGAGCAGAGCGGCCCCGCGCGGGGGGCCGCAGCGATGCGCGGCGTCGTCACCCTCCGCAGCCACGACGACAGCCGGCCGGCAGTCGTCGAGCACGATCTCGAGCTCGCGCGCGACCGCGACCGGCCCGAACGGGACGGACACGGCGCCCGCCCGTAGCGCACCGAGCACCGACACGCAGAACGCGGCACTGTTGCCGAGCCGCACGAGCACGCGCTCGCCCGCCCCGGCGCCGGCCTCCCGCAGCCGGCCGGCCTCCGCGTTCACCGCCGCGTCGAACTTCGCCCACGTCAGCGTGACGCCGCTGGTCACGTCGACGACCGCAGGCAGGTCGGGCGTGCTGCGCGCCGCCCGCGCGACCAGCTCCGCCAGGTGGTGCGGGGTCCCGTCCTGCGGGCTGCCGGTAGGGCTGTCCACGGTTCTCCCAAGGGTCGGCGCTGCGCCGGATGGCCTCGACCGCGAGTCTGGCACGAACCGGGTGGCCCGGCGGCGGTGCACTTCGACGGTCGGCGCTCCTGCACGCCGGCTTCACGCCGACGACACGCGGGAAACGATGACGCTGACCGCGCGTAGTCGCCCGCTCACCGGAACACGGGCGCGGCGAACGGTGGTGCGTGTTTCGCCACACCTGCCCGCCCGTATGCTCCGCCGCTACAGCCAACTCAACGGCCGACCCACGAGATCGTCGCGAAGCTCACCCGAGGGAGTGGCATGCAGTCTGTCGCCGCCGGCGCACCGCGGGCCGACCCGACGGACGCCTGTGCGTTGCGCAGACGCTCTGCACGGCGTCCCGACCATCGGCCTACCGACCGATCCGGACCCAGGGCCTGCCGGGAGCCATGACCCGTCCCGCGCGACAGCCTCGGCTGCTCCCCACCGAGACCACCCGCCCCCGGGCGGGTGAAGAGGTACAGATGCCCCCGACCACAGCTCCCCGCGTAGGTCCCGCCGGTCCACCGCCCCAAGCGGGCGTGACGCGTCCTCCGCTCCCGCTCCCCCGACGGCACAGCCCTGGCGAGTCCACGGCCGCCGCGGACGACCCGGCGCCCCGCCCGCACGACGCGGACCCGGCGCCCCACGAGGAGACCGGCGGCGCCTGGGCCCTCGTGAAGGCGGCGCAGGAGGGCGACATGGTCGCCTTCGGCGATCTGTTCGACCGCTACTACGACGTCGTCTTCCGCTACGTGCTCTTCCGCACCGGCGACCGCACCCTGGCCGAGGACCTCACCCAGGAGACGTTCGTCCGCGCCCTGCGCCGCATCTCGTCGGTCAGCTACCAGGGCCGCGACATCGGTGCGTGGTTCGTCACCATCGCCCGGAACCTGATCTTCGACCACGTGAAGTCCAGCCGGTACCGGCTGGAGCAGACCACGAGCGAGATCGTCGAGCTCTCGCCGAGCACGGGTGGCCCCGAGCAGCAGGTGCTGGACGGCGCCACCAACGACGAGCTGCTCCGCTGTGTCCGGAAACTGAACCCCGACCAGCAGGAATGCATCCAGCTCCGCTTCCTGCAGGGCCTGTCCGTGGCCGAAACGGCCGAGATCATGGACCGCAACGAGGGTGCCGTCAAGGCCCTGCAACATCGAGCGGTCCGACGGCTCGCCCAGCTGCTCCCGGAGGGTCTCCGATGATCCGCAGCGATATCGCATCCACCGCCCGCCGTGTTACAGGTGCGGCGAATGAACGACTCAATGCGGTGAACGGTCTTGATGCCGTAACCCCTCGCCGACCCGCTCGTTGTAGGGCTGAAGGCCGCGCCGCGCACGCTCGCGGCACGGGTACTGACAGCGCAGGGATGCAGTGAGGACGGCCAACATGCCCGCCGGACAGGGCAAGGACGCAGAGGAGCGGTTCGCCGCCGCCGTGGAGTCGAGGTCACCCCTCGCCGCCGCGGACGACGCCGATCTCGCCCGGGAACTCGAGATCGTGGCCATGCTGCGGTCACGGGGTGCGGCTTTCGCGCCGGACGCCGACACGAAGGCCCGGGCCAAGCAACGCCTCATGGCAGTGCTCGCCGCCGAGCAGGGCGGCCCGCGGCAGGCCCCCCGGGCCGTACCGGCACAGGCCGAGGCCGAGCTCACCGCGCCGCTCGGCCGGCTGGCCGAGCGCACGGACGTGGACCCCGCAGCCGAGACGGCGCTGATCGAGCCGATCCGCGCGGACCTCGCGCCCGACTCCGAGACGGACGACGCGGGCACGCTGGCCGAGCCGATCCCGCTCCACGGCGGCAAGCGGGCCGGCCGCGGAGCCCGCCACAGCCTCGGCGGCCGCTCGAGGCGTCCGGTCCTCGCCGGGCTGCGCGGCCGGGTGGTGTTCGTCGGTGCGGCGGCTGCCGCCGCGCTGCTCGCGATCGCCAGCGGCGGGGTCCTCGCCAGCAGCAACGCGCTGCCGGGCGACACCCTCTACCCGGTCAAGCGGGTCGCCGAGTCTGCAGGCCTCGCCCTCACCTTCGACGAGGCCGACCGGGCGCGCCGGCACCTGGAGATCGCCGCGACCCGGCTCTCCGAGGTGGAGCAGCTCGCCCACGACTCGCAGGCGGCGCCCGCGCCCGAGGTGTTCACCGAGGCGATGGACGACTTCGACAGCGCCACCAACGAGGGCTCCCAGCTGCTGCTCTCCACCGCCGCGACCGACAACGGGGGCACGGCGGCCGAGGACCTGCACAAGTGGGCCACCGAGCAGTCGAACCGGCTCGCCGAGCTCGAGCCGGAGCTGCCGCCGTCGGCTGATGCCGGCACGTCGAAGCAGCTGCTCCAGCGGCTGCTCGGCCAGACCGGCGGGCTCGAGACCGACAGCGACGCCTCCCGTCGCACCGCCGACGAGAGCGATGGCGGGTCGGGCTCCGAGGACGCCACGGAGGACCCCACCACCACGAAGGACAAGAAGGACTCGTCGGACGCGAACGAGACCGACGAGCCGTCGCGCAGCTCGGAGAAGAGCACCGAGCGCGAGAACCCGCGGCTTCTTCCCGACCTCTCCCCGAACACGAACCGGGACGAGGACGAGAAGTCGACCGGTTCCGCGAGCGAGGACGAGGACAGCGGGTCGACGTCCGAGTCGGACTCGGATGAAGGCGGCGACGGCAACGTGTCGGTGCCGCTGCCGCTGCTGCCCCCCGTCACGCTTCCGCCGCTGCTTCCGGGCATGCCCGGGATCACCATCGGCTGAGCCGCATCGTCGTGAAGGCCGTCGCGGGACACGTTCCGCGGCGGCCTTCACGTCGTACGGGACGCCCGGATCGCCCATCGAGCGCCGGGAGCGGACCGGCCTCGTCCATTCGCCCGACAACAGTAGGCTGAGGTCTCGTGACCCACGGAGGCCCGTAGGTGGCTGAACAAGAACCTCGCGAACCGCTGTCCCCCACCGGCTCCGGGGAGTTGAGCGGCGCCACCGAGACACCGGGGGTGGTCGCTTCCGCCACTTCCACCGACCCTGCGGTCCGCGCCGGAGAGGCCGCCGCCGCGGCGGCCGTGGCGGCGGGCGACAGCGGCCCGGCCGACGTCCCGCTCACCGACCTCACCGCCGCCGCGTTCTTCGACGTCGACAACACGATGATGGTCGGCGCCTCGATCTTCCACTTCGCCCGCGGGCTCGCGGCGCGGAAGTTCTTCACCACGGCCGACCTCGTCGGCTTCGCGTGGCAGCAGTTCAAGTTCCGCATCGGTGGCCGGGAAACCACGTACTCCACCACCACCGGCCGCGACACAGCGCTCTCCTTCGTCGCGGGCCGGCCGGTCGCGGAGATCACCGCGCTCGGTGAGGAGATCTACGACGAGCTGATGGCCGACCGGATCTGGGCGGGCACCCGGGCGCTCGCCCAGATGCACCTGGACGCCGGCCAGCGCGTCTGGCTCGTCACCGCCACCCCCGTGGAGCTGGCCCTCATCATCGCCCGCAGGCTGGGGCTCACCGGGGCGCTGGGCACCGTGGCCGAGAGCGTCGACGGGCTCTACACCGGCCGGCTTGTCGGCGAGATCCTGCACGGGCCCGCGAAGGCCCACGCCGTCCGGGCCCTCGCCGTCACCGAGGGGCTGGACCTGCGCCGGTGCACGGCCTACTCCGACTCCGTCAACGACGTCCCGATGCTCTCGGCCGTCGGCACCGCGGTGGCCGTCAACCCCGACTCGGAGCTGCGCGACATCGCGAAGGAGCGGGGCTGGCAGGTCCGCGACTTCCGCACCGGCCGCAAGGCGGCCAAGATCGGCATGCACTCGGTGCTCGGCGCAGGCGCGATCGCCGGCGTCGTCGCAGCGGGCCTGGCCGCCCGCCGCCGCTGACCGGGCGGGTGCTCAGCCGAAGAAGGCGCTCCTGCGCTGGCTGAGCAGCCGGTAGAGGGTGTGCTGGATCGTCTCGCGCACCTGGTCGGTCAGGTTGAACACCGTCATCGGGTCGTCCGCGTCGGCCCGGTCGATCTCGTCGGTGCGGATCGGCTCGCCGAACTCGATGTACCACTTCGACGGCAGCGGCACGAGCCCGAGCGGCCCGAACAGCGGGAACAGCGGCGTGATCGGGAAGTACGGTGCCCCGAGGAGGCGGGCGAGCGGCTTGATGTCGCCGATCTTCGGATAGATCTCCTCCGCGCCGACGATCGCGCACGGGATGATCGGCACCCCGGTGCGCAACGCGGCCGCCACGAACCCGCCGCGGCCGAACCGCTGCAGCTTGTACCGGTCGCGGAACGGCTTGCCGATGCCCTTGAAGCCCTCCGGCCACACGCCGACGAGCTCGCCGGACGACATCAGCCGCTCCGCATCCGGCATGCACGCCAGCGTGCTGCCCTGCTTGCGGGCCAGCGCGCCGACCACGGGCAGCTGGAACATCAGATCGGCCCCGAGCATGCGCAGGTGCCGCTGCGCGGGATGGTCGTCGTGCAGGGCCACCATCGCCATCAGGGAGTCGAGTGGGAGCGTGCCCGAGTGGTTCGCGACGACCAGCGCGCCGCCGACGTCGGGCACGTTGTCCATGCCGATCGTCTCCACCCTGAACCAGCTGCGGTACAGCGGCCGGAGCGCGGGCAGGATGACGTTCTCGGTGAGGTCGGCGTCGAAGCCGAACTCGTCGACGGCGTAGTCGCCCTCCATCCGCCTGCGCAGGAAGGCCAGCACGTCCGCCAGCGCCTCCTCCCACGGGCCCGGCACGCCGTCCTCCGGCTCGGTGCCCGGCGGCACCTCGTCGGCGTCACTCCACGCCGTCCGGCGGTCCTCGACGCGCAGCGGGATCACCCGGGCTTCGGTCGTGCCGGCTCGCTCCTCGTCGGCCCGGGGGTCGGCGGGCCTGTGCACGGCGCGGCGGCGGGGCGTCATCGCAGCATCCTCATCACTGGTTTCCTCGTAGCGGCTCGGTCATCGCTGCGCGGGCTCGGTCGTCGCTGCGCGGGCGGGGTCATCGCGGGTCGTCAACGGAGGGCGCGCGCGGCGGCGAGCACGCCCCGTTCCACCTCGGCGAACCGCTCCGGATCCACCACGGGGCGAAGTCCGCGGCCGCGAACGTAGTCGTCGAAGGCCTGCACGGTGGTCCAGCGCGGCGTGAAGCCGAACTGGCGCCGCAGGCGCCTGTTGTCCACCACGCGGCCGAAGTTGAGCAGGCGCATCTGCTCCGGTGAGAAGTCGACGAGCCGGGCGCTGCGGAACAGCCTGCTCACCGGGCCGACCATCGGGCTGGGCACGGGGATCGGCACCCGGCCGGCCCGGCGGATGGCCTGCGAGAGCAGCAGCACGCCGTCGGCGGCGACGTTGAAGACGCCCGGGATGTCCTCGCTCGCCGCGCGTTCGAGCACCGCGAGCCCGTCCTCCTCGTGCAGCAGCTGCACGCGCGCGTCGTAGCCGAGCACGATCGGCACGGCCGGGAGCGCGAAGTACCGGGTGAACACCGTGTCGATGCGGGGGCCGATGAAGTTCGAGAACCGCAGCGTGGTGACCGACACGTCGGGGCGCCTGCGGGCGAACCCGCGCAGGTAGCCCTCGATCTCGACCGCGTCCTTGGCGTACCCGCCGGACGGCAGGTCCTTCGGCGTCATCGTCTCGTCGAACAGCGCGGGGTCGCGCGGGCTGGACCCGTACACGGCGGTGGTGGACTTGAGCACCATGCGCCGCACCGACGGGGCCTTCTGGCACGCCGCGAGCAGCTGCATCGTGCCGATGACGTTCATCTCCTTCATCGCCACCCGGCCACCCGACGAGCCGGGGTTGGCGGAGAGCGATGCGTGGACGACGGTGTCGACGGACGCGGTGGAGATGACCTTCGAGATCAGCGGGTTGCGGATGTCGGCGCGGACGAACTCCGCGCGCCCCATCCGCCGGAGCAGATCGCGCGGTGGCGGCACGGTGTCCACCCCGAGCACCCGGTCGATGTCCGGATTCTGCGCGAGTCGAGCGGCGAGATGACCACCGAGGAACCGACTGACCCCGGTGACGAGCACGACGGATGGCGGCACGGCCCTACCCCAGGAACGCAAACGGATGCGGCGAGTGACCGATGGTAGACCGCCCGCGGCGGTAGCGCGGCCACGACTTGGCGGGAGTGAGCGGACGCACCGCAGGTAAACGCAATCCCGGGCGCGGCGTCACACCGCGCCCGGGAGGCGGAAACGAGGGTGTTACTTGCCGAGCTTGCGCCGCTGCACGCGGGTCCTGCGGAGGAGCTTGCGGTGCTTCTTCTTCGACATCCGCTTGCGGCGCTTCTTGATGACGGAGCCCATACGTGGCGGCCCTTCCTGTCGGGACGCGGCCCGGGACTGGGCCACTGGTCGTGCGGTGGAGGTGCGGCCGGCCGGACGCAGCGCGAGCGCGTGCACGGCCGGGCGATGACCGGGGGCCTACTCTACCGGGGGTTCTCGGGCCGGGAGCGCCCCCGGGGTCATGGCCCCGCTCTCACCCCGCGTCGAAGTAGGCGCTGCGCAGGTACTCCTCCACCGCGTTCTTCGGTACGCGGAACGAGCGTCCGACGCGCGCGGCGGGCAGCTCCCCGCCGTGCACGAGCCGGTACACCGTCATCTTCGACACCCGCATCATGGCCGCGACCTCGGCGACCGTCAGGAACTGCACCTGCGACAGGTGTATCTCCGAAGGCTCGGACGGCATCCGATCACCGCTTTCATGGTCGCACCGGCCGCCCGGTCTCCCGTGACCGGGACGGCGCCGGTGTTCCGAATGAGCTTAGCGGTGCTGATGTGGCGTCACCGAGGGGAGTGCTGCGCAGGAGGGTGGCCGAGCGCGGCGCGTCCGGGTGATTCTGCTGGCCCCTTCGGGGCAGGCGGTCGGCGAGCAGGGGGCCGGCCCTCCGGCGCCGGTCCGCATCGAGACCGCCTCTGCTCAGCGCTCTCCTCTTCCGAGCTCCACGGACCGATCGCGGGCGGCTTCGATCGCCGCGATCAGGGCCGCCCGGACGCCGTGCCGCTCGAGCTCCCGGATGGCCGCGATGGTCGTGCCGGCGGGCGAGGTGACGGCCTCGCGCAGGATCACCGGGTGGTCCGTGGACTCGCGCAGCATCCGGGCCGCACCGAACGCCGACTGCACGATGAGGTCGGCCGCGACGGCGCGCGGCAGGCCGAGCAGTATCCCCGCGTCGATCATCGCCTCGACGAGGAAGAAGAAGTAGGCGGGCCCGGAACCGGACAGCGCCGTCACGGCGTCCTGCTGCGACTCGGGCACCCGCACCACCCGCCCGACCGAGGCGAGCATCTTCTCCACGGCCGTGAGCTGCTCGTCCGTGGCGTGGGTGCCGGGTGAGATGGCGCTCATCGCCTCCCCCACGAGCATCGGGGTGTTCGGCATCACCCGGACGACCGGGGTGCCGGCCGGGAGGGCGCCCTCGAACAGCGCGGTCGGTAGCCCCGCGCAGAGCGTCACCACGAGGGTGCCGGGACGCAGCACCGGCGCGAGCTCGGTGAGGACCGGCGTGATGTCCTGCGGCTTGACCGCGACCACCACCATGTCCGAGCGCTGGGCCGCGGTCGCGACGTCGACCGCCTCGACCCCGAGCCGGGAGGTCAGCTCGGCGGCCCGTTCCGGGTGCCGCTCGGTGAACACGAGCTCGTCGGCGGACCGGCCGCCGGCGAGCAGCCCCGCCAGCAGCGCCTCACCGATCTTCCCCGCCCCGAGCACAGCGATCCGTGTCATGGCCGGAAACGGTAGTCGCTGCGCGCTCCTAGCTCGTCAGGGGAGACAGGGCCAGCTGACGGGCCTGGCACACCAGCCGGCCCGCCGCGTCGACGACCGTGACGTCCTCGTCGAACCAGCTGCCTGTCACGGCGGTCGTCCGCGCCTCGATCCGCAGCCAGCCCGGCACCGGACGTTCCCGCAGCAGCGCCGTGAGCTGCACGGTGGGGGCCCAGCCGACACCACCGCCGAGGTTGAACACCGTCGGCGCCAGTATGTCGCCGGCGAGCAGCGCGAACAGGACGTCGGTCGGCTCGCCCCGCGGCCGGGCCCAGCCGCGCAGCAGCGGTGGGCCCTGCTCACCCCGGGCGAAGGCGAACGTCGGGGTGTCGTAGCGCAGCTCGCAGGCGCTCGCGACACCGAGCGCCACGCCCGACTCACGCGGATCCATCGCGTCCGGGGTCGGCTCGGCGGGCATCCCGGACAGGTCGCTCCACCGCACGCCGTCGTCGGGCAGCCGGCCCGCGGTGACGGTCGCGGCGAGCATCAGCCGGCCGTCCTGGCGCATCCGGACCGCCACGACCGACGCGGTGCGCCCGAGCTTGAGCAGCTCGGTGTGCAGCTCCACCGGTCCCGGGTCGGGCGCACGGAGGTAGTCGGCGGAGACCACGAGCGGATCCGGGGCCGTGCCCGGCGCCTCCGCGTCGACGCGGGCCAGCCCGGCCTTGGCCAGCAGCACCATCAGCAGGCCCCCGTGCGCCTTCGTGCCGACGGTGAAGCGGGTGCCCAGCTCGGCGGCGAAGCGGTCGTCGCCGAGCGCTGTGAGTCCGATCGCGTCCCGGAACGGCCGGTCGGCGTCGGTGATCGCGGCGGGTGGCTGCACGGAACAGTGCGTATCACTGCTGCACGCCGACGCGCGCGTCGATGTGATCGGCGTCTACTGCGCGGGGACCGGAGCCGGGCGGGCCGTCGGCTGCAGGTGCAGGCGGGCGAACAGCAGCGACTCGGCGAGCAGCGCCGCGCGTTCCGGGCGGGTGCGGCAGCGCCGCGTGCTGACCTCGATGACGACCACACCGTCGAACCCGGAGGCGGCGAGGCGCTCGCAGACCTCCGCGCACGGCTGGCCGCCGCGTCCCGGCACGAGGTGCTCGTCGCGTGGGGCGCCGCTGCCGTCGGCGAGGTGGACGTGCGTGAGGCCCGATCCCATCCGGTCGAGCAGCGCGAGCGCGTCGACGGCGGCGGCCGCGGTGTGCGAGAGGTCGAGCGTGTAGTGGGCGTAGCCGACCTCTGTGGGGTCGAACCCCGGGCTGTAGGGCACGGTGCGCACCCCGGACCGCGTGATCGGGAACATGTTCTCCACGGCGAGCGCCACCCCGGCGTGCTCGCCCGCCCGCGCGACCTCGTCGGAGAACTGCGCGACGTACCGGCGCTGCCAGCGGAACGGTGGGTGCAGCACGACGGTGCGGCAGCCGAGGGTGGTCGCGGCCGCCACGGAGCGCCTGATCCGGCCGATCGGGTCGGCGCTCCACACCCGCTGCGTGACGGCCAGGCAGGGCGCGTGGACGGCCAGCACGGGCACCCCGGTGCGCTCGGCGAGCCGGGCGACCTCGGCGACGTCCTGGCTGACCGGGTCGGTCCACACCATCAGCTCGACGCCGTCGTACCCCAGCTCCGCCGCGAGCTCGAACGCCACCCGGGCCGACTCGGGGTAGACCGAGGCGGTGGAGAGCACCACCGGCGGTGCCGGTGGCAACCCGAGCGGCGTCGAGGTCATTTCCCGACCAGGACGAGTATGGCCGGGGAGACGGTGAGGAGCAGGCCGACGAGCACGGCGAACAACGTGGTGCGCAGGTCGCTGCTGCGCAGCAGCGCCCGGACGACCACGACGAGGCCGACGGTGACGAGCACCGCCGCTGCCATCGCGACCACCGGGAGGTCGCGCCACAGGAAGCGGAACCCGACCCACAACGCGGCGCCACCGATGGCACCCGCGATCCACTGCGCGATCACGGCGGCCCACGCCGGACCCCCGGCAGCCGCCTGCTCCTTCTCCTGCGTCTGGGCGGACCGGCGCCGGGCCGGCGCCTCGTCCTCATCCGCGTCGTCGCCCGCGAAGAAGCCGGTGGGCTCCTCGCCCACGCCATTGCGGTCGAGCCCCGCCGGGTAGTCGGCCCGGTAGTAGTCGTCCTCGTCGTCATCGTCGTCGAACGGGACCGGCGGCGCGGCCTGGGTGGGCGGGCCGCCGTCGTCGTCGCGGCGCCTGCCGTCGGTGCGGTTGCGGTGCCACGCCTCCGCACCCGCGGGCGGCGCACCGACCATCGTGGCCGGGCCGTCGTCCGGATCCAGCTCGTCGTCCGGCGCCGGCGGCATGCGCCTGCCCTGGGTGCGGTTGCGGTGCCACGCCTCGGCGCCGGCCGGTGGCGCACCGACCATCGTGGACGGGCCCGCGTCGTCGTCGAGATCGTCCGGCTCCGGGTCGGGTCGCCTTCGCGGCTGCTGGATACGGCTGGTGGCCGCCGGATCGGCGGGCCTGCGCACCTGCGGCATCTGCTCCGTGGGCTGCTGCTCCTCGACCGCCCGGACAGGGGCGACCTCGGGCTCCGGGGCGTCCCACGACCGCGGCGCGCGGGAACGGGGATCCCGGCCACGGGGATCACGGGGTTCGCGGCCGTCGATCTCCGGCTCGGCGGCGCGTGGCTCCCACGGGGGTGCCTCGCGCTCACGCGAGCGGCGCGGCGGCTCGTCCCGGGTGTCCCACGCCGGGGCGGCCTCCCGGGCCTCCCACGCCGGCGCCTCCCGCTCCTCGGGCACGCGGCGCGCACGTCGCGGTGGCGCTTCCGGGGGCTCCGGGTCGGCGTAGCGGGGCTCGCGCACCGGCGCCGCGTCCCACTGGTCCTGCGCCGGGCGCGCGTCCCAGTTCGGTGCCTCTCGACGGCCGCCGTCCCACCGGTCCTGGCCTTCCCACTGCCCGCCGTCCCAACGTTCGGACGCCCAGTCGTCGGAACCCGGCTCGTCGGCGCCCCACGGGTCGGCAGGCCGTTGGGCGGTGGGCCGCTGCTCCGGCGCCCGCCGCTCCGGGGCCCTCGGCTCGGGCGCCCGCTCGTCGGCCGCCCAGTCGGCGTCGCCACCGGCTCGGCGCCTGCCGCCGGGCTCCCGCGATACGGGCGGGGGCGGCGGGGGTGGGGGCGGGGGCTCCGGTACGGCCCGGCGCGGCTCCCGGGGCGGCGCTGACTGCCAGTCCGCCGGGTCGGCCGCGGGGGCGGCGTAGCCGTCCTCCTCCGGTTCGTCGGCATCCCGGCGGCGCCGCCGCCGACCGCCGGACACCGAGCCGTCGCCGTGCGCGGCGAGCAGCTCGGCGACTGTGCGCTGGCGTGGGTGGTCGGTCTCGGAGCTCATCCAGTACACCGTGCCTCGTACGTCGTCAAGCGTCCAAGCCGTTCGGGCGCGTCCTGCGCCGAACGGTCGATCTGGGCCGTCCCATCGAGCGTGTCGAGCCTCCTGAGGATCACCCCTTCGCGCAACGCCCACGGGCAGATCTCGAGCTGCTGAACCCGCAGGGCCCGCATCGCGGCCTCTGCTACGAGCGCGCCCGCGGCGAGTTGGTGGGCCCGGCTCGCGCTGACCCCTTCCAGCTCGGCCAGGTCGTCGGACGACATGCGGGTGATGAACGCGGCCAGCTGCCGGAGCCCGACGTCGGTGAGCGTGCGCCGCACGCGCAGCCCGGCACCGGACGGTGCCGCACCCGTGAGGCGGGCGAGGGAGCGGAACGTCTTCGAGGTGCCCACGACGAGGTCCGGCGAGCTCGCCCGCCGGAACTCCTTGGCCACCGGGGCCAGCTGCGCGTCGAGGTGCTCGCGCAGCGCGTCGATCTCCTCGCGACCCGGCGGGTCGGTGCGGAAGAACTCGCGGGTGAGCCGTGCCGCTCCGAGCGGCAGCGACGCCGCGACGGCCGGCTGCTCGTCGATGCCGGCGGCCAGCTCGAGGGAGCCGCCGCCGATGTCGAGGACGAGCAGCTGCCCGGCCGACCAGCCGAACCAGCGCCGCACCGCCAGGAACGTGTAGCGCGCCTCGTCCTCGCCGGGGAGCACCTCCAGCCCGACGCCGGTCTGCTTCCGCACGCGCTCCAGCACCGCTGCCGAGTTGGTGGCATCGCGCAACGCCGACGTGGCGAACGCGATCAGGTCGTCGCACCCGGCGGACGCCGCGGCCGCACCCCCTCGTTCGACGGCCCGGACGAGCGCGTCGGACCCGGCAACCGTGAGCGCGCCGGTGGCGTCGAGGTGCTCGGCGAGGCGCAGCCCGGTCTTGTCCGACGTCATCGGCGTGGGGTGGGCACCCCGATGCGCGTCCACCACGAGGAGGTGGACGGTGTTGGAACCGACGTCGAGCACACCGAGGCGCACGGACCCAGGCTACTGCGCGGACGTGACGCTCCCGTGACCAAGCCGGTTGTGACTCCCGTCGAAGGGGCTCCGACCTGCATCGATACGGAAGTTGTCCACATCCTCACATGGTTGTCCACAGGGTCTGGTGGTCCCGGCCGAGCGGACGGGCGATCCGGACGAATCGCGGGCACTCTGGAGGCATGCGCTTCCACCTCCGCAAGACGTTGCGGCTCGGCCCGGTCCGCGTCCACCTCACCGAGCGCGGGTTCAGCTCATGGGGACTGCAGCTCGGACGGTGGAGCTGGAACGCACGCAGCCGGCGGCACACCATCGACACCCCCGGCCCCGGCCACCTGCGCTCCCGCGGCCGGCGTCGCTGGTGACGCCATGAGCCGCCCGCGCACGTCGGGTACGGCGACGCGCCCGGTCGACGGGTCGCGTGGCTGCACACCGCTCGCGCCGGCGGGCACGAGGTGCGTCACCGCCATCGGCACGGGCTCCGACGGGTCCTGATGGCGCGGAGGGACCTTCGGCCGCGGAACGGCGACATGATCGCGATCTTCGGCTGTAGCCCGTCCAGCAGTGGTCGCGGCATGATCCGGAGCATCGGTTCTTGATGGCTGTGCCGACAGCCATGGACAACCGATACGCGCGATCTTGGTGTTCATGATCCGGTGTATCGGGCGTCCACGGTCGTAGGGACAGCCATGGGCAACCGCCAGTTCGGATCATGGTCATCCGGGCGCGGCCGTGCCGACCCGGCCCCGGCCCATTCCCGCACGGTCAGGCCGGACCAGCCCAGGGACGAGGCGTCCGTACTGAGGTTCATGATCAGCAGGGATGGGATACGAGCTGCATGGGTGCGGCTCACGTCCCGATTCCGCTGATCATGCCCGGATCGCTGCTGGGGTCGTCGGGGGTGGGAACGGGACCACCGCAGGTTGCGCCGCACCCAGGCCGGGCGCTTGTCGGGGACCGCCGTGCCCCCGCGTCGGGGACGGCCGGCAGAGCAACCGCAGAATTCGGTGGTGAACCCAAGCCAGCCGCCGCGGTAGGTGCGGGGAACGCGAACCGGATCAACGACACCAGCAGCCGGGGTAGATAGGTGAGGCAGGGCGTCCCGAGCCGGGGAGGGCTCGCCCACCGGAGTGCTTCGCCACCAGGACGACACCACACCGGCACAACGACGAACGTTCCGCGGAACGCAATCACGTCTCCACGGCCGCCGTGCACACCATCCCGCCACGACGCACACCGCCGGACATGTGCACCGACGCCGCACGATGTGCACGCCCACCCGGCTGGCGCGTCTAGGCCTCGAACTTGTACCCCAGCCCGCGCACCGTCACCAGGTGGCGCGGGGCGGAGGGGTCGGCCTCGACCTTCGAGCGCAGCCGCTTGACGTGGACGTCGAGGGTCTTCGTGTCGCCCACGTAGTCGGCGCCCCACACGCGGTCGATCAGTTGCCCGCGGGTGAGCACGCGCCCGACGTTGCGCAGGAGGTACTCGAGGAGGTCGAACTCCTTGAGCGGCAGGGCCACGTCCGAGCCGTTGACCGACACGACGTGCCGCTCGACGTCCATCCGGACGGGGCCGGCCTCGAGCACGCCGGCCGGGCCGTCGGTGTCGCCGCCCGCCTCGCCGCCGCGGCGCAGTACCGCGCGGACGCGCGCGATCAGCTCGCGGGCCGAGTACGGCTTGGTCACGTAGTCGTCGGCGCCCAGCTCGAGGCCGACGACCTTGTCGATCTCGCTGTCGCGGGCCGTCACCATGATCACGGGGACGGCGGAGCGGGTGCGCAGGGCCTTGCAGACGTCGGTGCCGCTCATGCCGGGGAGCATGAGGTCGAGCAGCACGATGTCGGCACCGTTGCGGTCGAACTCCTCGAGCGCATCCTGGCCGGTGTTGGCGACGGCCGTCGTGAACCCTTCCTTGCGGAGCAGGAACGCGAGCGGGTCGGCGAAGGACTCCTCGTCCTCGACGATGAGCACCCTTGTCATGGATCTCCTCACCTCACCCGACGCGGTCGGGCACATCGACGGGCCGGTTCGTGGGGTCGACCGGTCCGTGGTCGGACAGCGCGCCCTGCGCCGGCAGCGCGGGCTCCGTGCCCGGCTCGACGTGCGCGGGCAGGCGCATCGTGAACGTCGAACCGGTGCCCGGACTGCTCCACAGCCGCACCTCGCCGCCGTGGTTGGCGAGCACGTGCTTGACGATCGCCAGGCCTAGGCCGGTGCCGCCGGTGGCGCGGGAGCGGGCGGGGTCGACGCGGAAGAAGCGTTCGAACACGCGCTTCTGGTGCTCGGGTGCGATGCCGATACCGCGGTCGGTGACGGCGATCTCGACCCACCTCCCGCAGCGCCTGCGCGACACGGATACCGCGGAGTCGGCCGGCGAGTACGCGATGGCGTTCTCGACGAGGTTCGACAGGGCGGTGACCAGCAGCGTCAGGTCGCCGTCGACCTCGAGCCCGGTCGGCCGGTCGACGATGATCTCGATGCCGGCCGACTCGGCCGACAGCCGCGACCGGGCGAGCGCCTCCTGCACGACCTCGTCGACGTCCACGACCTGCAGCTCGGGCAGTCGTTCCGCGCCGGTGAGCCGGGAGAGGGCGATCAGCTCGGTGACGAGGTTGCCCAGGCGGTTGGCCTCGTTGAGGATCTTCGTGCTGAACCGGCGCACCTCGGTCGGGTCGTCGGCCGCGTCGAGCACGGCTTCGGCGAGCAGCCCCATGGCGCCCACCGGGGTCTTCAGCTCGTGGCTGACGTTCGCCACGAAGTCGCGCCGGGTGGCCTCGAGCCGCACCGCCTCGGACGTGTCGGCCGCCTCGACCATGCTGTAGCCGTCGCCGAGCGGGCGCACGTGGGCCAGCACGGCCGCGGGCTGACGGCCGCGGTGGTCGAGCGGCGAGAGGTCGACGTCCACGGTCATCCCCGCGCTGAGGACCCGCTGGCTCGCGGTGGCGGCGCGCGCGTCGGGCAGGCCGCCGCGCACCACGCCGAGCTCGGCGGCGCGCGGGTTGTGCAGCACGACGTCGCCGCCGCTGTCGAGCACGGCGAGGCCCTCGTCGGTGGATCGGAACACCCGCTCCAGCAGGTCGGCCACCGGCGGTTCGGGCGCCGGCGCGGCCTGCGCCGGGATGGGCTCTTCGCGCCGGTGCCCCCAACGGAGCCCGAGCATGATGCCGAGCACGAGCGCACCGGCCGCGATCGCCACGCAGAGCAGCGCGTCCACGAGCGCATGGTAGGCAGGCCGACCACCCATCAGGCCAGCTCGGAAGGCCCGTCGTGACGTGCCTGACGTCGCGGAACGGCTAAATTCCCCCGCCGTTCACGCTCAGTTCACCCAGGCGGGTGTCACCTACCCTGCGCCGCCACTGCGGCCGCGGCGGCGACCGCGGCGTCCGGGTCGAGGTACTCGCCCCGCGGGACGGTCGGGCGCAGCTCGTCGTCGAGCTCGTAGCGCAGCGGGATGCCGGTGGGGATGTTCAGCCCGACGATCTCCTCGTCGGAGATCTTGTCCAGGTGCTTCACCAGCGCCCGCAGGGAGTTGCCGTGCGCGGCGAGCAGCACGACCTTCCCGGCGCGCAGGTCGGGCACGACCGCGGACTCCCAGTACGGCAGGAACCGCTCGACGACGTCGGCGAGGCACTCGGTGCGCGGCACCTCACCGGCCGCGTACCGGGGGTCACCCTCCTGGTCGAACTCGGATCCCGGGTCGATGGGCGGCGGGGGCACGTCGTACGAGCGACGCCACTCCATGAACTGCGCCTCGCCGAACTGCTCCAGCGTCTGCTTCTTGTCCTTGCCCTGCAGCGCGCCGTAGTGGCGTTCGTTGAGCCGCCAGTCCCGCCGCACGGGGATCCAGTGGCGGTCGCACGCGTCCAGGGCGATGTTCGCGGTGGAGATCGCGCGCCGGAGCAGCGACGTGTGCACGACGTCGGGCAGCAGGCCGGCGTCGCGCATCAGCTCGCCGCCGCGACGGGCCTCCCGCTCCCCGGTCTCGGACAGCGGCACGTCCACCCACCCGGTGAACAGGTTCTCCGCGTTCCACACGCTCTGCCCGTGCCGCAGCAGCACCAGTGTTCCCATGCGCGCCACTCTGCCAGGCGCCCGGCACCGGTCAGGTGGCCACCGTCGGGCTGCGCAGTGACGTCTGGAACACGGTCAGCGCGGTAGGACGGCCTGCGCGTCGCCGTCGGCGACACCCAGCCCCTCGAGCACCGCTCGGGTGATCTCGTGGAGCTGATCGACCTGCTCGGGGGTCAGTCGGTCGAACAGGTGCCGACGCACCGTGCGTACATGGCCCGGTGCCGCGGCGGCGAGTGCCGCGAAGCCCTCCTCGGTGAGCTGCGCGAACGTGCTGCGCCGGTCGGCCGGGCACGGCTTGCGCCGCACCCACCCCTTGCGCTCCAGCCGCGCGATGGCGTGGGAGAGGCGGCTCTGCGAGCTCTGGGTGATGGCGGCGAGCTCGCTCATGCGCAAGCTGCGGTCCGGGACCTCCGACAGCATGGCCAGGATCTGGTAGTAGGCGTGCGGCATCCCCGCGTCGCGCTGGAGCTGGCGGTCCAGCGCACCCTCCAGAAGGGTTGTCGCCGCCACGTAGGAGAGCCACGTCTCCAGCTCATCCGGCTCCAGCCACCGGGTCTCGTCACCGCTCACGGACCCAGGATAACCCCTGAAAGTTGAACATTCATACGTTTTTGGCTAGGATGCAGTTGAAGTCTCAATCATTGGAGGGGCCATGCCGGTCCAGCGGCTCAACCACGCCGTCCTCTACGTGCGCGACCTCGCCCGCAGCGTCACGTTCTACGCCGAGGCGCTCGGGTTCCGCGTCGTCAACGAGATCCCGGAGCGCGCCGCGTTCCTGCAGGCGGAGGGCTCCACGAACGACCACGACCTCGGCCTGTTCGCCATCGGCGCCGCGGCGGGTGCTTCCGCGGCGGGCCGCTCCACGGTGGGGCTCTACCACCTGGCGTGGGAGGTCGACACGCTCGCCGAGCTGCGCAGGCTCGCGGGCGTGCTCAAGGAGAACGGTGCACTCGTGGGCGCTTCCGACCACGGCACCACGAAGGCGCTCTACGCCCACGACCCCGACGGCCTCGAGTTCGAGGTGTCCTGGCTGGTGCCGGCCGACCGGCTCGGGCCCGACGTCGGCATGCAGACCGTCCCGCTCGACCTCGACGCGGCCATCGCCGAGTACGGCGCCCAGACCCGTGGCGGCGTCGGGGTCTCCGTCTAGGCGGAGATGTCCATCCGGTAGCCCTCGCGGGCCGAGAACCGGGCGGTGACGCTGAAGCGGTCGGCACGCACGAGCGTCTGGCGCCACTCGACGGGCCGCTCGCCCGCGCAGCCCAGCCGGTCGATCGCGAACGCGGCGACGCCGTCGGGGATCGCGAGGAGCTCCCGCTCGCCCGAGCCGGGTATGACGGCGCGTACGCGCTCGCTCCCGCCGGTCACGTGCACCCCGCACCGCGACGCGTAGACGGTGTAGAGCGCAGTGCGCCCGAAGTCGACGTCGAGCAGGGGGGCGGCCAGCCGCTCGGGCAGCCACACGCGGTCGACGGCGAGCGGCTCCGAGTCGGCGAGGCGCAGCCGCTCAAGGTGCACCAGCGGTGTGGACTCCTCGAGGCCGAGCCGTGCGGCCACCACGCCGTCGGCGCGCACGTCGAGGGTGCGCACGACGCTGCGCTGGACCCGCCCGGCCGCCTCCACGGCGGAGAACAGGCTGAAGATCTCCCCGAGCGGCTGCTCGATCTCGGCCTGCTCAGCGCGACGCGGGGTGCGTCCGCGGCCGGCGATGACGAGGCCCTCCTCACGGAGCCTGCGCACGGCCTCGCGCACCGTGTGGCGGCTCACCCCGTACTCGGCGACGAGGGCGAGCTCGCCCGGGAAGCTGGCGGCGAACTCGTCCTGGTCGAGCCGTCGGCGCAGGTCGGCGAGCAGCTGTGCCCATAGCGGCTCGACGGCGAGGCGGTCGAGGGTGGCGGCGGTCATCGGTCGGGGCTCCCGATCTTCTGCGGTGCGACGGTCGGCGCGTGTGGCCTGCCGCGGGCCGCAGGAGGAGCGGGTGCGCGTCAGCAGGCCGGCTGCGGACGACACCGGCGGTCGTCGACGGAGAGCTGGTCGGCCCCGATCAGGCAGACGCAGAATGCCCGCCGTTGCGGGACGAGCGCCGTGACCATGCCGCCAGTGCACCAGAGCGGCATGCCGGGGGCAACCAGGTGTGGTGCATCACGCCACTTCGCCCGTCACGGGGTCGGTTCCAGCCGCACGACCGGGCGCGCCGGGCGCGGCCTCGCGACCTCCCGGAACCCCGCGGCGAGGAACGTCGACAGCGGGCCGTGGTACAGCTCGGCCGACGACGTGCGGGCCTTCGCCGTCACGTCGACCGGGTAGCCCTCGACGACGCGCGCCCCGCCCTCCCGCGCCAGCCGCACAGCGCCGTCGAGCAGGACCCGCGACAGCCCGCCGCGCCGGTGACCCACCCGGACGACGAAACAGGTGACCGACCAGACCGTCGGGTCGGCCAGCTCCGCCGCGGGCGTCCCCCGCAGCACCTCGGAGCGCTGCAGCCGCGTGTAGGTGGGTCGCGGCGCCACCGCGCACCACCCCACCGGTTCGCCATCGCGGTGGGCGAGCACGCCGGGGGCAGGCCCCTGCCGCACCTGGGTGCGCAGCGCCTCGCGGTTCCTCTCCCCGACGGCGCCGCCTCCGACCTCGGCGCCCGCGTAGAACCACTGGCACCAGCAGCGCGCGGGATCGCCCCGCATGCCGAACACCGCCTCGAGGTCGGCCCAGCCTGCCGCGGTGACCGGGGCGACGACGGCTTCGACGTCCATCCGGTCAGCCTCCCATCGCGGGTTGGGAGCGAGCGGCAGGGCACGATTGCCGGATGCGGCCACGCCTGCGCGTCCCCCTGCGAACCGCGGCCGAGGTGGGCCTCGCGCACTGGTTCTTCGGGAACCTGTACGAGGAGGTGACCGGGATGCCGGCCCGCATCGCCGAGCATCCCCCGGCGGGCGGCCCGTTCGCGCCGGGCAGCCCGGTCCGCTACTACCTGCCCGCCGCGCCGCTCACCCTGGCCGCGACGTTCGCGTGCGTCGCCACCGGCTGGGGACGGCGGCGCGACCGGCCGGCCCTCGCGGCCGCCGGCCTGCTCGCGACCGCGGGGGCTGCGATGACCGCTCACCTGGTGCGCGCGGTCAACCTCCCGTTGCTCGACGGCGGCGAGGAGGACCGGGCCGAACGGCAGCGGCTGGTCCGCCACTGGCACGCGGTGAACCGGGTCCGGCTACTGGTCGTCGCCGGGGCGGCCGTGGCACTGCGGGCGGGCACCCGCCGCTGAATTCCGGTGCACCCGCGGCAGCGAGGGGCGATGCTGCCGACGTGGGCGCTCTCGGCGACGTGGTCTTCGACTGCCGGCATCCGGCATCGCTCGCGCGGTTCTGGGCGTCCGCGCTCGACGGGTACCGGGTGGCCCCCTACGACGACGCGGAGCTCGCGCGGCTGCGGGCGATGGGCGTCGACGGCCCGGAGGACGACCCGTCGGTGCTGGTCGAGCCGGTGGCGGGCGGCGGGCCGCGGTTGTGGTTCACGCGGGTACCGGAGCCGAAGACCGTCAAGAACCGGGTGCACCTGGACCTGCGCGCCCCCGAGGTCGAGGCCGAGGTGGCGCGGCTCGTCGGGCTGGGCGCGCGCGTGCTCGCCGAGGTCGAGGACTGGGTGGTGCTCGCCGACCCCGAAGGGGGTGAGTTCTGCGTCCAGCCGGGCGGCTGACCCCGACGGGCTACCCGATCCCGCCGATCGCCCGCACCGGGCGGCGGACCCGACCGGCCAGGATCTCGCGGATCGGCGCGGTGTCCTCGTCGGCGTACCGGTCGAGCGTGGCTCGGATGTCGAGCAGGTCGGCGTGGGTCGAGTACTCGCTCAGCTCGGCCACGAGGCGGTGGTCCCGCCCCGTCCACGCCCGGCCGAGCGAGCGCACCGTCACCGAGATCGAGATGCGCGCCGACACGAACACCCGCTCCGACCGGAACGACGCGCGGGACGCCACATCGAACCGGGCCATGCTTCACTATGCGCCGGGTCACACACCGGCACAAGCGGTAGGGTGGGCCGATGATCGCCGGAAGAGTGAGGTGGCGCGGACCGTCCGTCTGACGGCCCTGCCCACCTACCAGCGGAGCCGTCTCCGGACGGTTGCTCGGCGTACCGTGCCGGTCGCCCGGCCGGAGGCCGCTCCCGGAATCCCGGGATCCCTCCAGTGCATCCACCTTCCGTCTCCTGGCGGGAAGGCGGCGTCCTACGGCGAGCACGCTGGCTCACCGCCGACGGCCGCCGACCGCCCGCCCCCGTCCACGTCGTCGGCGACGACCTGTCCGCCGACCGCGCGTGCAGGCTCGCCGCCGACGGTGCCGGTCTGCTCTGGTGGGGCGACCACCACAACGCACGCACGCTGCTCGACGCGATGGCCCGCCGCATCGACCGCGCCGCCGACCGGCGCCGGCAGCTGCCACCCGCCGCGGAGTTCCACCGGCAGCGGCAGCACCGTGCCCGCCGCGCCCACCTGCTGGGCGCCGTACTGGTCGAGCTGGGCGCCGGCCACCTGCTCGACCTGCCCCGGGCCCCGGACGTGGCCGCCGCGTGCCGGGAGGTCTACGGACCGTCCGATACGTCGGCGGTGCTCGCGCTGCGCGAGCTGATCGGCGTGCAGAGCGCCCACGAGTGGCGCCGGACGGGCATCCCGGTCCCGGCGCTCGGTGCGCGGATCCACCCCCACCACGGGGTCTTCGCACCGACCCGCACCGACTACGTCGACCTGGTCGCGCAGGCTCCGCTCCCGCCGGCACGGCGGGCGTTCGACATCGGCACCGGGACCGGTGTGCTGGCCGCGCTCCTGCTGCACAGAGGGGTGCCGACGGTCGTGGCCACCGACATCGAGGCCCGCGCCGTCGCCTGCGCGCGGGAGAACCTGGACCGCATGGGGTTCGCCGAGCGATCGACGGTGCTGCAGCGCAGCCTGTTCCCCCCGGGGCGCGCCGACCTGGTGGTGTGCAACCCGCCCTGGATGCCGGGCCCCCCGGCGTCGGCGCTGGAGGCGGGCATCTACGACCGGCGCGGCGCGATGCTCTCGGCGTTCGTCCGCGGGCTGCCCGACCACCTGACGCAGCGGGGCGAGGCGTGGCTCGTCGTGTCGGACCTGCCGGAGCTGCTCGGGCTGCGCGACCCCGCGACGGTGCCGGCACTCGTCTCGGCGGCCGGCCTGGTCGTACTGGACCGCCTCACGGCCCGCCCCGCGACCCGGGCCCGGCCCGACGACGACCCGCTCGCCGGGCTGCGCGGCCGGGAGACGGTCGCGCTGTGGCGGCTCGGTCGGTGACCCTCAGTCCGAGACGAAGCAGAACTCGTTGCCCTCCGGGTCGGTGAGCACGTGGAACCGCCCGCTCTCGTCGACGACGAGACCGCCGACGGGCGTCGCCCCGAGCTCGGCCGCCTGCTCGACGGCCGCGGGGATCTCCCCCGGGTCGACCTCCAGATCGAGGTGCAGCCGGTTCTTGCCCGCCTTCGCCTCCGGCACGAGCTGGAACGTCAACGGCGGGAAGCCGGGCGCGACGACGTACGCCCACCCGTCGGCCCGGTCCACGGGCTCGCCACCCAGCAGCGCGGCCCAGAAGCGGACCAGGCGGGCCGGCTCCCGGCTGTCGATCACGATCTGCTGGAGGCGGATGCGCATCACCGCACCGTAGAAGAGTTGTCGGTGCCTGCTGGTAGCACGTACCCGTGTCCGGAAGCAGGGATGTCGCCCGGGAACCCGAGGACCTGAGCTGCCTGTTCGTGGAGCGCGCCAACGCGGGCGACGTCGCGGGCCTGGTGGCGCTGTACGAGCCGGACGCCGTGCTGGCCACGCCCGACGGCGGGGAGGTGCGCGGCGAGGCCGAGATCCACCGGTTCTACTCGGATCTGGTCGCGTCGGCACCGCGCTTCGCGGCGGGCGCGCAGCATCCGGCACTGCGCCTCGGGGAGCTGGCGCTCACCGCCACCCGCCTGCCCGGTGGCGCCGGAGCCACCGCGGAGGTCGCGCGGCGGCAGCCCGACGGCACGTGGCGCTGGGTGCTGGACCGACCGAACGTCACGTAGCAGCGGAAATTCGCGCGCGCCGCCGCGCCGGGCTCAGTACGGTCGCTCGCGTGGTCGAGCGGTCCAGGTTCATCACTCGTGCCGATCTCCGGGCGGACCTCGAGCGGCTCGGGCTGCGACCGGGCGACGCGGTTCTCGCGCACGGCGCCCTCAGCAAGGTGGGGCGGCTGCTCAACGGGCCGGACGCGGTCATCGGAGCACTGCTCGACGCGGTGTCGCCCGGCGGCACCGTCCTCGCCTACACCGACTGGGACGCTCGCTACGACGAGCTGCTCGATCCCGACGGCCGGGTGCCCGACCGCTGGCGGGCCCACATCCCACCGTTCGACGCGCGCGCGTCGCGCGCCATCCGCGACAACGGCGCGCTTCCCGAGTTCCTGCGCACCATGCCGGGCGCGCTGCGCAGCGGCAACCCGGGAGCGTCCGTGGCCGCGCTCGGGGCCCGGGCCGGCTGGTTCACCGAGGACCACCCGCTCGACTACGGCTACGGCCCCGGTTCGCCGCTGGCGAAGCTGGTGGAGGCGGGCGGCAAGGTCGTCATGATCGGCGCGCCGCTCGACACGATGACGCTGCTGCACCACGCGGAACACCTCGCCGACCTGCCGGGCAAGCGGGTGATCCGCTACGAGGTGCCGCTCGCCACCGGTCACGGCGTCGAGTGGCACGCGGTGGAGGAGTTCGACACCGGCAACCCCGTCGTCGACGGGTTCGCCGAGGACTACTTCGCCGAGATCGTGCGGGACTTCCTCGCGAGCGGGCGGGGCGCGCGCGGCGTGGTCGGCGAGGCCGAGAGCGTTCTCGTGGACGCGCCGGAGATGTGCGCGTTCGCGGTCGCGTGGATGGAGAAGCACCGGCCCCACTGATTGGCCTCTTGGTTCCGGCGTCGATTGGCCATCGCAGGAGTCCACCCGCCGTTGCAGGATGCGGACGTGTACGTGCCCACCCAGTTCGCCCCCGACGAAGACGACGTGCAGCTCCTGCTCGCCCGCCACCGCGCAGCGGACCTGATCACGGCAGGCCCCGACGGCCTCGAGGCCACGATGCTGCCGCTCTTCCACGACCGCGACCACGGCACGCTGCTCGGCCACTTCGCCCGCAACAACGACCACTGGAAGCGGGCCGACGGGCAACGTGGCCTGGTGATCGTCCGCGGCCCGGACTCCTACATCAGCCCGAACTGGTACCCGTCGAAGGCCGAGCACGGACGCGTCGTCCCCACCTGGAACTACGTGACAGCGCACGTCCACGGGCCCGTCACCGTCCACGACGACGTCGACTGGGTCGAGTCGCTCGTGCGGCGGCTGACCGACGCGCACGAAGCCGGCAACCCGGCCCCGTGGGGTGTCGACGACGCGCCCGAGAAGTTCTACCGGGGGCAGTTGCGCGCGATCGTCGGGGTCGAGGTGCGGATCGAGCGCATCGACGCGAAGTTCAAGCTCAGCCAGAACCGGCCCGCCGCCGACGTCGACGGCGTGGTCGCGGGGCTGCGGGCGGTGGGGGACGCCGCGGGCGCCGAAGCGGTCGCGACGCACCGGCCCTGACCACCGGGATCGGCTCAGTCGCTCAGGTCGCGGTGGAGCCGTCGTTCGTGCAGCTCGGTGCCACCGGGTCCGCGGTCGAGCTGGGACCGTCCGGTGTCGGTCCAGCCGTGGCGCAGGTAGAACCGCAGGGCGCGTTCGTTCGTGTCGAGGACCCACAGGCCGGCGTGGGTGAAGCCGCAGGATCCGAGGCGGTCGAGGGCCGCGGTGTGGAGCCGGCCGCCGATGCCGCGGCGCCAGACCTCCGGGTCGAGGTAGAGCGCGTAGAGGTCGCCGAGAGTGGGGTCGGCCCGGTCCGCGGGTACGAGCGGCGGACCGGTCGCGGCGAAGCCGACCACATCGCCCGCGATCGTCGCGACGACCGCGCGGGTGTGCGGCGCGCGGGCGGTGAGGGCGTCCGACCAGAACCGCTCCCGGTCGGGGATGGACAGGCCGGCCAGTACGTCGTCGGGCAGCAGCCCGCGGTAGGCGGCGCGCCAGGACCGCACCAGCACGCAGGCGATGGCGTGGGCGTCGGCCGGCGTCGCGTCCCGGACCTCGGCAACCAGCGCGGCCTACTTCCGGACGCGGAAGCGGAGCATCGTCACGGGCCCCGCCTGCGTGTTGCCGAACGGTTCCAGGTCGACCCGACCCAGACCCGGTGTCGAGAAGCGCACGCCGTCGCCGAGCAGCACCGGCAGGACGTACACCAGGACCTCGTCGACCAGCCCTCGCTGCAGGCACTGACTGGCCAGGTCGGCACCGAGGACCTCCAGGTTCTTCCGGCCCGCGGCGGCGCGCGCCGTCGCGACGGCCTCCGCGAGGTCGCAGGTGAGGAACGTGACCCCTTGCTCCGGCTCGTCCGGCGGCCGGTGCGTCAGGACGAAGACCGGTCCCCCCTCGTAGTCGGTGTCCTCGGGGGACATCCGCTTGGCGACCTCGTGGGTGCCCCGGCCGACGAGCATGGCACCGGTAGCCGCCATGACCTCTGGGAACAAGTCGTCCCTCAGGTGCTCGAAGATCCAGTCCATCGCGTTGTCGGGGCCTGCGATGAAGCCGTCCAGCGACATCGCCCTGTTCACCACGACCTTGCCCGGGCCGGTACCCGCATCGCTCATGCCGCTAACGACCCCGCGCACGTCAAGAACTCATCGGCATCGACGGAGCAATCCGCGGAACGGGCCGGTCCGCCTGCTCGGCTCCTCGCTTCCATTGCGCGGAGCGTAGTGGCCAGATCGGTCACCAAAGGTCGTGAAGCCGCACTCGGGTGGCTACCGTTCATACCGGAGCCGCAAGACGGCGGCCTCCCCGGACGAGTGCGTCGTACCCGGCTCGCAAAGACGACGCCTCCGGTGGAGGTGCGTCATGGCGTGGATCGCGCTGATCGTGTCGGGTGTTCTGGAGACGGTGTGGGCTGCGGCCCTGTCCCAGTCCCGGGGCTTCACCCGCCTCGTCCCGTCGGTCGTGTTCGGGGTGGCGCTGGTGCTCAGCATGGTCGGGCTGGCGATCGCCCTGCGGACGATCCCGGTCGGGACGGGGTACGCGATCTGGGTGGGGATCGGCGCGGTCGGCACGGCCACATACGGCATTGTCGCGCTCGGCGAGCCTGCGAGCGTGGCGCGACTGCTGTGCCTGGTTGCGATCGTGGCCGGGGTCGTGGGTCTGAAGTTCATGCACTAACGCTGAACGGGCCGGTCGGAACTCGGGGCGCTGGTTCGCGGCACCCGCCGGTTCCGTACCGGTCCCGTCGTCAGCTGGACATCAGGGCCGGTCCGACGGCTCAGCTCGTCGCCGCTTCCCTGGCACGCAGGTCCTTGCGCAGGATCCCCACGTCCGAGCGCGAATCTGCCCGTGACCAGGGCGAACAGCAGCGAGACGGAGAGAGCCCGTGAGAGCCGTTCCGCACCGGTCCCGTGGCTGGGCAGTCTCGCGCTCGGACCCGCACTTCCCCCTGTCCCCCTCGTCCTGGCCGCATTGCTCGTCGCAGCGGTGGGGGCAAGGGTGGCGCTTGCGCCATCGCGGAGCGACGCCGCGGGCGCCCTTGCGGCCACCGTGGAGGCATGGATCATTCTCGGCCGAGGGGGCCAGCAGGCGCAGGCAGCCTGGCGTCTGACTACTGAGGGGGCCTTGCGGTGTCGGTTTGGAACCCATTTCTCGGGACGCGCACGGCTGAGGCATACGCCCGTGCGCGACCCGACTACCACCCCGACGCCGTCGCGGCCATGGTCCGTCTCCTTCGTCTGTCGGCACCCGTCGGGCTCGCGCTCGACCTGGGCTGCGGGACCGGCATGTCGACCCGCGCGGTGAAGTCGATCGCCGCACAGGTTGTCGCGGTAGACGCGTCGCGTCCGATGCTGGAGCAGGCTGATCCGTCGCCAGGTGTGGCTTACATCCAGGCACAGGCCGAGCGGGTGCCGGTGCGCGGGAACGTTGTTGGGCTCGTCGTGGTCGCCGCCGCGTTCCACTGGTTCGATCAGGCTGCCGTGCTAGCCGAGGTCGCGCGTGTCCTTCAACCCGGGGGCGCGTTCGTGACCTATACCGACTTCTTCAGCGGGAACCTGCGGAGAGCGGCCGCGTGCACGGAGTGGCTCGCCGAGACCTACCGGGGGCGGTTCCCCGCTCCTGCAAGGCGGAGCCACTTCGATCAGCGGGCCGCCGAGGCAGCAGGTCTCGGGTTCGTCGGGCACGAGAGGCTGGGGCACGACGTGCCAATGACTGCGGCCGGGTTGACGGAGTACCTGATGAGCCAGAGCAACGCGACCAGTGCGATCGGCGCAGGCCGTGTGAGCCACGAGGAGCTGAGGCGATGGCTCATGGACGAGATCGGGAGCAGGCTTCCGGGGTCATCGGTCATGGCCGAGTTCACGGGCGACGTGTGGTGCTGTCGGAAGCAGATGCCGTGATGGTGTGTGCGACGGCCGGCGTAGCCGGCCCGATCCGTACCTGTCCCGTGGCACCGCCGCACGACCCGGTACCGCCCCGCACGCTCACAGACGACCGGACGGCGCCGTCCCCACGAATCCGCGAGCCACGACGCCGTCCCGGCCGGTCCCGAGGATTCAGTTCGACGCCCTCTCCCGCGCCCGCAGGTCCTTGCGCAGGATCTTGCCGGACGCCGACTTCGGGATCTGGTCGATGAACTCGACCACCCGCACCTTCTTGTGCGGGGCGATCCGCTCGGCGACGAACGTCATCACCTCGTCGGCGGTGAGGTCGGTGTCCTGCTGGCGCACGACGAACGCCTTCGGCACCTCCTCGCCATCGGCGTCGTGCACCCCGATCACCGCGGCGTCGGCGATCTTGTCGTGGGTCAGGAGCAGCGCCTCCAGCTCGGCGGGCGGCACCTGGTAACCCTTGTACTTGATCAGCTCCTTGACCCGGTCGACGATCGTGAACACGCCCTCCTCGGTGACGGTGGCGACGTCACCGGTGTGCAGGTAGCCCTCGTCGTCGAGCGTGATCGCGGTGGCCTCCGGGTTGTTGAGGTAGCCCGACATCACGTTCGGGCCCTTCACCCACAGCTCGCCGCGCCCGCCGGGGCCGACCTCCTCGCCGGTCTCCGGGTCCACCAGCTTGGAGACGACGTTCGGGATGGCGAACCCGCAGCTGTTCAGGTCCAGGTCGGGGCGGTCGTCGGGCATGCAGTGGCTCACCGGGGACAGCTCGGTCATCCCGTATCCCTGCAGCACGGTGCAGCCGAGGCGCTTGGCGACGGCGTGCCCGAGCTCGGCGTCGAGCGGTGCGGCGCCGGAGAAGATCACGTCGATGCAGGAGAGGTCGTACTGGTCGACGATCGGGTGCTTCGCGAGCGCGACCGCGACCGGGGGCGCGATGTACACCCGCCCCACCCGGTACTCGGAGATCACCCGGAGGAACTCCTGCAGGTCGAAACGCGGCATCGTGACGACCGTGGAGCGCTTGTGCAGGCCCTGGTTCATCATCACGGTCATGCCGTAGATGTGGAAGAACGGCAGCACCGCGAGGATCTTGGTGTCGCCGGCGACTTTGCCCATCACCGAGATCTGCTGGAGGTTGGCCACCAGGTTGCGGTGGGTGAGCACCACGCCCTTGGCCCGCCCGGTGGTGCCCGACGAGTAGGGCAGCACGGCCGTGTCGGCCCCCGTCACGGTCTGGGCCGGCGGTTCCGCGGTGGTGGCGAGCAGGTCGCGCAGGCCGGTGTGGCCCTCGGCCCCGTCGAGGACGACGATCGCCTGGGGCGGCAGGCCGACCTCCGCGGCCGCGGCCATGGCCCGGTCGAGGAACGGCGACACGGTGAACACGAGCTGCGCGCCCGAGTCGGCGAGCTGGTGGGCAAGCTCGCCTGGCGTGTAGAGCGAGTTCACGCTCGTGACGACGGCGTTCGCGCGGAGGATGCCGTGGAAGACGGCCACGTAGTGCGGCGTGTTGGGCGCGAACAACGCCACGACGTCGCCCGCGCCGATCCCCCGTTCCGCCAGCGCCGCCGCGATCTTGCCGACCATGCCCTCCAGCTCGCCGAACGTGATCGTCGCGCCCGATGAACCGTCGATCAGCGCCGGATCTCCTGCCCGCTCACCGAAACCGGTGAAGAGGAAGTCGAAGAGCGACACGTCCGGAATCTCGACGTCCGGGTACGGGCTGCGGACGGGCATGCGGCGCTCCTTTGCGGGTGGCAGTAGCGGGACTCTACCCACGGGTAGGGAGCAGTGGTACAGACCCGATATGGCCCCCGACCGGCGGCTTTCACCTGAATGGGTTAACTCAGAAGGGTTGTCTTGATCCGCACTGCCTGCCAGGGTGAGCGCGCTGGCCCTGGCGAGCCCCACTCGCCCGGCCGGACCGGAGCGGCGTCCCCTCGCCGACCCGGATGCCACCGGCGCGCGGTGCCCCCGATCGCGCGGCCGATGTGGCGGTTCCAGCGGAGTGGCCCGAGTTCATGACTCCCCCTCAGATCCCGGGCCGCTCCGCCCATTCTCTCCGTTCAGGAGATCTGCGGCGGCCTCACGACTCGCCGTCGGGTCCCGATCCGCCTGCCGGTGCCGGCGTGCGCCGGGCCCGCACGACGCGGCGGGCGAGCAGCCCGAACCCGACGAGCACCGCGAGCACCGGCACGAACGGCAGCACGAAGCCCACCACGGCGGCCGTGGCCGAGCCGATGGCGCGCAGCCCCTCCCAGCCGGCGGCGAGGCCGTCCAGGAAGCCGGGTGCCGGCCCGGTGTCCGGCGGCGGCACAGCGCCCGGGCCACGCAGGTCGACGGTGAGCGTCGACAGCGCGACCTGGTCGCGCAGCGCCGCGAGCCTGCGGGTGAGCGAGTCCAGCTCGGCCTCCCGGCGGGCGAGCTCCGACTCGACGGCCACCACGTCGCCGATGGACTTCGCCTCGGCGAGCAGGCCGCGCACGCGCGCCACGCTCGCGGTCTGCGTGGCCACCCGCGCATCGAGGTCCACGACCTGCTCGGTCGCGTCGAGCACCTGGCTGCTGCGGGTCGTCACGCGGCCGTACCCGGCGACCTCGTCCAGGAGCCGATCGAGCGCGTCGGCCGGCACCCGCAGCACCATCCAGCTGCCGGTGCCCCCCGTCTGTTCCTCCGTGACGAACCCGCCCGCACCCGCCGCGGCGGTGCGGACCTGGCGAACCGCCGCCACGGGGTCGCCCACCTCCACCGTGAGCTGTGCCGTGCGCACGAGCTCCCGCTGCACACCCCCGAGCGGGACGCCGGGGGCCTGTGCGTCGCTCCCGTCCACGTCCGGGGCCGCCGACCCCTTCTCCTGGGCCGCGGATCCCCTGCTGATCGCCGGGAGCGGACGGGCCGGCGCCACGGACATGGCATCGCCCGCGCCGCTTCCGGCCCCACCTCCGACCTGCACGACCGCGAACGCGGCCACCAACACCGCGAGCACCACACCCGCCCCGACCAGCACCGCCCGGCGCCTCGACCCGACCTGCACGACCCCACCCCCTCCTCGCCCTGTTCCTGTGGTGAGGACGGGAGGCAGGGGGCAGCAGGTTGGCCGCCGACGGTCACGATCCCGTCACGGCGCCACAACTCACCCGCACCCAGAGCGCGACTCGCGGCGTCAGGTGAACAGGTGCTCGAAGGCGCGGAGGTTGGCCAGACTCTCGCCGCGGTCCTGGCGCCAGGCGTGCTCGCGACGGATCGAGGTGACGAAGCCCAGCTCGAGCAGGGTGTTGAAGTCGCCGTCGGCCGCCTCGAGGACCTGGCCGAGCACGCGGTCGAGCTCCTCGGCCGTGACGGCGTGCAGGCCGACCCGGCCGATCAGGTGGATGTCGCCGACGCGGTCGAGCGCGTAGTGCACGCCGTAGAGCCGGGCGTTGCGCTGCAGCAGGAACCGGTAGACGGCGTCGTGGGCCTCGTCGGGCTGCCGGCAGACGAACGCCTGCACGAACAGGGCGTGCTCGCGCACGAGGAGCCAGCAATGGGTCTGGAGCCGGTTGGTGCCGGGCAGGGTCACGAGGAACTGGCCCGGCTCGCGACGGTGGTGGTCGACGCCGAGCTCGGCCAGTGCAGCCCCGACCGTGGCGTCGACGTCTGCTGCGGTCACCCCTCGATCATCCCGGCCGCCAGCCCGGCGCGCATGGCCTGCCGCTGGCGCTCCGCGAACTCGGCGGCGGCGCCTGCGTAGGTGTCGAGGAGGGCGTCGGCGGTGCGGTCCCAGGAGAACCGGTGCGCGTGCTCCACGGTGCGGGCCGCCAGCTCGGCGCGGCGGCCGGGGACGAGCGCGACGGAGCCGAGCGCGTCGGCCCACTGCTCGTCGCCGTGACCGTCGACGAGCAGGCCGGACACCCCGTCGGCCACCGCGACGGGCAGCCCGCCCACCCGCGCCGCGACGACGGGCGTGCCGCACGCCTGCGCCTCCAGCGCCACCAGGCCGAACGACTCGTTGTAGCTCGGCACGGCCACCACGTCGGCGGCCCGGTAGACGTCCACCAGGCCGTCGCGCGTCTGGGGCGGGAGGAAGCGCAGCACGTCGGTGATGCCGAGGGCGGCACCGAGCCCCTGCAGGGCGGTGGGCTCGGCGAGGCCGCTGCCCGACGGCCCGCCCGCGACGAGCACGACCAGCCGGGACCGCAGGGCCGGGTCGCGGCGCAGCAGCTCGGCAGCGGCGCGCAGCAACACGTGCGGTGCCTTGAGCGGCTGGATGCGTCCGGCGAACGCCAGCACGACGGCGTCCGGTGGCACGTCGAGCGCGCGGCGCGCGGCGGCACGGTCGCCGGGGGTGAAGCGGGCGAGATCGACGCCGGGCGGGATGGCGACGGTGCGGTGCGGGTCGGCGCCGTACAGCTCGACGAGCTGGCGGGTCTCCTCCGCGGTGTTGCTGATCAGCCGGTCGGCCTCGGCCACGACCTGCTCCTCGCCGATGACCCGCACCACCGGCTCCGGCGCGTCGCCCGCGGCGAGCGCCGCGTTCTTGACCTTGGCGAGGGTGTGGGCGGTGTGCACGAGCGGCACGCCCCACCGGTCCCTGGCCAGCCAGCCGACCTGACCGGAAAGCCAGTAGTGGGAGTGCACGACGTCGTAGTAGCCGGGCTCGTGGCGCGCCTCGGTGCGCAGCACCCCCGCGGTGAAGGCGCAGAGCTGGCTCGGCAGGTCGTGCTTGCCGAGGCCCTCGAACGGCCCGGCGACGACGTGCCGCACCAGCACACCGGGGGCCAGCTCGACGACCGGCGGCAGGTCCGACGAGGTCGCGCGGGTGAAGACCTCGACTGCGACGCCGTGGCGGGCCATCCGGGTGGCGGTCTCCACGATGTAGACGTTCATGCCGCCTGCATCGCCCGTGCCGGGCTGCTCCAGCGGCGATGTGTGGACGGACAGCAGGCACACCCGGTCGGGTCGCCGCGGTTCGCCGGTGCGGGCGGTGGTCACGACCCTGTGTAGCACGCGGCGGGCCGGCTCAACCTGACGAGTTCGGTCCGCCCGCACCGTCGGCGAGCAGGCCGAGCAGCGCGTGCACGGGGTCGCTCGCGTGCCACCGTCCCACGGCATCCCGCCAGGCAGGGACCCGGAAGCGGCCGGATCCCGGGCGGTGCACCTGCACCCACAGCTCGTCGTGCACGGTGAGCTCGCCCTCGGGAACCGGCATCTCGAGGGTGTGGCACGCCACGACGACGTCGGCGAGCTCGGCCCACCGCACGGTGCTCCCGTCGCCGTCCACGGCAGCGCGGACGACGTCCGACGCGAGCGGGAGGTCGAGCAGGTCGGCCAGCGCCGCCGGGTCGCCCCCGGTGGCCAGCTCGCCCGCCGGCAGGACCGCGGCGAGCCACGGGCGGTCGAGCACCATCGCGACGTCGACGTCCGCGACGGTTCCGTCGAGCGCCCTGACCCGTTCGGGGAGCTCCAGGTCGACCGGGTCGACCCGCCCGTCGGCCACGGCGTCGGCGAGCTCGGCGTAGGCCTCGGCGGCGAGCGAGACGTCCGGGGTGCGGGCCGGGTCGGCGAGCCGCGCCAGCAGGTCGGCAGCCGTCGAGGTGTCGGGGACGCGCAGGTCGGCCCGCACGCCGATCGCGGCGAGCACCCCCTCGTCGGGGAGGCCGTCGCCGGGCGGCGGGTCGTAGAGCGGGGCCAGGTCGGTGGCGGTCGGGAGCCGCCAGTGCGCGGGGCGCCGGCCACCGAGCCGGGCGTGCCGGCCGAGCCACCACGCCGTGTACGAGCCGGGGGTGGTGAGCGCGGCGCGGGTGTCCCGTTCACCGGCGAGCAGCGCGAGCGCGGCGGGCCACGCGTCGTCGGCCACGAGGTCCAGGTCGCGGACCGCCACGAGGCGGGCCGGTGGGGCTTCGAGGGAGTCCCACCACTGCTCCTCGTCGTCGAGGTCGTGGTCGGGCGCCACCGGCTCCTCGTCCACCAGCACCGTGAATCCGTCCACCACGCCGACGGCAAGCAGCGCGGCACGCGGCACGCGGGCGGCGAAGTCGGGGTCGAGCGGGTCGAGCGGGACGTCCGGGGCCAGCAGCGGGCGGACGGCGGCGTCCGGGAGCATGAGCTCGTCGGCCCGCGCCGGATGGCCCTCGGCGTCCGGCAGGGCCAGCGCGGCGAGCGACTCCGGCGCGCTCCCGGTCTCGGCGACGAGCGCCAGCACCGCCTCGGCGAGGGGGCGGACGTCCAGCCCGGCCTCGGCGTCGTCCACGGAGCGCTCGACGGCGTCGGCGAGAGCGGGGTGGTCCAGCAACGCGGCCGCGTCCGCGAGGCCCGCCCCGAGCCGCTCAAGCAACGGGTGCACGGCCCCGGCGTGTGCGATGTGCAGCCCCGGCAACCCGAGCGCGGCGACCCGCTCCACGCCCTCGTGGGACGCGGGAGGCAGCAGCACGGTCGCGGGGCCTGCCGCCGCGCGGCCGTCGGCGAGCGGCACGGGGAGGGCGCGCAGCTCGTCCACCGCTCCCGGCATCGTCTCGGCGAGCGGCTCCAGCGCGTCGTACAGCGATCGCCACCACGACGGCGGTTGCTCCACCCCGAACAGCCGCTGCACCAGCTCGGAGAGCGGCATCCGGTGCACGCCCAGCTCGGTCAGCACCGCGGGGTTGGTGCCGGTCGGAGCCGGGGTCAGCAGCCGGTCGAACCCGGCCTCGGCGAGCAGCCCGGGCAGCGCGGCGGCGGGTCCGTCGAGCGGCGGGACGTCGAGCCACTCGGCCCGGCCGGGGGCGAGCTCCGCGCCGGTGACGGCCGGCAGCCACGCCGCACCGCGGAGGGCGCCGGAGAGCAGCTCGCGCAGCCGCCCGTCGAGCTCGGATCGGGGAAAGCCCGGTTCGGGCGCGAGCACGAGGCGGGCCTCGGGCGCGACCCCGCGGACGAGGTCGACGTAGGCCGCCGCGGCCCCTGCCAGCACCACCTCGGCGGCCGGGCCCGGCCGCACGCGGCGGCGGTCCGGCTCGAGCGGCAGGGTGGCGATCACCCGCGCGGGGAGCGAGAGCCGTTCCTCGGTGGCCGTCGGGGCGTGCAGCACGTCGGCGCCGAGGGGGTCCGGGGCGCCGTCGGCCGAGAGCGGCAGCGCCCAGCACACGGACCAGTCCCGCCGCCCCCGCTGCTCGGCGGCCTCCGCCTGCGCCGCGACGTCGTCGAGGCGACCGGCGCCGCGCGCGAGGAGCCAGCGCCGCCCGGCGATCGTCACCTCGCCGGGGCCGGGCCCGCCGGTCCGGGTCACGACCTCTCCGCCGACGGCGATCTCGACGAGGTCGGGCAACGCGAGCAGCAGGTCGGCGGCGCCGTCCCGGGCCTCGGCGAGGAGGGCGTCCGGGTCGGCACCCGGCCGCAACGGCAGGCGGACCTCGGTGTCGTAGCCGGCCGGCGGGCGCTCGTCGGTCGGCCAGACGAGCCTGAGCACCGGCGGGCCGTCCCGGCGGGCCAGCTCGGCGGCTGCCGCGGGGATCGCGCCGACCTCGTCGGTCGTGCGCTTCGCCGAGAACTCCACCCCGCCGGTCGTGCTCAGCACCCGCGGGGCGTCCGACACCGGCAGGACCGCGGCGAATCCGACGCCGAAGCGGCCGACCGAGCCCGGGTCGTCCCGCTTCGCGGACGCCCGCAACGAGGCGAGCGCGGCGACACCGGCCTCGTCGAGGGGCGCACCGGTGTTGGCGACCGCCAGCTCCCCGTCGCGCAGCTCCACCCGGATGCGTCCCGGCACGCCGGCGGCCCGCGCTGCGTCGGCGGCGTTCTGGGCCAGCTCGACGAACCACGCGTCGGCGTACCCGCCGAGCCGGAGGTCCTCCTCGGCGTTCGCGTCCTCGCGGAAACGGGTGGGCGAGCCCGCCCACGCGGAAAGGACGGCGGCCCGCAGTTCCGCCGTCCGGAAGGGGTCGGGCACTACCGGATCGGCTCCAGGTCCACGCCGTCGTCGTAGACCAGCTCGGCGACGGTCACGGGCGACGTCGTGTCGGGTTGCACGTCGGAGTGGGCGCCGCAGCCGAAGCCGACGTCGACCACCGAGCCGTCGGCAGGCGAGTACTCGTTGCCGCACACCCCGAACGCGCCGCGCAGCGAACCGGCGATCGGGAAGAAGAAGCCGCAGGTGCCGCACGGTGCTGGGGCGGCGCGGGCCATGTCGGTGGCCGGGCCGCGCGGGCCCTCGTGCCAGCGCCGGGCGGCCTCCTCGCGCCCGTAGCGGGACAGCACGAGCCGGCGGCCGAGGCCCACCTCGCGGGCGACCTCCTCGACGGCCGGATCGTCGGAGGCGATGTAGCCGGGCACGAGTCGCGGGTCGTCCTGCGGGGCGGGCAGCAGATCGCCGACACCGAGGTCGCCCGGTCGCACGCGCTCCTCCCACGGCACCCAGTCGGGAGCCACCAGGGCGTCGGGGCCGGGGATGAGGACGACCTCGCTGACCGTGACGGGCGCGTCGTCGCCCGCGGTGGCCAACGTGACCGACCAGCGCCAGCCCTGGTAGCCGCCCTGCGTGGCGGCGAAGTGGTGGCTGACGGCGGCGGGGCCCTCCGGGACGGCCTCGAGGTGTTCGCCGACGGCACCATCGGCTGCCTGCGGGCCCAGGTCCGCCGCGGCCTCCTCGACCGCCGCGGCCCGAGCCTGCTCCACCGCGTCCACGAGCCGGGTGGGCGGGTCGAGGGTCGGTACGGCGTTCACCGGAGGGATTGTGCCACCCTCTCCGCCATGACCTTCGGGCGTGCACTGCTCGGGGCGCTCGCACTGGTGATCGCCGGGTGTGCCGCGGCTGCGCCGGCCCCGGCTCCCGCCGTCGAGCGGCTGCGTCCCACGGTGCTCGCCGAGCTGCCGCACGACACCGGTGCGTTCACCCAGGGACTCGAGCTCGCTCCGGACGGCAGGCTGTACGAGGGCACCGGCCTGGCAGGTCACTCGCGGCTGCGGGAGCTGGACCCGGCCACGGGCGCGGTCCGGCGGGAGGTGCCGCTGCCCGGCGAGCTGTTCGGCGAAGGCATCACGGTGGTCGGCGACCGCATCTGGCAGCTCACCTGGCAGGACGGCGTCGCGCTCGAGTGGGATCGGATGAGCCTGACTCTGCTGCGCCAGGTGCCGGTCGCCGGCGAGGGCTGGGGCCTGTGCCGCGCAGGCGACCGCCTCGTGCGCAGCGACGGCACCGACCGCCTCCGCTTCCACGACCCGGGCTCGTTCGCCGAGACCGGGTCGGTGGCCGTCACGCTCGACGGCGAGCCGGTCACCGAGATCAACGAGCTGGAGTGCGTCGACGGGCAGGTGTGGGCGAACATCTGGCAGACCGACCGGATCGTGCGGATCGACCCGGCCGACGGCCACGTCACGGCGGTCGTGGACGCTGCCGGGCTGCTCGACGACGAGCGCCGGGCGGACGCCGACGTGCTCAACGGGATCGCCGCGCTGGGCGGCGACGAGTACCTGCTGACGGGCAAGCTCTGGCCGGCGTCGTTCCGGGTGCGCTTCACCCCCGCCTGAGTGATCGCGAAGGGCCACAGCGCCGCGCCGATGGGTCAGAATGGGGATGTGGCCCGCCCCGACCCGTCCAAGCCCCGTCGCGGTCGCCGCACGTGGGTCACCGTGGACGACGGCCGCACGCCGGGCGCTGACGAGCCCGAACGCTACGTGCCGCGCAGGCGCTACCCGTGGCACGACGACCCCGACTACGACCCGGCCGCCCACCGGCGCACTCCCCCGCCGCGCCCGTGGACACCGCCACCACCGCAGGACGAGGGCGAGGAGCCCGCCGAGGAGCCGGCCGAGGCGCCACCCGCCGAGCCGCCGCCGACCCGGCGCATGCCGCGCAAGCTCACCGTCACCAGGGTGGCGGCCCTGCGCAGCCGCGAGCTCACCCAGGGCGGCATCCGCGCGTTCCGCCGCGCCACCACGGCCGACGGGGCCGATCGCTCGGGTCTCACCGCGCTCACCTACGCCACGATGGTGGGCTACGCGGTCGACGCCGCCGTGGCCGTGGCACTGGCCAACACGCTGTTCTTCGCCGCCGCCACGGCGGAGAGCAAGACGAACGTCGCCCTCTACCTGGTCATCACCGTCGCCCCGTTCGCGGTGGTTGCGCCCGTGATCGGGCCGCTGCTCGACAAGCTGCAACGCGGTCGCCGGGCCGCCCTCGCCGTCTCGTTCGCCGGACGGGCGGTGCTCGCCGTCGTGATGGCGTTCAACTACGAGAACTGGCTGCTCTACCCCGCCGCGCTCGGCGCGATGGTGCTGAGCAAGTCGTTCGCCGTGCTCAAGGCGGCCGTCACGCCGCGGGTGCTGCCGCGCGCCATCACGCTGGTCACCACGAACTCGCGGCTCACCACGTGGGGGCTCGTCGCGGGCGGGGTCGGCGGTGCGGTGGCGGCGGGGATCGCCGCGCTGTGGGGCTCACCGGGCGCGCTGATCTTCACCGCCCTGCTCGGCGTGGCCGGCACGGTCGTGTGCCTGCGGATCCCGCGCTGGGTCGAGTCCACGATCGGCGAGGTGGCGGCCACCCTGCGCAGCACCGCGCGGGGCAAGCGCACACCGATGGGCCGCCACGTCACGGTCGCGCTGTGGGGCAACGGCGCGGTCCGGGTGCTCACGGGGTTCCTCACGCTGTTCGTCGCGTTCGTGGTGCGCGAGCAGTCGGAGGCCGACCCGAGCCGGCAGCTCCTCCTCATCGGCATCATCGGTGGCGCGGCCGGCATCGGCTCGTTCGCGGGCAACGCCACCGGCTCGCGGAGGCAGTTCCTCCGTTCCGACGCGGTGATCATGTCCTGCGTCACGGCCGCCGTACTCGTCAGCGCGGTGGCCGCGGTGCTGCCGGGGATCCCGACCGCCGCGCTCGTCGGACTGATCGGCGCCGCGGCCAGCGCGCTGGCGAAGGTCTGCCTCGACGCGGTCATCCAGCGCGATCTCCCCGAGGAGTCGAGGGCGTCCGCGTTCGGGCGCTCGGAGACGGTGCTCGCGCTCGCCTGGGTGTTCGGCGGGGCGATCGGTGTGCTGCTGCCGCACCACACGTTCTGGATCGGCTTCGCCGTGATCAGCGGGGTCATCGCGCTCGCCGGCATCCAGTCGGCGCTCGTCGCGCGTGGCCGCAGCCTGCTGCCGTTCCTCGGCCACCGGGTTCAGGGCCGCACCTGAACCGCGCCTACGTACGGTGGTGCGCGTGCCGCGCCGCCTGCTCGCCGTCCCCGTCGCCGCGCTCGTGCTCGCCGGCTGCGGGGCAACGGACCCGCCGCCGCCACCGCAGGTGACGTTCACGGCCGGCGCCGCCAGCATCGTCGCCCGCCCCGCGCAGTACTGCGACGTCGAGCTGACCCAGTGCCTCACCGACGTCGCCGCGCCCGTGGAGCTCGCCGTGCCGCCGGGCACCCCGATCCAGGTCACGGTGCCGCCGGAGATCGCGCAGACCCCGTGGCAGGTCGTGTTCAGCTACGCCGACGCGGCCGGCACCCAGGCCGACGAGCGCAGCCCGGTGTTCGCGCCCGGCGCGCGGAGCGACTGGACGTTGCAGCTGAGCGCGCCGGAGGACCGCCTGCTCACCGCCGAGGTGCAGCAGTACGGCCCACCGCCGCAGCCGAACCCGCAGACAGGGGAGATGGAGTTCCCGATCCGCGCGAGCTGGGTGCTGAACGCGGGTCAGGAGAACTAGCTCCCGTCGAGGTCGCGGGCCACCGCGCGCACGACCTCCGACGCGAGCTTGCAGGTACGGCGGTCCGGGTAGCGGCCCCGCCGCAGGTCGGGCTGCACCTTCGTCTCGAGCAACCGGATCATGTCCTCGATCAGGCTGTGCAGGTCCTCCGCGGGCCGGCGAGCGGCCTCGACCACCGACGGCGGCGCGTCGACGAGGCGCACCGACAGCGCCTGCGGCCCGCGCCTTCCCTCCGCCATCCCGAACTCGACGCGCTGACCGGCCTTGAGCGCCTGCACCCCGGCCGGCAGCGCAGCCTTGCGGACGTAGACGTCCTCGCCGCCGTCCTGAGCGAGGAACCCGAAGCCCTTGTCGGCGTCGTACCACTTGACCCTGCCGGTCGGCACCCTGCTCACCCGTTCCTCGATCGAACCCGACGTCACGCGGTGCCACGGCGGACCGCATGACGAACGCGCCCCTGGATGCCGAGCCGCCACTTGGTCGGCCCATCGAGCGACACCGGGACGCGTGGGCACCACCCTAGTCCGCCCGACCCGCGGCGCGCACCCGTTCAATTCCCGGCGACCCGGCGGCGGGGCATCCGGCCGAACGCACAGACGCCCAACGGGCCGTGCGAGCAGCCCTTCCGCTGCGCCGGGAGCGGGTACACCGTGGAGCGAACGGCACAATCGCGAGGCCCTCAGGCGCGAATGGCCATTTCGCTCCTCCGACGGTTCTCAGGCGTTGCGGACCTTCGCCGCCTCCCCGAGGTCCAGCATCTCCACGCTCTTCGCCCGCATCTCCACCTTCCGGACCTTGCCCGTGACCGTCATCGGGAACGAGTCGACCGCCAGCACGTACCGGGGGATCTTGTAGTGCGCGAGCTTGCCGGCTGCGAACTCGCGCAGGGCCTCGGCCGTGAGCTGCGGGGCCCCTTCGCGCAGGGTCACCCAGGCGCACAGCTCCTCGCCGTATCGCTCGTCCGGCACGCCGACGACCTGCGCGTCGACGATGTCCGGGTGCGTGTAGAGGAACTCCTCGATCTCCCGCGGGTAGATGTTCTCCCCACCCCGGATCACCATGTCCTTGATCCGGCCGGTGATGTTGACGTACCCGTCGCCGTCCATCACGCCGAGGTCACCGGTGTGCATCCAGCGGGCCCGGTCGATCGCCTCGGCGGTCTTCTCCGGCTCCTCCCAGTACCCGAGCATCACCGAGTAGCCGCGGGTGCACAGCTCGCCGGGCTCGCCGCGGGGCAGGGTCAGGCCCGTCTCGGGGTCGACGATCTTGACCTCGACGTGCGGGTGCACCCGCCCGACCGTCGACACCCGCAGCTCCAGGGAGTCGTCGGCGCGGGTCTGCGTGGAGACCGGTGACGTCTCGGTCATGCCGTAGCAGATCGTCACCTCCGTCATGCCCATCCGGTCCACGACCTGCTTCATCACCTCCACCGGGCACGGCGAGCCGGCCATGATCCCGGTGCGCAGCGACGACAGGTCGTAGGAGTCGAAGTCGGGGTCGTTCAGCTCCGCGATGAACATCGTGGGCACGCCGTACAGCGACGTGCAGCGCTCCTGGGCGACGGCCTTCAGCGTGGCCTTCGGGTCGAAGCCCGGGCCGGGGATCACCATCGTCGCGCCGTTGGTCGTGCAGCCGAGGTTGCCCATCACCATGCCGAAGCAGTGGTAGAAGGGCACGGGGATGCACACCCGGTCGTCCGGCGTGTAGCCGCACAGCCGTCCCACGAAGTAGCCGTTGTTCAGGATGTTGTGGTGGGACAGCGTGGCGCCCTTGGGGAAGCCCGTCGTCCCGGACGTGTACTGGATGTTGATCGGGTCGTCGGGGCTCAGCGCCGCCTGCAGCCGGGCGAGCTCGGCGCGGTCGCCGCCGCGGCCGTCGGCCATCAGCTCGTCCCAGTTGGGCCTGCCGATCAGGATCACCTGCCGCAGCGCGGGGCAGTTCGGCCGCACATCCTTGATCATCGCCTCGTAGTCGGACGTCTTGAAGCTCGGCGCGGCCACCAGCAGCGAGATCCCGGCCTGGTTGAGCACGTACTCCAGCTCGTGCGTCCGGTAGGCCGGGTTGATGTTGACGAGGATCGCCCCGAGCTTCGCCGTCGCGAACTGCACCAGCGTCCACTCCGGGAGGTTCGGCGCCCAGATGCCGACCCGGTCGCCCTTCACCACCCCGGCCGCGTGCAGGCCGAGCGCGAGCGCGTCGACGTCCTCGCGCAGCTGCCCGTAGGTCCAGCGGCGGCCGCTCGGCACGTCCACGAGGGCGTCGGCGTCGGGCCGGGCGGCGGCGGTGCGGTCGAAGTTGTCCCCGATGGTGTCGCCGAGCAGCGGGACGTCGGACGTCCCGGAGGCGTACGACGGAACGGCGGGTGCGACAGCGGACACGGCGATGGGTCCTTTCGACGTCATCGACGGTGGGTGCCGCTCATCCTGCGACGGCTGATCCCCCGTCGCCACCTCCGGATGGGGAGGAAACCCGCTCGCGCCCGGCCGATACCCTCGGAAGATGCACGATCCGCGGGTGCTTCTCGACCCAGCCACCGACGCCGTCCGCAAGCTGGCCCGGCGGGGCTTCTCGCTGGACGTCGCGTCCCTGGAGAAGCTGCTGGCCACCCGCAACTCCGCGATCCAGCGCGGCGACGAGGCGCGTGCCGAGTCGAAGCGGGTCGCCACCGCCGTCAAGGGCGCCGCTCCCGAGGAGCGCGCGGCGCTGGTCACCCGCGCCCGCGACCTCAAGGGCGTCGTCTCGGCGGCCGAGGAGGAGCACCGCGCCGCCGAGGCGGAGCTGCAGGACCTCCTGCTCGGCATCCCGAACCTGCCGGCCGACGAGCTGCCCGACGGCGCGAGCGACGAGGACGCCGAGCTGGTGCGCACGTGGGGCGAGCGGCCGGAGCTCGACTTCACCCCGCTCGACCACGTCGACCTCGGCGAGAAGCTGGGCATCCTCGACCTGCCCCGGGCCACCAAGCTCGCCGGGCCGAGGTTCGCCGTGCTGCGCGGCAAGGGGGCGGCCCTGGAGCGGGCGATCGCGCGCTACCTGCTCGACCTGCACACGCAGCGGCACGGCTACACCGAGTTCTCGGTACCCACGCTCGTCAACCGCGTCACTATGACGGGAACGGGCCAGCTGCCGAAGTTCGAGCAGGACCTGTTCAAGACGGGCGTGGGCGACCGCGAGCTGTACCTCATCCCGACCGCCGAGGTGCCGCTCACCAACCTGCACGCCAAGGAGACCCTGGAACTCGAGCAGCTCCCGCTCGCCTACACCGCCCACACGCCCTGCTTCCGCTCGGAAGCGGGCTCGTACGGCAAGGACACGCGGGGCCTCATCCGGCTGCACGAGTTCTCGAAGGTCGAGCTCGTGCGCATCGTCGACGCCGAGCGCTCGCGCGACGAGCTGGAGGTGCTGCTCGGGCACGCCGAGGCCGCGATGCAGGGCCTCGGGCTGGCCTACCGCGTGGTGAAGCTCGCTGCGGGCGACATCGGGTTCTCGGCCGAGTTCACCTACGACATCGAGGTGTGGCTGCCCGGGCAGGACGCCTACCGCGAGATCAGCTCGGTGTCGGACTTCGGCACGTTCCAGGCCCGCCGTGCCGGCATCCGCACGAAGGCCAAGGACGGCAGGCGCGGCTTCGCCGCCACCCTCAACGGCTCGGGGCTGCCGATCGGCCGCACCCTCGTCGCCGTGCTGGAGCAGGGCCAGCAGGCCGACGGCTCGGTCCGCCTGCCGGAGGCCCTGGTCCCGTACGCGGGCTTCGAGGTGCTCGAACCGGCCTGACCGCCGGCCCGCACCGCGACTCGCCCACACCCAGCCCGCGACTCGCGGAGGTCAGGGCACGCCCTTCCCCGCGAGTCGCGGTCTCAGTGCGCGCGAGTCGCGGTCTCAGTGCGCGCGAGTCGCGGTCTCAGTGCGCGCGAGTCGCGATCTCGCGCTAGCCCGGCCTCGGTTCAGGCCACCGGCTCGTCGGCCAGGTAGGGCGGGGCGGGTTCGTACTGGACGTACCGGCGCACCTGGCGCGCGTGGTCCCGGCCGTGGAGCCGGCCGACCAGCCACAACGCCATGTCGATGCCGGCGGACACGCCCTGGCTCGTGACGACGTTCCCGTCCACCACGTAGCGGGCGTCGCGGACGACCGTGACGTCGCCGGCGGCTTCGAGCCGGTCCTCGTAGGAGAAGTGCGTGGCCACCCGGCGCCCGCGGGCGACGCCCGACGCGTGCAGGAGCGCGGCGCCGGTGCAGACGCTCGTGGCCCAGGCGGCCTCGGCGGCGACCTTGGCGATCCAGTCCTTCACGACCGGGTTGTGCACCTGGACCTCCCGTGCGCCGTTGCCCCCGGGCACCAGCAGCACGTCCAGCGGCGGGTGGTCGTCGAGCCTGTGGTCGGGCAGCACCCGCATGCCCTTGTTGCAGCGGACCGGGTCGGTGGTCTCGGCGATCAGCACGGCGGTGTCGGCGCCATCGCGCAGCATCGACGACGCGGTGAAGATCTCCCACGGGCCGACGAAGTCCAGCTCCTCGGCGCGGTCGAAGATCAGCAGTCCGTAGATGGTCATGCGTACTCCCTCATCGCTCGGAATCGTTCGCGGTAGTCGGACGGTGCGACGCCGACGTGGCGGTGGAACGCCCGTCGCAGGGTCTCGGCCGTGCCGAACCCGAGGCGCCGTGCGATCGCGTCGACCGGCTCGTCGGCCTCGGCCAGCACGCGGCGCGCGGCCTCGATGCGCACCCGTTCCACGTACGTGGCGGGCGGCATGCCCAGCTCGGCGGTGAACCTGCGCTGCAGGTGGCGGGGGCTGAGCCCGGCGCGAGCGGCCAGGTCGGAGATGCCGTGCCGGGCCCCGGGATCGGCGTTGACCGCGGCCACTGCCGACCGGATGGGGTCGGTGGCGGGACGCGCCGCCCACAGCGGCACGCTGAACTGCGACTGGCTGCCCGGACGGCGAAGGAACATCACCAGCTCCTGGGCCACCGCGTGCGCCACGCCGCGCCCGTGATCGCCCTCCACCAGCGCGAGAGCGAGGTCCATGCCCGCGGTGACGCCCGCGGAGGTCCAGATGCGGCCGTCCTGGATGAAGATCGGGTCGCAGTCGACGGTCACCTCGGGGTGCTGGCGGCGCAGCTGCTCCTCACGCTTCCAGTGGGTCGTGACCCGCCGCCCCCCGAGCGCCCCCGCCGCGGCCAGCAGGAACGCCCCGCTGCACACCGATGTCACGCGCCGCGCGCCGGCTGCAGCGGCGGCGACCCAGTCGACCAGCACCCGGTCGTCACAGGCCTGGTCGACCCCGAACCCGCCCGCGACGACCAGCGTGTCGATGCCGCCGGGCGCGAGGTCCGTCGCGGCGTGCTCGGCGTGGACGGGCAGCCCGCTGTGCGCCCGCACGGGGCCGGACGTGGGCGCCACGACCCGGCACTCGTAGCCGCCGCCGGTGAGCTCGCTCGCGTGGGTGAACACCTCGTGCGGGCCCACGAGGTCGAGCGGCTGGAACCCCTCGAAGATCACGAAGACGATGCGGCGCACGTCATTCAGGCTGGCCAGTGCGGCCTATGGCGTCAACGACACGAACCCCACGGTTCGCGCCATCAGGTCGTCACAACCCGCCGGTGTTGAGCAGCCGGTTCGGCGTGCCACCGGTCTCGCCACCGCGCACCACACCGGGCGTCGCGTGGTCGATGATCCACTTTTCGATCACGTTGCTGGGGGCGTCGCCGTAGGTCTGCTTGTACAGCGCGGCGACCCCCACGGCGTGCGGCGCGGCCATCGACGTGCCCGTGTAGGACGCGATGCCGCCGCCCGGCACCGGCGCGCGGATGCTCGTGCCGGGCGCGTAGAGGTCGACGCACGGCCCGGTGGACGAGCTGGTCGCGCGCTGGTCGTCGACCGTGGAGTTGGCGACGACGAGCACGCCGGGGAACGCGCGCGGCGCCACCGTGCAGTCGTCGGCCCCCGAGTTGCCGGCCGACGAGGCCACGAACACCCCTCTGCCGACGAGCCCCGCCACCGCCGAGAGCAGCACCTCCGACGGGCCGTAGCTCCACGACATGACCGCCACCGCCGGCGCCTGGGCGTTGGTCGCGACGTAGTCGATGCCCGCGAGGAGCGACGAGAGGGTGCCCGCCCCGGTGCAGTCGAGCACCTTCACCGCCCGGAGCCGCGCCTTCTTCGCCACGCCGTAGTCCCGGGAGGCGGCGATGCCGGCGACGACGGTGCCGTGCCCGTCGCAGTCGCGGTCGTCCCTGTCCACCGTGTTCAGCAGCCACTCGGCCCGCCCCTCGAACTGGGGGTGGGTGACGTCCACGCCGGTGTCCATCACGTAGACGTTGACGCCCTCGCCGGTCGCCTTCGCCGTGTAGCGGTGGTCGAGCGGCAGGTCGCGCTGGTCGATGCGGTCGAGGCCCCAGTTCGGCGGGTCGGGCTGCGCCTCCTCGCTCAGGTCCTGCCTGCGGTTGGGGTCGAGCGGGACGATCCGGCGGTCCTGCTCCACCCCCAGCACCCCGGCTCGCGCTCGCAACCGGTCGACCTGGGTGCGGGTCAACCGGGCCGCGAACCCGGCGACCGCCTGGCCGAACGTCACGGTGGGCTGCACGCCGAGGTCGGCGGCCGCAGCCGTCGCGTCGGCGGTGGTACGGGCGTGCACGACGTACGCCATCGCGTCACCGAGGTCGTCCCGGGCTTCCGCGATCCCGGGCCAGGTGATCGCGACGACCAGCTGCAGCACGATCACCACGGGGGCGATGCGCACGAGGAACCGCGTCACGGTCGGCGACGGTACGGATCTTGCACTTGTGGGAACAGAGACACGATCGGTGCTGGTGTGACAGATGTGGTCAATGGGGTGACACAGCGTTCCGGCCACGTCGTTGCGGGGTACAGCGTCGGACGACTCGGAAAGCGAGCGCCTGCGGGCGGTCGACGGTCATGTCCCGACGGTCGCGCCTGCGGCGTGGATCGCCACCTCCGTGGCCTTCACCGCGAACCACAGCAGAGCCCCCGGCTCCGCGCCGAGCTCGGCTACTGCGGCCGGGGTGACGTCGGCCGCGAGGCCGTCCACCCACGCCGGTCCCCCTGGCGCGGCGGCGGCCCGCAGCCGGACGACGTCGCCGTGCGGTTCGATCGCCGCCACCCGCACGAGCAGCACGTTGCGCGGGCTGCCGTGCGGCCGCTCGGCGAACACCGCGACGGCCGACGGCGGGAACACCGCGACCGCGGGCTCCCCGTCGACGAGGCCGCCGTCCCGGCCTGCGACGACGGTGCCGTCGGGCGTCCGCAGGCCGTCCGGGCAGGCGAGGCCGGGCACGAGGTCGAGACCGGCGATGCGCGCGGTGAACGGGCTGCGGGGCCGGGCCAGCACCTCGCGGGTGGGACCGTGCTCCACGACCCGGCCGCCGGTGAGCACGACGACCCGGTCGGACAGCACGAGCGCGTCGAGGGCCGAGTGCGTGACCAGCACGGCCGTCTGCCCGGCCGCGCGCACCACCCGCCGCAGCAGCGCGCGCATCGCCGGTGTCGCGTCGACGTCCAGGGCGGCGAGGGGCTCGTCGAGCAGGAGCAGGTCCGGGCGGGGTGCGAGCGCGCGGGCCAGCGCCACCCGTTGCTGCTGCCCGCCCGACATCCGTGCGGGACGGCGGTCGGCGAGCTCCCCCGCGTCCACCGCGGTGAGCAGCTCCCGCGCCCGCTGCTCGGCCTCTCGGCGCGGGACGCCCTGGGCCCGCGGCCCGAACGCGACGTTGCCGAGCGCGGTGAGGTGCGGGAACAGCAGCGCTTCCTGCGCGAGCAGGCCGACCCCCCGCCGGTGCGGCGGCACGTGCACGCCGGCGGCCGGGTCGGCCACGGTGGTCTCCCCAAGCCGGACGTGCCCCTCGTCCGGACGCAGCAGCCCGGCCAGCACGCCGAGCAGCGTTGACTTGCCCGCGCCGTTCGGGCCGAGCACCGCGAGGACCTCGCCGGAGGCGGCCTGCAGCGTCACGTCCAGGGTGAACGTGGAACGCCGGACGACGACGTGCGCGTCGAGGGCGCTCACCTGAGCCCCTCGACGGTCCTGGGACGGGCGATCGTGATCACGGCGACCGCCACCACGACCAGCAGGAGCGAGAGCGCGACCGCCGCGTCCACGTCGCTCTCCCGCTCCAGGTAGACCAGCAGCGGGAGCGTGCGCGTGGTGCCCTGCAGGCTGCCGGCGAACGCGATCGTCGCGCCGAACTCGCCGAGGCACCGGGCGAACGCCAGTACGGCACCGGACGCCAGGCCCGGCAGCACCAGCGGCACCGTGACCCGCCGGAACGCGAGCCATGGCGCGGCACCGAGCGTGGCCGCCACCGCCTCGTAGCGGCGGCCCGCGGTCCGTAGCGCCCCCTCCAGGCTCACCACCAGGAACGGCAGGGCCACGAACGTCTGCGCCAGCACCACCGACGCCGTCGTGAACGGCACCGTGATCCCGAACGCGAGGTCGAGCCCGCGACCCACCAGGCCGGTGCGTCCGAGCAGGAAGAGCAGTGCGAGCCCACCGACCACGGGCGGTAGCACCAGCGGCAGCAGCACCGCCGACCGCAGCACCCGCAGGCCGCGCACGCGACCCCTGGCCAGCACCACGGCGAGCGGGCCGCCGAGCACGACGCACAGGGCGGTGGAGACCGCGGCCGTCAGCAACGAGAGGCGCAGCGCGTCGAGGGCCGACTCGCTGAGGAGCAGCTCGGGGAGCCGCGGCCAGTCCGCACGCAGCGCGAGCCCCGCGACCGGCAGCGCGATCAGCGCGAACGCCAGCGCGGCCGGCACCCAGAGCAGCCGGGGCAGTCCGACGCCCGTGTCGTGATCGTCGGACCGGCGGATCGCCGGCCGCGTCACGGGCCGCCGAATCCGGCCGACTCCAGCGCCGCCCGCCCGTCGGGCCCGGTCACGAGCTCCTCGAACGCGCGCGCGAGGTCCGCGTTGGGGGCCTCCGCGACCACCGCCATCGGGTAGGAGTTGACGGCCTGCGCCGACTCCGGGAACTCGATGCCCTGCACGTCGTCGCCCGCGGCGCGGACGTCGGTGGCGTAGACCAGGCCCGCGTCGGCGTTCCCGGTGGTCACCTTGCCGAGCGTCGACTTGACGTCCGGCTCCTCGCTGACGGGGCTGAGCGTCACGCCGGTGGCCTGCTCGATCTTCTCGGTGGCGGAGCCGCACGGCACCTGCGGGGCGCAGACGACGACCTTCAGATCGGGCCGGGCGAGGTCGGCGAACGACCTGATGCCGGCCGGGTTGCCGGGCGGCGTGACGATCTCCAGCACGTTGGTGGCGAACACGGTGGACCCACCGTCGACGAGCCCGGCGTCGGACACGGTCTTCATCGTGGACGTGTTGGCCGCGGCGAACAGGTCGGCCGGGCCGCCGTTGACGATCTGCTGCGCCAGGTCCGAGGACGCGCCGAAGTTGTACACCACGTCGACACCGGGGTGGGCCTGCTCGAACCGCGGCTCCAGTTGGCTGAACACCTCGGTGAGCGACGCGGCCGCGAACACGGTGAGCTCGCGCTGCTCCGGTCCGGGCGGCGCGGACGCCCCCTCGCCGCCCGTCCCGCCCGCGCAGCCTGCGAGCAGCACCGCCAGTGCGACCGCTGCCGCCGTCCGGAGCTTCACGAGGTCGCTCCCGGGGTCTCGACGACCACCGTCGTCGACTTGATCACGGCCACGGCGAGCGCGCCGGGCTCGAGGCCCATCTCGCGCACCGCCTCGCTGGACATGAGCGAGACGATCCGGTGCGGGCCGCACTGCATCTCCACCTGCGCCATCACCCGGTCGGTCACCACCGAGGTGACGAGGCCGACCAGCCGGTTGCGCGCCGAGCTCTGCACGTCGGACGGGTCCGGCGGCGCGGTCGCGTGCTCCCGGGCGAACGCGGCGAGCGCGGCGCCGTCGATGACCTTGCGGTTCGACGCGTCGGCCTGCACGGGCAAGGTGCCCGCGTCGACCCAGCGTCGCACGGTGTCATCGCTGACTCCGAGCAACCGGGCGGCGTCGGCAATCCTGAACTGCGGCACGATCAGAACAGTAGTTCCGCAGATGCGACTACGGCCAGTGCGGGGCCATCCTGTGGTTGGGTGCGGTCGTGGACTTCGAACCCAGCACCGCCGCTGCCGACCACACGAAGCGGATGCGCGCGTTCCTCGACGAGAAGGTCCTGCCGGCCGAGGCCGGGTACGAGTCCTTCCGGGCCGAGCGCCGGGGCACCCCGCAGGAGTGGGACCTGCCGCCCGTCGTCGAGGAGCTGAAGACCGAGGCGCGCGGCCGCGGGCTGTGGAACCTCTTCCTGCCGAGCATCTCGGGGCTGTCCAACCTCGACTACGCCCCGGTCGCGGAGGTATCGGGCTGGTCCCCGACGATCGCGCCGGAGGCCATCAACTGCCAGGCCCCCGACACCGGGAACATGGAGACGCTGCACCTGTTCGGCACGCCCGAGCAGAAGGAACAGTGGCTCGAGCCGCTGCTGGAGGGCGAGATCCGTTCGGCGTTCGCGATGACGGAGCCCGACGTCGCGTCCTCGGACGCGACGAACATCCAGACCCGCATCCGCCGCGACGGCGACGAGTACGTGATCACCGGACGCAAGTGGTGGATCTCCGGCTCCGCCGACCCGCGCTGCAAGATCTTCATCGTCATGGGCAAGACCGACCCCGAGGCGGCCAAGCACCGGCAGCAGTCGATGGTGCTCGTGCCGCGCGACACCCCCGGTCTCGAGATCAAGCGGCACCTCCCGACGTTCGGCTACCAGGACCAGCACGGGCACTCCGAGCTGGAGTTCCACGACGTGCGCGTGCCGGCATCCAACCTGCTCGGCGAGGAGGGCGGCGGCTTCGCGATCGCCCAGGCCCGGCTCGGCCCCGGCCGCATCCACCACTGCATGCGCCTGATCGGCATGGCCGAGCGCGCGATCGACCTCATGGTGCGCCGCGCCCGCTCCCGCACGGCGTTCGGCAGGCCGCTCGCCGACCAGGGCGTGGTGCGCGAGCAGATCGCCCACTCGCGGATCGAGGTCGAGCAGGCCCGGCTGCTCGTCCTCAAGACGGCGTGGCTCATCGACCGGTACGGCTCGAAGGGCGCGGCCACCGAGATCGCCGCGATCAAGGCCCTCTGCCCCCGCATGGCGTGCGGGGTGATCGACCGCGCCATGCAGGTGCACGGCGGCGCGGGCATGAGCGACGACGTGCCGCTGGCCTCCTTCTACGTCTGGGCCCGCGCCCTGCGCTTCGCCGACGGGCCCGACGAGGTCCACCTGCGCACGGTCGCCCGCCAGGAGCTGGGCCGCCACGACTGAACCCCCCGCGAGTCGCGGTCCCCGTGCGCGCGAGTCGCGGTCTGAGTGCAGGCGAGTTGCGAGCTGAGTGGTGCCGAGGGGCGGGCAACCCATCTTTCGGGCAGCTCGTGAAGTGGCATCTGCGGGATCTTTCCGCCGTATCGGACGCAGGTGCGGAACGCCGCGGATGCTGTGATCGAGAGGGCCTCCGGGACGGTTTTGGGGCTATTACGCTCGTGGTGTGACGGCAACCGAGCTCGGACTTCCTGCGGTGCGGGGGGCGGCCCCCCGCGATCCGGCGCGTCCCGCCGACCCGCGGCTCGTCGACTCGTTCGGCAGAGTCGCCACCGACTTGCGGATCTCCCTCACCGACCGCTGCAACCTGCGGTGCTCGTACTGCATGCCGGCCGAGGGGCTCGACTGGATGCCCCGCGACGAGCAGCTCACCGACGACGAGCTGATCCGGCTGATCACGATCGCGGTGCGCGACCTCGGCGTGCACGAGCTGCGGTTCACCGGCGGCGAGCCACTCCTGCGCCGCGGGCTGGAGCAGCTCATCGCAGCGTCGGCCGCGCTGGAGCCGCGGCCGGACATCTCGCTCACCACCAACGGGATCGGCCTCGCCCGCCGGGCGGAAGCGCTCGCCGCGGCCGGCGTCAACCGGCTCAACGTCTCGATGGACACCCTCCGGCCGGACCGGTTCGCCACGATCACGCGCCGCGACCGCCTCTCGGACGTCCTGGAGGGCCTCGCCGCCGCCCGCGCCGCAGGCCTCGGTCCCGTGAAGATCAACAGCGTGCTCCTGCGCAACGTGAACGACGACGAGGCCGTCCCGCTCCTGCGGTTCGCGCTCGAGCACGGCTACGAGCTGCGTTTCATCGAGCAGATGCCGCTCGACGCCCAGCACGGCTGGGAGCGCTCAGAGATGATCACCGCGGGCGAGGTGATGGAGCGGCTGCGGGAGAGCTTCACGCTCACCCCGGACACCGGCGAGCGCGGGGCCGCACCTGCCGAACGCTGGCTCGTGGACGGCGGGCCTGCCGCCGTCGGCGTGATCGCCTCGGTCACGCGCCCGTTCTGCGGCGCCTGCGACCGCACCCGGCTCACCGCGGACGGCCAGGTCCGCTCGTGCCTGTTCGCGCGCACCGAGACCGACCTCCGCGGGATGGTGCGGGGCGGCGCGTCCGACGCCGAGATCGCCGAGACCTGGCGGCACGCGATGTGGGGCAAGCTCGCCGGACACGGGATCGACGACCCCGGGTTCCTGCAGCCCGACCGCCCGATGAGCGCGATCGGGGGCTGACATGACGACCGCCACGACCGTCACCATCACGGTCCGCTACTTCGCGGCGGCCCGCGCGGCCGCGGGCGTGGAGACCGAGCCGATCGACGTGTCCGGCACGGTGGACGACGCGATCCGCGCCATCCGTGAACGCCACGGCGCCGAGCTGGGCCGGGTGCTCGACCGCTGCAGCTTCCTGCTCGACGAGGTCGCCGTCCGCGACCGCTCCGCCGTGGTGCCGGCGGGCGCCACGCTCGACGTCCTGCCGCCCTTCGCCGGAGGCTGAACCCTCAGGACCAGATCGTGACGATGCCGGTGATCAGGACGAGCTTCAGCAGCCAGTCACCGGCGTGGATCGTGGCGAGGGCCACGGGCACCCGCTCGTGGAACACCGACCCGGCCAGCAGGACGGCCGGGAACGCGAACCAGAGCACGAGCGCGAGCCCCACCGCCTGTCCGAGCCCGCCGATCCCGAGGCCCGCGACGAGGAACGCGATCGCGGCCGCCACGATCCCGCCCCGCACCAGCTCGACCACCGCGGTGACGGGTGCGGGTCGGCGTGGCCCGGCGTAGGCGGGTGAGAGCTGCGCGAGCCGCGATCCGAGCGCGGCGTAGTAGGCGCCGCTCACCAGGAGTGTGACGGCGGCGGACACGACGACGGCGAGGATGTTCACGACTGCCTTCTTCCGGTCGGAGGGTGTTCTCGACCGGGACGTCGAACCCGGGCCGGCGCTTTCGACATCCGCGCTCCGGCGCGAGGATGTGCTCGCGATCACCTCGACCTGATGACCGATCCGTCCGTCAGGACTCGACGATGTGGCGGTAGCTGCGCCAGGTGCCGGCCGGGGTCGTCGCCGTCTCCGCTGCCAGCATCGCGTGCGCGATCGCCCGGCTGACGACGTCGGCGGCCGCGGTGTGCAGCGCGACGAGGCCGGGCAGGTCCGGAGCGGGGCGGGTAGCGGTGGACAGCCCGAAGACCGCGTCCCCGTCGGTCGCGGTGTGGGCGGGCGCCACGGCGCGGGCGAGCCCGTCGTGGCCCATCGTCGCCAGCCGCCCGCACCCGGCCTTGTCGAGCGTGACGTCCGTGGCCACGACGGCGAGCGTGGTGGCCGTGCCGAGGGTGGGTGCCAGCCGCGCGTCGCGCATCTCAGCCGCCGCGGCGGCCCCGACCTCGAACCGCGGGAACTCCCCGGGCAGGCCGGCTCGCGCCCCGAGCAGCTCGCCGGTGCTCGGGTCGACGGGCGAGCCCGCCGCGTTCGCAACCACGAGCGCGGCCACGACCGCTCCCCCGTCGAGCACCGCGCTGGCCGTGCCGATCCCACCCTTGAGCCCACCAGCGAGCGCGCCCGCACCGGCCCCGACCACACCCTGCAGCACGGGTCCGGCGCTCGCCGCGTCGTAGGCCGCGGCGCCGGTGGCCGCGTCGGGACGGGCGGTGAAGTCGCCGCCGCGGCCGAGGTCGAACACGACGGCGCCGGGCACGATCGGCACCACACCGCCCGGCACGGGGAACCCGATGCCCGCCGCCTCCAGCCGAGCCATCACCCCGCCCGCGGCGGCCAGCCCGTACGCGCTGCCGCCGGAGAGCACCACCGCGTGCACCCGCTGCACGGTGGCGCCCGGGTGCAGCAGGTCGGTCTCGCGGGTGCCGGGCGCCGCGCCACGCACGTCCGCGCCGGCCACCGCCCCACCATCGGGCGCCAGCACGACCGTCGTACCGGTCAGCGCACCGGGCCCGTCGAGCGAGGCGTGACCGACGCGCAGGCCGGGGACGTCGGTCAGGGCGTTGTGCGGTCCGGGGCGCATCCGGTCATCATCCCTCTGGCCGATTCCCGCCAGCGGACACGCGGAACCTCGGCGAGGGTGGAGTCATGACCGCTGTGCTGGACCGACTGGACGTCCCCGCCCTGCAGGAGCGCCTCGACACCGACGGCGTCGCGAGCACTCAGGCGCTGCTCACCCCGGAGCAGTGCGCGGACGTGATCGCGATGTTCGACGAGGACGAGCGGTTCCGCAGCACCGTGGTGATGGCCCGGCACGCGTTCGGGGAGGGCAGCTACCGCTACTTCGCCGACCCGCTCCCGCCGCTGGTCCAGGAGCTGCGCGAGCAGCTCTACCCGCCGCTGGCCGAGATCGCCAACACCTGGGCGGAACGGCTGGGCGAGCGGACGTTCCCGACCGAGCTGGACGCGCTGCTGGCCGAGTGCGCCGCTGCCGGGCAGCACCGGCCCACGCCGCTCGTGCTGAGGTACGGACCCGGCGGCTACAACTGCCTGCACCAGGACGTCTACGGCGACCTGACGTTCCCGCTGCAGTTCCTCGTGATGCTGAGCCGCCCCGACGAGGACTTCACCGGCGGCGAGAGCGTGTTCGTCGAGCAGCGGCCCCGCCAGCAGTCCCGGCCGATCGTGCTGCGGCCGCGACAGGGCGAGGCCGTGGTGTTCCCCGTGCACCACCGGCCGCGGCACGGATCCCGCGGGTTCCACCGGGTGCAGATGCGGCACGGGGTGAGCGCCGTGCACAGCGGGAGCCGGCACGTGCTGGGGATCATCTTCCACAACGCGCGATGATCGTGGCTGACGAGTTCCTCGAAACCGCCACGGCGACGAGATCGTTCGAGCTAGCTTGAGCGCAACGTAGACCCGATCTACGTGGTCTCGCCCGGCCTGTGCCGAGCCGCTCAACCGCGCCCGAACGAGGTCTTGCCATGCCCTGCGCCTCTCGCGACGAGGAGATCCGCCGAACCCGCACTTTCTGGATCATCGTGATCGCGGCAGCTCTGCTCAGCGCCGGAGGAGCGGGACCTGCCGTCATCGAGTACGCACCGATCCTGGTCAGCGCCGGCCAAGGACAGAAGCCGGAGCCCACGCTGTGGGTTCCATGTCCCAACAACGGCCGCGAGGCGGCCGAGCATCGCGTCGTCAGAACATTTCAGCGCGGCCCAGGAGTAGCTCCCGCGGCAACCATGCCGGGCGGCACCAGCCAGCTGGTCTGCGGGAACGACGCATATGGCTACTACCACATCGTCAACAGACACTACGTGGAATGGAACGAGAAGAGCATCAAGACCTCCGAGAACTGGCGAGAGGTTGCCGACTACGCAATCGCCGAGGCACTCAAGAACCCGCAGACAGTCGCCTTTCGGGCAGTCAACAACACATTTTGCTACTCCCGGGAGATCTATCTGGTCAACAAGGTGACCGGCGCGATCGTCAACGTCACCTACCCCAACGTGGTCCTGCGCGGGCAGGACGGCGTCATCATCACCGCCTTCCCCGCCGGGGCCCAGTGTCGAGGGTGACACGAGCGGTCCCGGAGACGATGTGCAGCGTGAAAGCGTAGACTCGCGGAGTCTGCACGTCGCAGCCCTGTAACGTCGACAAGGACTCACGATGAGCGACTCCTATCTGGACCGCTTCTTGAAAGCAGTCGAGGTGAGCGACCACGCAGTGTTCACCGGGCCCGACGATCGCAGTCGTCGCCACCTCGTGCAGTACCACGACGACCAGTTCGACCCGCCCCTCCTCCTCGATTTCACCGAGAAGGACTTCGACGACGCCGTCCGAGCCACAGGGCGCAACGCTCGCTCGGTCTGGCCGGACGATCCGGAGCCAGAGGCGGGTATCAAACTCATGCTCGTGCACCTGTACGAGAGCATGTCCAAGGAGGAGCACCCGCGGAGGCGGATCTTCATCTCCGAGGGTCAGCTCTGGGCGGAGTAACAGAGCACGGATCGGCTCCGCGAGTGCGGAGGAGGGAACATGTCGCTCGGGCTCGTCCCGCGCGAACGGCGCGTGCTCGCGCCCGGCGCGGTGCACGTGCCGGACTGGCTGGACCTCGACCGGCAGCGCATGCTCGTGCTGGCCTGCCGGGAGTGGGCGAGCGAGGGCCCGGGGATCCGCGCCGCGGTGCTGCCGAACGGTGGGCAGATGTCCGTGCGCAGCGTGTGCCTCGGCTGGCACTGGTACCCCTACCGGTACTCCCGCACGCGGGACGACCAGGACGGGTCGCCGGTGGCCCCGTTCCCGGAATGGCTCGGCGACCTGGGCCGCGAGGCGCTCGCCGAGGCGTACGGCGACGCCGACCGGGCCCGCGCGTACCGCCCGGACATCGCCTTGATCAACCACTACACGGCCGAAGCCCGGATGGGCCTGCACCGCGACAACGACGAACACTCGCCCGACCCGGTGGTGTCGTTCAGCATCGGGGCGCCGTGCGTGTTCCGGCTGGGCAACACGGAGAACCGCGGCCGGCCGTGGACCGACGTCGAGCTGCACTCCGGCGACCTGGTCGTCTTCGGCGACGAGAGCCGACTCGCCTACCACGGCGTGCCGAAGCTGCTCCCCGCCCTCGACATACCCGATACGGGCCTGGTCGACGGCCGCCTCAACATCACACTCCGCGTCTCCGGCCTCGGCTGATCGAAGCAACGCCGTCAGCCGAGTTGGTCATCGGCTGCCGCCACAACTGCCGTTGCCCGGTGGTCGCCGAGTGCTGCCGTACCGGCGGCGCATGTCGCGAGTCAGGTCCTCGGCTCGCCGCGCGTGGACGTCGGGGACCTGCGCCTCGAGCCGGTCGACCCGGGCGCCGATCATCTCCAGCTGCGCGGCGAGCTCCCGCGCCGCGGTGTCCGGCGGCATCGACGGCGCCCGCCCGAAGTAGGCGTCGAGGCACTCCGACAGGTCGACCCGCACGATCTCGGCGACGTCGGCCAGCCGCTCGGGCGCCACGAGCCGGTCGGTCTCCCGGTCGGCCACCTGGTCGAGCCGGTCCAGCACCAGCCGGACCGTCCGCGCGATCCGGCGCACGGCGGGCTCCGCGCCGACCGGCAGCTCGTCGCGCTGCAGTTCGACCCGCGTGAGCTGCGCTTCGACCTCGGTACGCAGGACGTCGACCAGGCTCGGCTCCGCAATCGGCTCCTCGACGGGATCGGGCGGCGCGACCAGCGCACCCACCGCGTAGAGCCCGATCGCGACGACCGGCCAGACGTCACCGACCACCCCGGCGAGGTGCAGCCCGACGCCGGCCAGCGCGCCCGCCATCCCTGCGATGTTCTTCCGCGAGTGGAGGTAGCGACGCACCGCGCCCGGCGGGTCAGCCATGGCGGCGGGCCTCTCGGACGGCCTCCCCGTGCCGCGGCACCCGCACCCCCGGTTCGGTCATCGGTTCGACTCCTCACCCCGCTCGATCCGATTCTGCCGTCCATGCGGCCATTGCTCCGAGCGGCCGGATGACGATCAGTCGAGCAGCGCGGCCCGCGCGGTGGGCCAGCCGGCGACGAATCCCGGGTGCAGTGGCAGGGTGTGCAGCTCGTCGAGCCGGACCCACCGCACCTCGGTGCTCTCGTGGTCCGCGGTCGGGGTCAGCAGCGTGTCGGCCTCGGCCAGCACCCAGGCGTAGGTCCAGCTGCCGTGGTCGTCGACGTACTTGCCGGTCACCCGGTACTGACCGGGGCCGATCCGAGCTTCCTCCCAGCCCTCCCGCATGGCCGCCCGCTCGTCGGACTCCCGGTAGTCCCGCGCCCCGCCGAGCAAGCCCCAGGTCCCGGCATGCTGGTTGGCCGCCGAGCGGTGCTGCATCAATACCCACCGCGTGCCGTTCGCCGAGCGATGGGTCAGCAGCAGACCCGCCGCGCCGTGGCGCCCCCAGTGCCGCTGCCCGCAGTCGCAGTCCACCCAGCCGTCCCCTGACCAGTCGGGGACTCCGGCGCCGGTCGGAGCCGGCTGGTCGACGAGCATCGCCGCTCGGTTGCCCACCAGGTACTGGCGATCGAAGTCGTAGCGGCCACGTCGGATCCAGATGGCGTCGACCCCGCTCAGCGCCGCCCACAGCCCGATGTCCTGTTCGAGCGCCGCGGCGATCGCCTTGCCGCCGCGCCGCCGGGCGGCGGCCGCGTCCTCGTCGCGCCGGCGTCGCGCCTCGTCGACGTGCAGCACGATGGCGTCCTGGTGCAGGTAGCCCAGCAGCGTCGACGACCGGGCCGACCGCCGCCGCTCCGTGAAGCCCCGGCTCGCGCTGACGGCGCTGTACTCGCCGGCCACCTCGTGGTCGGTGGCGAAGTTGGTTCCGCTGCCCCGCATGTTCGCGGCCCACCCGATGAAGGACGTGCCGGTGCGGAACTGTTCCGCCCTGCGGACGGCGTAGGCACCCGCGATGCCCCGGTACATCGGGATGTGCCCGGCGGCCACGATCGCCCGCCAGTCCGCCTCACCCACCACGACCGGTGGGCCGTCCATCCCCTGGACGGCCCACACCTCTCGCAACGCGTCCGCGACGGGCATGGCGGCAAGCCTTGCCAGGTGGGCCCGGCCCCACTGCGCCACGCTCGTGCGGCGCGCACCCGGGTCGAGCCGGGCCTGCCACGCCGCGTCGCCGTCCGGGTAACGGCCGGCCGGGGGGTCCAGCCGAACCTCGACGGCGCGGCGCAACGCGCCGGTGGTCGCCGCCAGCATCGGGACGCGACGTTCCGGCGCCGCAGCCCGAAGCGCGACGGCCAGGCGGTCCGCCATGGCGGCGGACCGGGCATCGGGGGCACTGCCGTGCGTGAGCACCAGCGCGTCCGCCACCAGCACGGTGACGAGGTCGGTCCAGTGGCCCAGGTACTCGGGGCGCGCCGCCCCCTCCGGCCCGAGCTCGAGCAGCGCCTCGATCGGGTCGACCAGTGGGGCCAGCTCGGCGTCGGTGTACCAGTCGGCCAGCGCCCACAGGACGTCGGCGCGGCGGTGGCTCGCGGGAAGCCCCGCGAGGACCCCGCGACCGCCCCCGGCCAGAACCGCCATAGCCAGCGCCGCGCGATCGCGCTCGGTGGCCGTGGCCCAGTATTCGGCCGCCCACCGCGGGCCGTCCTGCTCGGCGCCGGCCGCGATCCACTCGAGCGCACCGGCGACGATCATGCCCAACTGCCCGCCAGGGGTCGGGGTCGCGCGATCGCTGTCGAGCAGGATGTGCATGACGCGCTTCACGACCGGGTGGTGCACCGCCGAGCGTTCTGCCCACGGCGTGCGGGAGATCTCCGCGAAGGTCGGGCCGACCTGCCGCCAGTCCTCGGCCGTCAGCGGCTCGTCCGTACGCCGGCCGTACAGCAGCGGAGCCGCGCGACGCAGCGTGGCGAGCGTGGCGCGCGCCTGGTCCCGGCGCTCGGCCTGCGCCGGATCGAGCACCTGCTGCGGCCACATCCCGTGGGAACCGCTCAGCAGGTCCAGCCCCGCCTCCGCCAGATCGAGCTGCGCGGTGACGAGCGACCGGCTCACACGCCACTGCTGCGCCACCCGGTCCACCGCCATGGCGAGCGTCTCCTCGACGCCGTCGAGCAGATGCGCCCCGACCCGGTCGTCGAAGTGGGCGAGCTGTGCGGCCCAACCGGGTGCCAGGGCCAACGCGACCAGCGCCAGCCGCTCGGCACGCCCCGCGCGCGGCCAGCCCTCCAGCCGAGCGGGCGGCGGACCGTGGCCGCCGAGCAGCTCGACGAGCGGGCCGGGTTCGTCCAGGAAGCGCGGTGCGACCGCCGCGGACGGTGGCCCGACCCGCAGGATCGCCGCGGCGATCCTGGTCCGCCGGTCCACCTGATCCTCGTCCCCGACCGTCGAGGGGAGGACTTGCCACAACCGGGCCCAGTCGACCGTGTCGGCACTCACCTGCTCGGCACCGTGGAGCAGGTAGGTGGCCTCGGCCAGGGCCAGGTGCTGCCCGACGCTCGCGACGCGCTTCGCGGTCCGCCGGTCCCGCGGCAGGAGCTTGCGCAGCTTCGCGTGCCGATCGAGGCCGCGGACCACCCGGTCGTACCGGGACCACGCCTTGGCGAGCTCCGTCGCGTTGCCGGGGTGAGCCGGATCCCTGAGCACGGCGTCGCCCGGCCTCCACAGGGCGTCGAGGACGGCCGCACGTCGCCGGCTCCCGTGCCTCAGCCACCAGAAGCCACCCACCGCGACGACCAGGCCGCCTGCGATCGACCAGTTGCGGATCAGCCGGATGGTCTCCCGATCGTCCTGGCGCCGCTCCAGCTCGGTCAGCTCCGCGCGCAGGCGGGGGATCTTCGCGTCGAGGGAGCTCAGTACCCGGTCGAGCTCGCCGACGTCCGATGCCAGATCCGTGACCCCCAGCCGCAGCGACGCGAGGTCGACAGTGGGATCCGCGGCGTCGCGGATCAGGGCGTCGGCGTCCTGGCGCAGGTAGTACGGGAAGAGGCGCTCGGGGATCGCCCCTGCGAGCTCGACCCCGATCCGCTCGGCCGCTGCCACGATCCGTTCGGATTCGGCGTCGGTCGAGAAGTCCTCGACCCGCCACTGCAGGGACCGGGCGCGCGATGCCAGGGTCACGTCGTCGAGCGAGTCGATGCGCCGGTCCAGCGTGTTCAGCGCGGCGAGGAGCTCGCGAGCCCGGCGCTCGAGCCGATCCCGCTCGTCGTCGGGGGCCTGCGCGGCGGAGGCGGGAACGGCCGGCAGGTCGCGGGCGCTGGTAGCGATCGCCGTCGGGTTCGGCGCTGCCGCGGTCGTAGCCGCACCGCCGGCGAGCACGAGCATCCCGCCGAGGACCGCGGCCGCCGCGACCCGCCTCAGCCAGTTCCTCGAGGGAGCACGAGTGGTGCGACCACCTGTAAGCGCGCGGAGCAGCCAACGCGTCCCGAGGAACGCCACCGTGGCGACCAGCCCGACCTGCACGACGGTCTGCACGGCGTCGATCGCCCAGCCGCCGTCCTGGCCGAGCAGCGGCAGCGGCAACACCGATGCGACGCCGGCCGAGGTCGAGGGCGGCGGGCCACGCCGCCTGATCACGTGCCGCAGCAGCGTGGTCGCAGCGCTGCGCATCGCCGCTACGGTCCCGCGGACGCCGCCCACCGGCGCAGGCGGATCCGTCGGCGCCTGCGGATCCGAGGAGGAGGGAGCGCTGCCCACGGTGTGGGTGGTGCCGAGCAGCGCGGCGGACACGGCCGGCCAGCTGGCCGCGAATCCGGGGTGCAGCGGAATGGTGTCCAGATCCGCGAGGCGCACCCACGCGACCCCGGCGGTCTCGCTGCTGGGCCGGGAGGTGGGGAACCGGGTGTCGGCCTCGGCAAGAACGGTGGTGTAGGACCAGTCGCCGTGGTCGTCGACGTAGCTGCCACGCACGACGTACATCGACCTGTCGAGCCCACCTTCCTCCCAGGCCTCGCGCATCGCGGCTCGAATCGCGGTCTCGCGCCGTGCTCGGGCCCCGCCGAAGAGGCCCCACGTCCCGCCGTGCTGGTTCGCGTCCGACCGGTGCTGCATCAGCAGCCACGTCGTCCCGTCCGTGGCGCGGTGCACCACCAGCAGACCGGCGGCGCCGTAGGTCCCCCAGTGCTGTTCACCGCAAGCGCAGTGGGTCCACCCGTCCCCCGACCAGGTGCCCCGATCGTCCCCGGGCCCGGTGGTCTCGATGAGCATCGCGCCACGGTTGAGCACGAGGTAGTGCCGGTCGAGCGTGCCCCACTCCTGGTGGATCGCGTCGATGCCGCTCAGGGCCGCCCACACGCCGATGTCGTCGAGCAGGCGCGCCACCTCGTCGTGGCCGTCCCGGCGGGCGGCGGCCACGTCCGAGGCGCGCCGGTCGAACGCCTGCCGCGCATCCAGCACCACCGCGCCGGCCCGCAGGTAGCCGGTGAGCACGACCTGGGCGGGCAGCTCCCGTTGCATCGGCCGGAACGGGTTGGGCAGCGACACGCTCCGGGCGAATGTGCCCGCCGTGGCGGGGTCGGTGATGAAGTTGCTCCCGCTACCCCCCAGGCTCGTGGCGAATCCCACGAAGGGCCGCGCCCCGGTACGGAACTGCTCGGCCCACTCCGCGGCGCGTTCCCCGTGAACACCGCGGTACATCGGCCGGTGCCCGGCCGCGAGCAACTCCGGCCAGTCCGCGCCGTCCACCGGGGTCGGCGTGCCGCTCATGCCCTGTGCGTCCAACACCGCGGGCAGCGCATCCTGCGGCGTACCAGCGGTCAGCTTCCGGAGGAACGCCGGATCCCACTCCCCGACCCGGGTGCGGCGATGCGCCATGACGTCCCGGGCGCCGCGCAGCGCGTCGGCGAACGGGGCGGCGTGCGCATCGTGCCGCGGACCGGTGTGCTCCGGACGGCGCCCGCCGCCGGGTAGGTGGAAGTCCCGCTCGTGCTCGAGCAGGCCGTACCACCAGTCGGCGTCCAGCCGGCCGCCTGCCAGGTGATCGGCGATCTCGTCCAGCATCCGCAGGGTGATCACGACCACGCCCCGCTCGGCCCACCCGAACGCGATGACGCCCGGCACCGGCAGCTCGCCGTCCACTACCAGCACCCGGACGCCCGGCGGTCCGCGCGGCATCCGGTGCGGCATCGCCTCCAGCGGCCTCATCCGGGACTCCAGCCCGGGCAGCGCTTCGAGGACGGCCTGCCGGTCGGCCTCGGACAGCGCATCGAGGGCGACCGGCCCGCCGCCGCTCCCGCCACCGAGCGGGCGCGGCGCGGCGCGGCCGAGGGCGGGGACGCCTGCTCGGATCACCGCGACCGTGAGGTCGTCCCGGCCGCCCGCGGCGCGGGCGGCGTCGGCGAGCTGCCGGGCGGCCTCTGCGGGCTCGAGGTAGGCGCCTGCGGAGAGCTTCCCGGCCAGTGCCTTCACGGCCGGCAGGTAGCGCCACAACCCGTCGGTGGCCAGCACCACCAGGCCCGGCAGGTTCGGGCCGAACGTGGTGACGGTCGGCTCGGGGTGGTAGTCGCTGCCGGCCCAGCGGGTCATGATCCCGCCGTCGGTGATGTCGCCGCCCCGCGAGTCGTCGACGGTCAGCTGCAGCCCGTACTCGCCGAGGAACAGCGGGAGGAAGAAGGCGCGGGCAGTGCCGACGTGGATGGTCGTGACGGTGCCGTCGGTGCCGTGGTAGGCGGCCAGGTAGGCCACCGCCCCGTGCCCGGTCTCGGCGGAGTAGCGCCTGGTGAGCGCGTCCAGGCCGGCTTGGTGCGCGTCGCGCAGGGCTTGCGCGGGGGTGCGGGCGGCCCGGTCCGCGCGGGCGAGCTCGGCACGGAACGCGGCGGCGAACTCGATCGCCGCCAGCCGCGAGCCCGGGTAGCTGAACACGCCGTCGACGACCAGGGCGACCCGGTCGCCGTTCGGGAGCGCCAGGAGGGTGGCCGCGTCCTGGTTGGTGCGGTTGCCCAGGCCGCGGCGGGTCGCGGCCGCCATGCCGACGCCGGTCAGGTTCTCGTCACCGTAGGGGTGCTCGGCCCGGTCGGGGTGCGGGATCTCCGGCGACAGCCCTGGTGCCGCAGCCGCCGGCTTGTGGAACAGGTCCGGATGCGCGGCGCGCAGCTCCTTCGCCGCGGCCCGGGCCTTCTCCATCACCCTCGCCCCGCCGATGGTGCGGTGCAGCTGCGACGCCCACCCGTAGTCGCGGTCGATGGCGTAGCGCTCCAGCGACAGGCGGGCCTCGGCCAGTGCCACCTCCCGCTCGGGGCCGGGGTGCAGGCCGTCGAGCTGCTTGCGGGCGGCGTCGAGCTCCCTCTTGATCTCCCGCAGCCAGTACTCGGCGGTGGGCGGGAACGGGTCCACGCCGGGGGCGTGCCGGAGGGCCGCGTCGGTGGCGCCCAGCGTGCGGTCGACCTGGTGCGGGTAGGACCCCACCGACTCCAGGCGGGCGGCGGCGTGGCGGCGGGCCTCGGCCACTCGCCCGTACTCCTGCACCTCGAGGGCGCGGGCCGCGTGCAGCAGGTCCGCCGCCTCGGGCGGCAACGATCGGTCGGGTCGCTGGGCGGCGAGGAGCTCGCCGGCACGCAGTGCCCGGTAGTGGAGCCGGTCCGAGGCGTCGGTCCGGTGCAGCAGCGACCCCAGGAGGCGGCGCTGCTGGCCGGGCACCACCCGATGCCGCCAGCGCGCCACGAACACGTCGCGGGCGGCGCGGGCGAACCGGATGGGAGCGGCGGGGTGGTCGGGCGGCAGCGGCCAGTTGTGCGCGCCTGCCGAGTGCCGCATCCGGTACCCCAGCCCGGTCAGCCGGCGCAGGGTGATGCCGGCGTCGTCGATCCAGCCGTCGCGCCAGTGGCGGAACGCCAGGTCACCGTTCCGCAGCACCTCGCGGAGCGCGGCGACGGCGTTCCGCTCGCCATCGGTGACGCCCGCCGTTCCGAGCTGCGGGACGGCGAGCGCGACCAGCTCCTCACCGCCGGGCAGCCGCGACGAACCGACCGATCCGGCGTGCCGGGCATCGGCCCGCACGGCGTGCCGCAGCCGGGGCCCGGCGGCTCGCCACAGCGAGACCAGCTCGCCGGTGGCGCGGTAGCCACCCGCGGCGTCGCCCTCCAGCGCTCCCATCTCGGCGAGCGCGGCGAGGGCCTGCGCCCAGCCGGTGCCGCCGTACCGCGCTTCCAGCTGTGCGGGGGTGGCCGGGCCACGGCGACCGGCGAGCAGCAGCAACCGCTCCAGCAGGGTGGACGGCGCCGGGTTCGGCTGGGTGCCGGCGGCGGTGGCGATCGCGGCGTTCCACCGCCTCCGGATCTCTTCCCGCTGGGTCGAGGTCAGCTCGACCTCGACGCTCAGCAGCGCGGCCGAGTGCAGCAGCCGCATCCCGGCAGCGAGCTGGCGCATCTCGATCAGCCGCCGGCCATCGGCGGCCGGGTCGCGCGCGGCGATCCCGCGCTCCTCCGTCTCTGCGGCCTCGGTGACGCTGCGCGCCCGCTGGTCGGCCAGCTGCGCCACCAGCTCCAGCGGGTCGCGGCGCGGCTTGCTCATGCCCTCCAGCTCGAACTCCAGCGAGGCCAGCGCGGCCCGCGCCCGCTCCAGGTTCGGGTGCTCGCCCTGGTCGGAGTCCAGGTAGTGATGCTTGATCAGTTCGAGCAGCACCTTGCGCGGACCGGCCAGGTACGCCGAGCGCAGCTCGTTGCGCTTCTTGGCCTGCCTCGCCAGCTCCTCGCGCCACGTCCGGCTCGCGGGTGCCGCCACCGGACCGGCCGCGGCGGCGGCGGATTCGAACTTGGCCCACAGTTCCTGGCCGAGCATCCGCTGGAAGTCGACTACCGCGGCGTCGTCGACCCTGCCGTCCCGACGCAACCGGTCGGCGACCAGCTTCAGGGCAGCCGGGTCGGCGGCCAGGATCGGCACGATCAGCTTGATCGTCCCGGCGTGGTGGGCGCGCCGCTCGTGCGCGGCTCCCTGCTCGTTCAACAGCGCCGCGATGATCTTCTGGTCCGCGGGTAGCGGGTCCCACTCGTCGAGCGGGCGGTGGATCTCGGCGGACATCCGCCGCCACAACCGCCTCGCCAGCCCCTCGGCCAGGCTGCGGTCCAGCCGAGCCGGAGTCGCGCCGGTCCACCCGAACGCCGCCAGCAACGCATCCAGATCCTGCCGGTAGCCGGTGATCCGCTGGTGCAGCCGGTCCCCACGCCACACCCGCCACCGCGCCGGCCGCTCCGGCGAGCGCAGCGCACGACTGCTGCGGAAGCCGTAGAAGCCGTTGCGGACCTCGTCGGGGTCGCGCCACAGCTTCCCGATCAGCCACACCGACGTCGCCACCACCGCGAAGCGCATCAGCACGGTGGCCGGCGAGTTGTCGTTCGCCTCCACCCAGGCCCGTTGCACCCAGGCCAGGTTGATCACGATCGCGGACAGCCCGGCCAGCAGCGGGTCGAGGGCCTTGCGCCACAGCAGCCGGGTGTCGACCGGGGAGAAGTTCTTGTAGTCCAGCCATGCGGCCCGCAGGCGTCGGATCCGCTCCCTGCTGCCCTTCGCCTCGGCCGCGTTGCGCTGCGCCTCCTGCGCCTTCCGCTTCACGAACGGCGCCATGATCCGGCCGACGAGCACGTTGGCGTACTCGGCGATCACCGTCGGTGACGCGTACACCACGGTGGCGATCAGCACCGCGTTGACCAGGTCGCTCCACGCACCCGGCGCCAACCCCTTGCCAAGGGTGCTGACCGCGATCGCCACCGCGGCCGACAGCGTGCCGGACACGGCCGCCTTGATCAGCCTCGTGCGGGCGATGTCCTTCTGCTGCAGTACCGAGCCGGCGACGCCGGCCAGGACCGCCACACCGATCGGCCACAGCCCCACGTAACCGGTGACGAGGCCGAACGCCCTGGCGAGCCCGAGCGCTGCCGTCACCACGTAGGCGGCACCGGCCGATGCCCAGGCCGCGGCCCGCGGCCTGGTCTGCATGCCGGAGGCGCGGTTGGCGTACTGGCGCCGCAGCACGTACCGGAACACCAGCCCGGCGGTGATCGCCGGCACCAGCAGCGCCTTGACCCCGAACAGACCCGGCTGGTTCACGAACACCGGCCACAGGCGCTCGACCAGGGTCACGACCGGCTCGGCGGCGAGGGCGGCACCGACGCCGCCTGCCACCCACAGCCCGACGCGCTTCGCCTGGGCACGCAGGCCGCGCGCCATCGCCCGCAGCGGAGGAGCGCGCGGGTTCCCCGGCGTCCACACCGCCCGCGCCGCCGCCAGCAGCCCCGCCCCCGCGACGATCGCGCCGGCCGGCACGGCCGCGGCCCCCATCCCGACGATCCCCAGCAGCCCACCCGCCGCCAGCCCGACGCCCACCCCGACGCCGAAGGCGGCGATCCGCACCCGCCGTGACCGCAACCGGTCCGCGACCGGGACGTCCAGCGCCAGGCTCGTCCAGAACCGCGTCCGCATCCCGGCCGGGCCGTGGCCGCGGGCGGCCCGGTCCATCCGCCGGGTGGCCCGCTCCGGCGTCACCCCGGCATCGGTCGCGATCTGCACCGCACGGACCCGACCGGCGGCCAGCGCCCGCCCAGCGGCCTTGCGCGCGTCCGCGGCGTTGGTCAGCGCGGGGAACGCCTCGGCGAACCGGGCCGCCACCACGGCGACCGCCTGGTCGAACGCCACGCCCGTGTCCGCGACCCCCGACGGCGGCCGGACCTGCGCAGCATCCAGCCGGCCTGCCCGATCGAGCAGCCGGCGCGCCGCGCTCTCCGGCAACTGCAACGCCCGTGCGATTCGTGCGGCGAGCTGCTCCCCGGTCAGTCGCGCGCCGGGCGGCTGGGCCGAGTTGACCACCGACAGCCAGGCGATCCAGCCGAGCTGCTCGACGGTGACCGCCCGCGCCGTCGCCCGCTGCTCGCGGTGCAGCAGCCGTGCCGTCGCGCCGACCGTGGCCCGCAGCCAGGCCACCGTGCGTACCTGCGCCCGCAGCGCGGGGCCGGCCCGGACGCCGTCGACGAACCGCTGCCACCGGTGACGGAACCCGTCGACGGTCGCCCGGATCCGGGCACCGGCCCACTGCCGCGTCGTGCCGAGGCCCGCTCGGATCGCCTGCCAGCGCCCGGCCACCCACTGGCGCACGGGACCGGACACGGTCTGCCACCCGGCCGCGATCCGCGCTCGGACCTCGTGCGCCGCGTCCCGGACGGTCGGCGGCGTTGCCGGCAGCTTCGTGATGTCGGCCCGGGACAGCCCGGTCGCCCGACGCACCGTGCCCACCCGGACCCCGGCGTCACGGGCGGCCACCGCCGCCTGCAGAACGTTCTTCTGCGCCTCGATCCGGGCGTCGACGAGCTCCTGCTTCGCCTCGTCCCGCACCGTCAGGGCGGAATCCAGTCCTGCCGAGCGGACCGTCACCAGCGCCCAGGCGATCGCCAGCAGCTGCTCGGCTCCCAGCCCGTGAGCGGCCAGCGGCTCGGGCAGCGTCGCCGCTCCGGCCAGCTCCGGATCCGCCAGCCGGGCGCGAACCCGCTCCGGGTGCACCGCGAGGGCATCGGCGAGCCCGGCGACGATCTGCTCGTCGGAGTAGCCCGTCCCGCGCAGCCGCGCGGCCAGCTCCGGCACCCAGCCGAGCCGGACCTGCAGCTCGTGCTCCGACTCGCCCACGGCGCGCGATGCGCCGGCCTCGGCGTCCTCGAAGCCGGGCAGCGGGGCACGTGCCTCCGCGACCTGCTCGCGCAGCCTCCGCGCGGCCTGGCGCTGTCCCGGCCACCACCAGACGCCGGCCGCGGCCAGCGCGTCGGGCTCGGCGACCCCGTACCGGACCGCGACGATGGCGGCGACGAGACCGCCCGCGAACAGCACGACCGACATGGCCGAGCGCATCGCGAAGAAGCGCTTCCACCAGGTCGGGCTGCGCGACCGCGGCTCGGGGCCGCCCGTACGAGGTCCGGCCGCCCGCATCTCGGCGCCTGCGCCCGCACCGGCAGGCGGGGCGGACGGACCCTCCGGCCCGGTTCCGCTCGGCGTGGACCCGCCACCGCCGGTCACCGGCCCACCGCCGCTCGCCGACGGCCCGGAGCCGCCGCCCGGCGCCTCGCCGACGATCGCGCGAACCCGCTCTGCCGGCAGCTTCGTGAGCTCGGCGATCCTGGCCACCGGAACCCCGCCCGCGGCCGCTGCGCGGATCGCTTCCTCCAGCGTCGCGGTGCGCCGCGCCTGCCGCGCCACCAGCGCGCCGTTCGACTCGTCGACGCCCTCGGCCGCGCGCCGCAGCCGCGTCTCGACCGCGGGCAGCTCGGCCGTCACCTGCGCCAGCCGCTCGTCGAACGACCCGGCCGGTTCGCCCAGCCCCGCCGCGTTCACCGGGACGTCGCGGTCCGCGGCGTACAGCCGGACCTCGGCCCGGTCCAGACCCAGCGCCTTGGCGACCGCGGCTTCGCGCACCGCGTCGACACCCGGGTCGGCGGACCACGCGTCCGGGCCGCCGTACAGCCAGCGCACCGCGCGGCGCTGCCAGCCGGCCAGCTCGCTGTCCGTCGCAGCCAGTCGGGTCCGCGCCGCGTCCAGGTCGGCCAGGCCGGCCAGCACGGGCTCGTCCAGCCCGGCCAGCACCGATCGCAGCTCGCGGTCCGCGGCCCTGCGGCGCCGGTCGGCGGCGATGGCCGTCCACTGCCCGTGGACGCGCTCGCGGACCTGCGTCAGCGTTCCACGGAGGTGTGCACCGCTGCGCGTGCGCAGGTCGCCCAGCTTCGCCGGCACGTCCCGCAGCCAGGCGCGGGCACCGCTCGCCCGCCACCGGTCCCGCAGCCCGGCCGGCCGGCCGCGGACGGTGCTCCAGTGCTTCACCACGGCGCGCACGCCGAGGGCGGCACCGGCCAGGCCCGCGGCGATCAGGGCACCGATGCCGACCGTCGTCCACGGCACACCGCCGTCGGGCGCGGCCACCGGCGGCTGCACCGGGGTCGGGCTCGCGGCGGACGTCGGGGTGGGTGCCGGGGTCGGGGTGGGTGTCGGAGTGGGGGTGGGAGTCGGGGTCGGTGGGGTGTTCTCCTCCGGCTTGTCGTCCGGCTTGTCGTCGTTGCCCGGCTGACCGTTCTCGGCCGGCGTCCCGGGAACGGCGAACCGCTCGTCCACGTGGATGTGGTCCCGGCTCTCGACGGTCGGGAACCGGTCGCCCTGCGCCCGGGCCAGCCGGTCCGGGTCGACGCCGAGGCGCGCGGCGATCTCGTCGAAGGTGTCGCCCGGCCGGACGTGGTACCCACCGTTCCAGTTCGCGGGGATGGTGAGCCGCTCGCCGATGCCGATCAGGTCCCGGCTCGCAGGCGTCGGGAACCGACCGGGGTTGGCATCGACCCACGCCTGCTCGGAGACGCCGAAGGCGAGGGCCAGCCCGCTCAGCGTGTCGCCCGGCTGCACGACCGCCTCGCGCGGCGCGGCCGGAACCGGACCGTGCTGCGCGTGGACCGTCTGCACCGCGACGACCGTGCTCGGCCGGTGCTCCTGTGCCGCCGCCTGGGACGCGGAGCCGCCCGCGGCGAACAGGCCCACGACGCTGAGCAGGGCCACCGTGGCGACGACCCTGCCGAGCCTGCGCGGCATCGGCACCGTCAGTCGCTGCAGCCCGGCCCGCACGTGCGGAGCCATGACCACCGCGACCGCCGCGGCCGTCGCAGCGATGGCGAGCACGTCCGCCCCCGGAACACCGATGGGCATCAGCGCCACCCCGAGCACGCTCGCGCCCAGCAGCGCGAGGTCCACCCGGCGACGCGTCATGGGGTCGCTCATCACCGGCGCGCCGATGACCAGCCGGTCCGTCCACCGCCGCGCGGCCATGCCGTGTGCGGCGGTAGGTGAAGTGGTCGGTATCGCCGTGGCCGGCGGGCCGCGGTTGCGCACCAGGTGGATCGCGGTCACGACGGCGGCGGCGAGCACGGCGCCGAGCACGGTGTACCCGGCGATCGAGAGTCCGGCCGCGCCGGCCAGGGCGGCCGCTCCACCGCCGGCCGCGCCCACCACGGTCGCCGCGCCCGCGACCACGCGGGCCGGGAACCGACGGCGGTCCGTCGGCGGGGAGGGATCGCTCGCCGGGAGGATGGTGCGGGCCCCGACTTGGGCCTCCAGCACCAGCAGCGCCACCTGCTGGCCGAGCCCGATACCCGGCGTCCGCGACCGCAGTGCACCCGACCCGGCCGCCACCAGCTGGGCCAGCTCGTCGTCGGTGAGCATCCCGGCCCGGGCCCGGGTCAGCAGTTCGAGTGCCTCGACCGGCCAGGCGGCCCACTCGGCCGCGCCGAGCGGCGCCGAGCGGGGCAGGTCCGCGAGCAGGGCGAGCGTGTCGATCCCGGTCTCCGCACGCAGCTCGGTGAGCCGCCCGTAGGTCACCGGCACGCTCGGGTCGTACGGCCGCCCCGCGGCGATGTGCAGTGCCTCCAGCAGGTCGTCATACGTCCAATTGGTGCGCGCCGCGAGGTCGGCGGCCCGATGCCGGTCGAGCGTGTCGAGCCGCCCGGGGACCGTGGTCTCGGCCAGTGCGCTGCGGACCGCCCGAGTCGCGACGCCCGGCATCCCGAGGTCGGCCAGCTCGTCGAGCGACATCCCGGCCAGCTGCGACAGGGAGGTGACGCCCGCGTTCACGAGGGTGGCGTAGACGAGGTCGCGGTGCCGCGCCGGGAGCCGGTCGATGAACTCCTCGAGCCGGTCCGCGCGCTGCCACAACGCCGCCGCCTCGACGGGGTGCAGCCCGTAGAGCTCCACCGCGCGCAGCTCGTCGCGCACCCGCTCCCACAGCCCGTCCGTCCCGGCCGCGGCCAGCTCGGCGACGCCCAGCTCCGCGAGGACGCGGGCCAGGATGGCATCCCGGGTCGCCGTCTCGGTGCGCACCTGACGGCCCGCAGGCTCCCGGGTGCCGAGCAGCGCGTTGTTCCGCGTTGCCCGCGTGAGCTTGTCGATCACTGTGCCCGGATTCGTCCACCGCTGGGAGTTCTCGGGGTCGCGGACCGGGAGGAACCAGCCGAGCTCGCCGACCGCGATTCCGAGCCGCTCGGCGATCACCCCCTCCGGGACACCGCGGACGTAATCCAGCAGCGCCTGCAGCTCCCGGTTGCTCAGCGAGGCCAGCCGCAGCCGCTCGGCGGGGTTGTTCAGGTTCGCCGGCACCGGCCGGCCCAGCCGCTCCGCCTCCTCCCGCTCGGCGAGCAGCTGTGCCGCCACCACCGCCGTCGCGGCGAGCTCGCCGGCGTCCATGCCCAGGTGGTCCTGCAGCTCGAGAGCCCGCCCCACGGCGTTCACCTGCCGGGTCAGCTCCGCCAGCCGGTCGGTCACCACGGCCAGGTCCGCCTCGGTGTACCGGTAGGGCTGGAACGATCGCTGCGGGAGGTGCTGCCCGATCGTGGCCGCGGCCGCGAGCTCCGGATCGGTGCCGGCGTTCTCGACCTCGAACCGCTCGGCGAGGTCGCGCAGCTGCTGGTTCAGCTCCGGCGACAGCCCGGGGACGTCCTGCCCGGCCCGCAGTGCGGCCAGCTGCGGCAGGTCGATGCCGGCCGGGTTCGTCGGGACCGCCGAGCGCTCCGTCGGCTGCGGGACCCCCTTCGAGTCGAGCACGCCACGGGCCGGCATGCCATTGCGACCGAACGGGTTCCAGTTCCGGCCCTCGACGGCCACCCGGGCCTGCTGCTGCGCACCGCGCTCGGCGCGGGCGGCCAGGTCGGCCTCCCGCCGGGCCAGCCTGAACAGCGCGTCCACCGCCATGGCGTCCACCGGCAGCGGGCTGTCGTCCACGGCACGGACCGCGCTGAACTCGCCCTTGCCGACCGGCTGCAGGACCCGGTCCTCCAGCGACCGGTGCAGGGTCGAGCTGCCGTTCTCGCCCTGGCGGCCGGCCCGGCCGCGGGCCTGGTACTCGACGCGCAGCGACTCGGGGAACTCGGTCAGCACCACGTGCAGGCCGCCGGCCTCGTTGATCGCGTCGTGCCGCAGGCCCTCGGCCTCGACCCGCGCGGCGTTCACCAGGCCCTCGTAGCGCGGGTCCTTCGGGCTGATGCCGGGGTGGTCGCGCTCCATGATCGAGCGGGCCAGCGGCGTGGAGTCCCCGCCCAGCTTGACATCGATGCCGCGGCCCGCCTTGTTGGTGGCCACGGTGACCTGGTGCCACCCGCCGGCCTCGGCGAGGATCCGGGCCTCGTCCGCCGGGCTGGTCCGGGCGGTCAGGACGTTGTGCTCGATGCCGGCATCGCGCAGCCGCTGCGAGAACTGCGCCGCCTCCCGGATCGACCCGGCCACCACCAGCACCGGCCGGCCGGTCTGCCTCGTGGTGACGACGTCCTGGAAGACGCCGTCCCACTTCTCCGCCGCGGTCCGGTAGGTGGTCGTGTAGTCCTCCCGCGCGAGCGGGCGGTGCGGCCGGATGTCGACGACGCCCTTGTTGTAGTACTCGCGGAACGCGGCTACACCCGCCTCGCCGCCGATGGTGCCGGTCATCCCGGCGAAGTCGCGGTTGGCGAGGAAGTCGACCACCGTCATCGCGTCCAGCACGCGGGTGGGGCCCAGCACCTCGACCAGCTCGGCGTACTCGATCGCCTCGGCCAGCCCGTCGTTGTAGCGACGCTCGTCCAGCCGGTGCCCGGTCCTCTTGTCGACCAGGACGACCCGGCCGTCCTCGACGAAGTAGTGGAAGTCCTTCTCGATGACCCACTTTGCGGTGAGGGCGTTCTCGACGTGCCGCTTCAACGGCGCGTAGCTCGCCGTGGACAGATCCCGGCCGGTCTGCTCCTCGATGAAGCGGACGCCGTCATCGGTCAACGTGACCCGGTGGGGGCCGATCTCGTAATGACCCGCCGGGTCGGCCTTGGTGCGCGGCCGGAGCTTCGTCGCGAGCTCCGCCGACCACGCCAGGTCACCCAGCGGCGCCTTGCGGCCCCGGATCGGCGCCGCCAGCACGTGCGGGGTCAGCGCCTCGTCCAGCAGCACCTGGTCGACCTCGTCGATCAGGCGGAACCCACCGCGGTCCCCGTGCACCGGGTGGCCGCGGCTGTTGCGAGCCCGCAGGGCGTCGAACACGAACTCGCTGACCGTGCCGAGGGCGATGTCGGCCCGGTACGCGCGCCGCTTCGACAGCGCACCCCACACCGACGTTGCCGGGCGCACCACCCCGACGCGGGCCCCGAGCAGGTCGGCGATCGGCCGGACCGTCCGGACCGCGGACAGCAGGTCCGTCGGGTTCAGCGCCATCCACTGCGCGCCCTTGCCCGCGACCGGTCGTCCGACCGCGTCCCGGGCGTCGAGCGCGCGCACCGTCATGGCGAGCGACCCGGCGAGCGTCTTGCCCTCGCCGGTGAGCATCTTGACGATGTCCCCGCGCACGAGCCCGATCGCTCCCGCGATCTGCTCGTCGTAGGGCGCCCTGCCGTTGCGCCGGGAGGCCTCGCAGGCGAGCGCGGTGCACTCGACCGTGACCTCTTCGATCGTCCTCCGCCCGCTGCGGACGTCATCGGCGATCGCGGCGAACCGATCCCGCAGCTGCCCGCGGGTGAAGGTCTTCAACTCCTCCCAGAAGGTCTTGACCTGCGTGACCTCGGCCTCGAAGTCCTCGAACCTGCTGACCCGCCGCTCCCCGTTCTGGCGGGTGCCGGAGGCGTTCCCGTTCTCCGACGGCGGGGGCAGGTCGTTCTCGAGCTCGTTGACCTTCGTCTGGTAGCCCTCGCCGGGCTTCGCAGGTGTCGGTTCCTCCGGCCGGGGGCGCGGCCCACCGCCGCCGGGGTTCTCGCCGGCCAGCGGGTCCGGCCCGTCGCCGCCGCTGGTCGGCCGCTGCCCGCCGCCGAGCCGGTCACCGCTGCGCGGCGCGGGCGTCGGGGTCTGGTCGACCGGGTCGGCCGGGCGCGGCCGGCTCGGGGCCGGGGCGGGCTGGTCGCCCTTCGGCGCGCCGCCCTGCCCACCGGCCTGCGGCTGGTGTCCGGTCTGCTGCGGCGCCTGGTCACCGTGGGCACCGGCGCGGCCGGCGCCGTTCTCGGCCGCCGTCACGGTCTCCGCGAGCCGGTCGAGCCCGCCGCGCGTCAGGTCGGTGTACTCGCGCGGGCTCAACCGGCCCTCGGCGATCTGGGACAGGACCATGGCCCGATCCGTCGCCCGCACCCGATCGCGCACCCAGTCCCTCGCGCGCACGAAGGGGTTGCCCTCCAGCGCTCGGTTGGTCAGCCGGTTCTGGTTGCGGAGGGTGCCACCGAACATCACCTGGTCGTACATGGCGACCGCGTTCGCGCGATCGACGCGTTGCTGGCGGAAGGCGTGCAGCGCGTCGGTGAGGTAGCCGGACAGCCCGCGCCGGCCGACCGAGCCCAGGTGGGCGTCGGCGTACAACCCGAACGTCGCACGGGAGTGGCCGGCCCCGATCTCGGCGGCGGTCGCGGCCACGCCGAAACGCAGCCCGAGCCGGTTGTAGGCGAGCATGGTGCCGACCAGGCCGGGGGTCCGGCCGTACCTGGTCTGGCGCCCGAAGAGCCCGTCCGTGCCGATGATCCGCCCGGCGTAGGCGCTGCGGTCCAGGAACGTCCCGAGCCGGTTCAGCCGGGCGGCCTGTGCCTGGAAGGCCATCCCCTCGGTGTAGCGGCCGAGCTCGAACGCGGCGCCCGCCCGGCCCGCCGCGACCTCGGCCGCGCCGAGCACCCGGCCGGCCACCGGTGCGACCAGCCCGCGTGACAGCGCTCCCGCGGCGAAGCGCCCGGCCGCGAAGTTCACCTTCAGCGGGGCGAGCGCCAGTTCCCCGGTCCACCCGGCGAACCGCATGGTCGCGCCGAAGGCCGCGTCCAGACCGGGTACGCGCGTCACCGACCACGCTGCCCGCGCCGCGGCCCATCCGGTACCCAGCCCGGACATCATCGACGTGGTCAGGCCGGCCGACGCGGCACCGGCGCCCTTCGCACCCAGGGAGATGCCCTTGATGATCGCCCCGGCGCCCACCGCGACCAACGCGATCGTTCCGACGTCCTCCAGCAGCGTGGAGACCGGCGCGTAGTAGTAGTCGTTGCCGATCTTGTCCCAGCTGCCGCCGTCCTTCAGCCACCGGTCGTAGAAGTTCACAGCGCCCTGGGCGACCCCGCCGGTGAACGGGTACAGCCGGGCGTAGTACTCCAGGTCGGACTCGCCCTCGCGCTGCGCGGGCTTGTCGAAGCCGACGTGGCCGCCGGTCAGGTCACCGACCAGCCCGTCGGAGCCGAGGACGTCGTACTTGACGCCGTTCCACAGCTCGGTCCCGATCGACTCCAGCAGGCCCGGGATCGCGTAGACGACGACGTCGCCGAGGTCGCGGACGAGGTTCTTGCCGAACTGCCCCGGCGACTTGTCCTCGTGGAGGTCGAGCACGAAGAACTCGCCGTCGAGCTGCCCGAAGGCCTCCTCGTCGATCCGCTGCGTGTCGCACCGCGAGGTGGCCGAGCAGACCTTCTCGGCGTCGTCGCGCCCGGGCGCCTGGGAGTTCAGGGTGATCGTGTCGTCGCCCTCGGGATCGATGAGCTGGCCGCCCGACAGCGCGTGCTCGGGCACGGCCAGACCGACGCACGTCCCGTTGGCGGCGCCGCTGGACCGGCAGTCGGAGAGGGTGTCGCGGTTGGAGTCGACGTGGGTGCTGAACTCGCCGGTGCAGCTGCCGTTGGAGTCGGCGCAGTACCCGAACGCGAACGCCTGCCCCTGCTTCTCCCGGTCCCCGCCCGCCGCGATCGCGGCCGCGGCGAGCGAGCAGTTGCCGGCGACGTCCTTGCCGCAGCTCTTCACCGAGTCGGCGTTGTTCTTGTCCGCGTCCTGGTGGGCCTCGACGTGCGCGGAGTACGAGCAGGCGCGAGCGTTGCTGCTCTGGCACCAGGCCACCGCTTCGACGGTGCGCTTGTCGAGGTCGATCCGGACGTCGGCCGCCACCGAGCACCAGCCCGACCCGGTCGTCCCGGAGTCGGCGCAGTCACCCCTCGCGTTGCCCGCCAGCAGCCCGCCGTCCTCGGTGAGCTCCTCGAGGCCGTGCGCGGAGTAGCGGTAGCTGCAGTTCTCCTCCGGCCCGTCGGTGCCGCAGCCCGCGCCGCTCTGCACGTGCGCCGGGAGCGGGACCTCCTCGCCGTTCTCGCCGGTGACCTTGCGCTCGCCGTCGGCGAAGTACTTGGCGAGCGACGAGGAGGAGCAGAACCCGCCGGTCTGGTTGCAGTTCGACACGCCGTCGCCGTGCAGGTCCTCGCCGTTCGGCGACTCGGCCCATGCGAACGTGTGGGTGGCCGACCGGGTGCAGTTCGTGCCGCCGGTGTCCCCGGTGGTGCACTGGGCGAACGCGTCGACCTTGCCGGTCGCCTCGTCGTAGGCGACGGACGCGATCGTCGAGCACGAGCCCCACGAACCCGAGCAGTCGGAGTAGGCGGTGCCCTCGTGCTTCGTGTGCTCGGTCTCCCGGTCCAGGGTGCCCCACGAGTGCGACTCCTGGGTGCAGTGCGGGCCCTCCGGGAAGCAGCTGGTCTGCGCGATCACGTGTGCCGGGACGACGTCGGGCCGGCCGTCGCCGTCGATGTCCTCCCCCGTGGCGGCCGGCACGTAGTCGAACCGTCCGGCCACCGCGCACGTGCCCGACGTCTTCACGCAGTGCGCGTTGCCGTTGCCGTGCAGCGTGCCCTCGGTCGCGCCGTTCGGCTTCGCCTGGCCGGGCCCGGACACCTCGCCGTGCAGGTGGGCCTCGGACTTCGTGCAGGCGGTCGCGCCGCCGTTGTCGCAGTTCGCGTAGGCGGTGATCTCGCCGGTGCCGGGCTTGAACTCGCCCCCGACGATCGTGGAGCACCACCCGGTGGTGCCCGCGCACTGCGAGACGGCGGTCGCGCCGATCTTGCCGTCCGCGCCGGTGATGTTGGCGTTGGCCCGGGAGCTCTGCGAGCAGGTCCCGCCCTCGACGGCGCACCCGGTGCCGACGACCAGCGTCGGCGGGATCGGGTTGCCCTCGGAGTCGAGGCTCGCCTCGTGGAACTTGACCACGCCGACCGCCGAGCAACCGCCCGGGCCCGCGCCGCCGCAGTGCACGTTGCCGTCGCCGGTCAGCTGCCCGCCCTGGAACGAGGCGTCGATCGTGATGTTCGCGTACTTCGAGCAGTTGCCACCCTCGGTGGCGCAGTACGAGGTGGCCTTCAGCTCGCCGGTCTTCGGGTCGTAGGCGACCTTCGACCCGGTCGCGCAGTACCCGCCTGCCGCGCCGCCGCCCGAGCAGTCCGCTCCCGAGTCGCCGTTCAGGCCCGCACCCGAGCCCGCCGACCGCGAGCTCGTCGCGTAGTACGAGTCGCACGACCCCGTGCCCGAGCACCCGGCCTGTGCCAGCGCGGTCTCCGCGTCCACCTTGACGGTGGCGAAGGAGCCGCAGGACCCGCCGGTGCCGCCGCCCGAGCAGCGCGACCACGCCTCCGCGTGCTGGCCGCCGACGGTCGCGGACGCCTCGGCACCGCTGGAGTAGCTCGCCGTGCAGTTCGACGCGCCCGAGCACCCTGCGACCGCGTTGGCCCAGCCCTTCCCGGCCGACGCCTGCGCGAACACCGAGAGCCCGCCGCCCCCGGGGCCCGATCCCCCGCCCGAGCCGGACGCGTGGGCGTGCGCCCAGCTGCGGTGCGTGCCGTCGTCGTAGGACGCCGAGCTCGATGCCTCACCCGAGTACCCCCAGCGGCAGTTGGCCGCGCCGGAGCAGGACGCGCTCGCGTTGGCGTAACCGGGGCCCGCCGACGCGGTCGCCGACACGGAGACGCCACCGCCGCCGGTGCCGCCGCCACCGGAGCCGGACGCGTACGCCCGCGCCCAGTTGCCGCCGTACGACGCCGACGCCGAGGCGTTGGCGCTGTAGGAGTGGCTGCACCGCACGCCCGCGGAGCCGCCGCACGACGCACCGGCCGAGGCGAAGCCCGGGCCTGCCGACGCCTGCGCGGACACGGCGACGCCACCGCCGCCGATGCCGCCACCGCCGGAACCCGCCGCGTGGGCGCTCGCCCGGTTCCCGCCGTACGCGGCCGACGCGGAGGCGTTCGCCCGGTAGGAGTGGCTGCAGTGCACGCCGTCGCTGCCGGTGCAGGAAGCCGCGGCCTGCGCGCCCCCGTTCCCGGCCGAGGCCACCGCGGTGGTCGCGACGAAGCCACCACCGAACGTCCCCGACCCCGAGCCGGCCGCGTTCGCACTCGCACTCGCGCCGCCCGACGCGTCCGCCGCCGAGCTGCGGGCGCGGTAGGAGTGGGAGCATCCCGAGCCCTTGCTGCCCTGGCACGCGGCCATCGCGACCGCGGCGTCGCCGGTCGTCGTCGCCCCGGCGCCGGTCGCGCACCACCCGCTACCCGCGCCACCGGTCGTCCCGCAGCGCGCGTGCCCGTCGGCGACGTTCCCCCCGGTGCGGCTGTGCGCGGAGCTGGTCGACGAGTAGCTGTGCCGGCAGACCGACCCCTCGCTGCCCTGGCAGGCCGCAGACGCCTGGGAACCACCTTCCGTTGCGCCGACCCGGCTGGTACCGGCGCACGCGCCGGACGTCCCGGCGGTGCAGTCGGTGCTCGACGCCGCCCTGGTCGTCCCGCCCGGCAGGGCGGCGCTCGCCGCACCGTCGGTGTGGGTCCGGCAGCCGGTGCCCGCGCACTCGGCCGTCGTCTCGACGACCCCCTTGCCGGCGAACCCGCCGGTGGCCGCGTAGCAGGCGCCGGACGCGCCGCACGTCGCGGTCGAGGCGCCGCCCACGCCCTTCGCGCCGTCCGCCGTGGTGCGGCTCGACGTCTGCGTCGCGCAGCCGGTCGCGGTGCCGTTGTCGCAGACCGCCTCGACCGAGGCGGAGGTGAGGGCGAGCTGCTCGTCGGCGTCGACCGTGGTGCGCGACGCGGTCGCGGTGATCTGCGCCAGGCACGCCGTGGTGCCGGCGCAATTGGTGGAACCGGTCGCCGTGCTGGTGCTGCGCTGCCCCGCGGGCCCGGCGACGGCCGAGGACTTCCCGCCGGCGCTGCCGGTGCATCCGGCCTCTGCGCACACCAGCTGCGAGGCGGCCTCGGCGGCGCCGGTGGAGCCCGGGATCGGCTCGGCCTTCTCGCCCTCGCCGTTGGTCAGGCCGGAGTCGGTCTCGGCGGTCGCGATGGCGTCGCTGGTGACGGCGCAACCGTTCGCGGCGGCTAGGCAGTGGGCGCCGGTCTCGGCGCGGCCCGGGGTGCCGCTCGTGGCGCCGGTGGTCGCGGCCCGGCAGGCCGGGCCCTCGCACTGGGCGGCCGCGCTCGACCGTGACATCGTCGCGGGAGCGTCGGTCAGCGGCCGTGCGGCCAGCTTCGCGGCTTCGGTGTGGGCGTTGCGGGCCTCGGCCACGGTCTTCGCGGCGTCGGCGGCGGCCTTGCGCTGTGCTGCGGTCGCGCCCGGCCGGGCGGCGACCTCCGCTGCGGCACGAGCTGCGGCCTGGGCCTCGACGGCCTGCTGGCGCGCCTGCTCGGCAGCGGCCTTGCGGTCCTCCGCGACCATGTCGGCCACGACCTGGCCGGAACCCGCGGAAGAGTCGGTCTGTGCGAGGCAGCCGCTCTCCGTGGTGGTGCAGCTGCCGCTGGAGCTGGTCGTTCCGGTCGCGGCCGGTGGGCCGCGCGCCTCGCCCGCGCCGGTCAGGGCCGTCGGACCTTCGTTGCCCGTGGCCGAGGTCCGTGCGGTACCCGCGCACCCCGTGCCGCCGCCGCAGTCGAGGACGGCCGACGCCATCGTCCAGCTGGACGCGCCGGACACGGTCGGTCCACCGGAGTTCGCACTCGAACCGGGTGCGGTCGAGCCCGGCGGCATGCCCTGCTGCTGGGTGTCCGAGCCGTCCGACCGCTGCTCGTCGCCCGCCGCACCGACCTCCTCGTCGGAGACGGTGGCGTTCGCCGTCGAGCCGGCCTGCATCAGCGGCAGGATGACGTTCGCGTCGGGGCCGGACGAGGCGCCGGAGTTCGTCACCGCCTGGCAGTCGCCACCGGTGACGCCCTCACAGGAGCCGGTGCTGCGCGACCCCCGCGGGGCCTCCGACACCGTCGGGTCGGTCGCGGTCGCCGCGCTCGACGCCCGCCCGTTGCAGACATCCTCACCGGAGCAGGCCACAACGGCGCCGGCTGCGGAGGCCGCCGACGGGCCCGCGGTCAGCCGCGCCTCGTTCACCGGCTGCCCGCCGGAGAGGGCCAGTGCGGCCCCGGAGCCGGTGGAGGCGTACGACGTCGATGCGGCCTGGCACCCGGCGGTGCCCCCGGCGCAGCTCGCCTCCCCGGTGGACGTGCGCGGTGTCCCGCCGGCCACGGCGCCGTCCCACGCGGAGGTGGAGGTGCGCACCGAACCGGAGCAGGCCGCCGTGGCACATGCGACGCTCCCCGACGACGACGCCACCGAGGACGGGCCGCTGGTGGGCTGCCCGGGAAGCGGCCTGCCGGTCACCGGGTCGACGGCGACGAAGTCGGGCGCCGACGACGCGGAGGAGCTGGTCTCGCCAGAGCAGCCACCCGCGGTGACGGTGCACTCGGCGGTCGCCTTCGTGCCACGGGCGTGCGGTGACACCGCGGTGTCGCGGGCGCTCGTCGCCGACGCGGCGGAGCCGCCACAGGTCCCGGTGCCGCCGGAGCATTCCACCGACGACGAGGCGGTCGACACGCTCACCGGGCCGGAAACCGCTGCCACGCCGGGGACCGCGTCGCCGGTGGCCGGGTCGCGGTCGGACACCGCCGTTCCCGACGAGCTCGCGCAGCCGCCGCCGTCGCCGTGGACGGTGCAGCTCGCGCTGCCGGTGCTGTCCCGGACGCCCGTGACGTCCCCGGACGCCCCGCCCGCCGTCCGGACCGAGGTGGACCCGGTGCACCCGACGACACCGCAGTCGGCCGCGGCGTCGGCGGTGCTCGCCGCGGACAGCTCGCGACGCGCCGGCCCGACCGCCGCGGCGGCGGTGTCCCCGAGCTCGGCCACGCGGTCGCTCACCTCGGACGTCGCATCGCTGGCGCACTCGCCCGACGCTGTCGTGCAGCGCGTGGACGCGCTCGTCGTGCGTACCGGGGCTGCCGCGCCCGCCGTCGCGGTGCCGGTCACCTTCCCGGTGGTGTCGCTGGTCGCCGAGCCCGTGCAGCCCGCGGCGTCACCGCAGTCGACGCTCGCACCGGCCGAGCTGGACGCCGAGGCGTCGCCGTCCGACAGAGCCGCGAACCGGACCGGTCCGGCCCCGGTCTCGGACTCCTCGATCGAGGTGTCGGTCCCGGTGCCGCTCCCCGCCTCGCACCCGCCGCCCCGAACCTCGCAGGACGCCGTGCCGGTGCTGTCCCGGCTCGCCCCGGTAGCCGTCCCGGTCGCGGATCCGCTGGTCGTGGTCCTCCCGCTGCCCGAGCAACGGGCGCCGTCGCAGTCCACCTCGACGGTGGCCGCGCTGTCCGTCTCGATCTCGTCGGACGAGCCGTCGGCGTCCGACTCGGCGACGGCCCGGCAGCCGCCACCCGCGACCGCGCAGTCCGCACTCGCCTTCGTGGCCGATCCCGGCGCCTTCGTCGCGGCCGTCACGGTGCCCGCGGTACCGGCATCGTGACCGGCGTCGGACTCGCTGCGCGCCGAGCCGGTGCATCCGGTTCCGCAGTCGACCTCGGCCTCCGCGCGGACCTCGCCCGCCTCGTCCAGCTCCACCGAGCTGGAGGTCGCGCAGTCGCCGCCCTGGCAACGCGAGGACCCGCTCCCCGCCCCGCGGCTCGTCCCGAGCTCGTCGCGGTCGGTCGTGCCGGCCAGTCTGGTCGTGCTCGTCGGTTCGTCACGCTCGCTCCCGGAGCTGTTGCTCTCACAGGAGCCACCACGGCTCTCGCATTCCGCGGACGCTTCCTGCGGGGTCGCCCGGCTGCGCTGCTCGCACTCGCCCGTGCAGCGGGCCGACGCCCGGGTGGTCTCCCCGCCGTCGCCCCTGCTGGACGCGCTGCTGCCGCAGCCCCGGTCCGCGCCGCTCATCGTGCAGGACGCCGACGCCTCGTTGTCGCCCGATCTGCTCGACGCCCCGCACCCGGACGACAACCCGGACAGGCAGACCTCTCGATCGGAGTCCCGCTTCCCGTCGGCGGACTCGCTCACCGATCCGCATTCCGTGAACGCGCCGTCCGACCCGCAGCCCGCGGCAGCGCCCTCACCGTCCAGGTCGTCCTCGGACACCGCGTCCGGGTCCCGGCCGGTGGCCTCCATCAGCTCGTCGGTGGCGTCGTAGACCTCGTCGCGCTGCTCCTCGTACGCCGCGACGTTGCGCTGGTGCGCCTTCTTGCTGACGGTGCCGTCCGAGACCTTCTTCTCCTCGGCCTCGAGCTCCTTCTCCCGGTCGGACAGCTCCTGGTGGCCGTCGACGACCTCGTCGACCAGCTCGGCCCGCTCCTGCGACAGCTCCGACCGGTCCGCCTCGTACTCCTGCTCCAGCTTCTCGTGCTCGGCGGCCTGCTTGTCGTACTCGGCCTTCGTCGCCTTGCCCGACGCGACGTCCTTCTTGGTCTTCTCGAGCTTCTTCTCGCTCTCGTCGACGTCGATCCGGCCCTCGAGCACCCGCTCGGTCCGTTCCTCCGAGTCGTCGTACTCCCGTTCGGAGTCCTCGTCGTCCCGGTCCTCGCCGGCGCAGTCCCCGTCGGCGCAGTCCTCGTCGCTCTCCTCGTCGTTCCGCGACTCCCGCAGCGCCATCGTCGTGACCTGTTCCGACGGCGGGCCGCGCGGATCGGCCGTCGAGCGCTGCCCGGAGCGCACCTTCCCGGACGTGCCGGCACCCGTGACCGGATCGCCTTCCTGCGCCGAAGCCGGCCGCGCGCGATGCGATGCCTCATCCGCCGCTCGATCGTCGTCAGCGGACACTCGTGCGACCTTCCGGGCCGCCTCGACGACGCGCTTGCCGTCCTCCGCCGACTCGCCCGCCCGTTCCACGGCGTGCTCGGCGCGGTCGAGAGCCTCGTCGACCAGGTCGTCCACCGCGCGGGCGACGTCCTCGTCCCCGTCGGCGACCTTGCGCGCCACATCGCCGGCACGCTTCACGAACCGCCGCACCTCGTCCCGCCCGGTGCCGCGCGGGTCGCTGGTCATCGCGTCGCTCGTGTCGTCACGGCGATCCCGGGCTCGGTGACGCTCCTCGCCGTCGGTCACCTCACGCGGCAGCGTGCGCTCGGCCCTGTCCTCCACCGAGTCGCGGTCGGCGCCGCGATCCCGATCGCGGCCCCCCCGAGCGATCTCCGTCCGACGCTCGTCCTTCTCACGGGTCGCAGTGCGCGCCCGCTCGTCGCCGTCCTCGGCGTCCGCGGTCCCGTCTGCTGAATCGGCGCGGCTGCCGCGCCCGGGATCCCCGCGACGGAGGTCCGGCGCCTGCTCCCGCTCACGCGAGCGGCCGCGCTCCAACTCGTCGGGTCCGGCGCCGCGCTCGGTCTCCTCGCCGGCGCCGCCGGTCCCCTCGCCGTCGGCGGGGCCGGGGTCCCGCGCCTGCCGGCGGTCGCCCTTGCGGCCGCGCTCCTGCCCCTCGGACCGGTCACCCGAATCGCCGTCCTCGGCGCCCGCCCGACGGGCGGCCGCACCGGCATCGCCGTCCCGGTCGGTGTAGTCGGAGCCGGAGTCCCGCGCCTGCTCGCGATCACGTGAGCGGCTGCGCTCCTGCTCCTCGGGCCCATCGCCCGCGTCGCGGTTCTCGCGGGCACGCTCCGACCCGCGCCCGCGGTCTTCGCCGTTCCCGGAGTCCTCCTCGCTCACCCGATCCCGCCGCTCGCGGTCGTCGCGGGATCGCTCGCCCCGACCGCGGTCCTCCTCATCGCGCCGGCGCTCGGACCGTCCCTCGCCCGAGGAGGCGTCCTCGTCCCGCTCGTCGGAACGGAGTTCGTCCCTCGCCCGTTCCCGGGACTCCTTCTTCTCCGTCTTCTTCTCGGACTTCTCGTCCGTCTTCTTCTCGGACTTCCCGTCCGTCTTCTTCTCGGACTTCTCGTCCGTCTTCTTCTCGGACTTCTCGTCCGTCTTCTTCTCGGACTTCTCGCCCGTCTTCTTCTCGGACTTCCCGCCCGACTTCTTCTCGGACTTCTCGCCCGACTTCTTCTCGGACTTCTTGTCGGACTTCTCTTCCTTCTTGTCGTCCGACTTCTCTTCCTTCCCGCCACCGGAAGATTTCGAGCCCCCGGAGTCGGAGTCTCCGTCGCCCCCTTCGGCGGGCCTGATGCCACCTCCCTTCGCCAGACCCTGGACGGCCGCGACCCGAACCACGGGAATCGTCACCGCCGCGGCGGCCGGGGCGGCCGCGAGGAACGCCCCTCCGAACCACAGCACCACGATCGCGCCTGCGAGCGTGATCGCCCACCGCGCCACCCGCCACATGCGGTCGGCCAGCGAGAGCTTCAACACGACGACGTCAGCACGCGGGGCGAGGCCGACGGCCTCACCTGCACATGCTGACACCTGACCCATGACCGAAGCTCCAGAAGGCTCGCCGCTGCACGCGGACCAGAGGAAGGAAGAACCGAACCGGTTCGCGGCCACCGCGAACCATCACGTCGGGCGGTGACACAGGGCTCCCACAGCGCGTCGCGCTCGAGGCAAGCGACCCGCGGGGCCCGGCCCTGCGCCGCACCCGTTCGCACCACCCGCTCGGGCCCACCCGTCGCGACAACGTCAGCGACCGGCGACACCTGGGGTGTGCACGGATGATGTTGGAGGCCGCGACGTACAGCGGCTGATCAACCAGTCGTCGAGCAGGCGACCGATAGGTGAACAATCGGTGTGCCGCCCGGACAGGTCACGGGCGACCGCACATGGACAGCGAAATGGTGTGAGGGGCGAGAGCTCGAGCGCACGCGCAGACCTCGTTGCAGAACCCGGTCGCGATCGCATTCCGGAAGTTCTCGTACGTCATCTCGCCGCCCGCGCCACTTCCGTAGGTCAACGGGGATTCGCGCCCGGACCAGGACGACACGGAGGTGACCACTGCGGGTCTCGGGCCCCGAAATGACAGCAAGGCCACCTTCATGCCACGTGATGACATGAAGGTGGCCTTGCTGACACTCCTGGCGAGCGTCAGCCGCGGCGCGCGCGGCGGATCAGGAAGATGACCAGCAGGAGCAGTCCGCCCGCCGCCACCGGGGCGAGGCGCTTGAGCACCGGGGCGCCCGCGGTGTCGAGCAGGTCGATCGCGTCGACCTCGCTGCGCAGCGGGCCGGCCGCCTTCGGCGCGGACGAGAGCGACTGGCCCTTCGCGGCGGCCGCGGCGTCGGGCGAGCCGTGGCCGTTCGTGTTGCCGCTCGCGGCGGGCGCGGCGACCGACCCCGGGGTCGGCGCCGGTGCCGACACGCCCGCGGCGCTCGGCGTCACGGGCGTGGGCGACGGCGAGGCCGGGGCGGGCGGTGCCACCTCCTCGGAGCCTGCCTCCTCGGCCTCCGGCGCGAGCTTGCTGGCCACGCAGGCCGAGAACTGGCCGATGATCTTGTCGGCGACGTCGGAGATGACGCCGCGGCCGAACTGGGCGGGCCGGCCGGTGATGGTCATGTCGGTGACCATCGTGACGGCGGTGCGGTTCGGTCCGTCGGCCACCATCGTGCCGGTGACGGTGGCGTTCGCGGTGCCGTTGCCGCGGGAGTCACGCCCGCTCGCCTCGATGACGACCTTGTGGTTGGCGTCGTCGCGCGTGACGTAGGTGCCCTTGCCCTTGTAGGTGAGCGAGATCGGTCCGAGCTTCACCTTGACCGTGCCGGTGAACGAGTCGCCCTCGTACTCCTGCAGGGTTGCGCCCGGGAAGCAGGGAGCCACGGTCTCCGGCGTGTTCAGCGCCTCCCACGCCTTGTCGATCGGCGCTTCGATCGTGAACTTGTTCTCCAACTGCATGAGTCAGTCTCCTCCACAAAGCCGCAGGACGCCTGCCCCGGATGACCAGAGCAGGCGTCCTGCGGAACGAGCGTCAGCCTGCAGCCGCCAGGACCGCGCGGCCCGTGAGCACCTTGGCCAGATGTTCACGGTAGTCGGCAGCGGCATCCGCGTCACTCGGTGCGGCGGTGCCCTCGGTGACCCGTTCGGCTGCCGCGCGCACCGCCTCGGCATTGGCAGGTTGCCCAACGAGGGCCTCTTCGACACCGGTTGCGCGGATCGGCGTGCTGCCCATGTTGGTGAGCCCGACCCTCGCCTCCGCGATCGAACCGCCCTCAACGCGGACGGCGGCCGCGATCGCGACCATCGACCAGGCCTGCGCGGTGCGGTTGAACTTCTCGTAGTGGCTGCCCCACCCGGTGTACTTCGGGAACCGGATCTCGGTGAGGATCTCGCCCTCGCCGAGCGCTGTGGTGAAGTAGTCGACGAAGAAATCGCTCGCCGCCACCGTGCGGCGCCCGGACTGTCCGGCGATCGTCATCTCGGCCTCGAGCGCGAGCGCGACGCCACCGAGGTCGCCCGCCGGGTCGGCGTGGGCGAGCGAGCCGCCGAGCGTGCCGCGGTGGCGCACCTGGCTGTCGGCCACGGTCTCGGTGGCCTGCGCGAGCAGCGCGACGTGCTGCTGCACCGACTCGTCGCGGATGACGTCGTAGTACGACGTCATGGCACCGATCGCCACCCGGTCGCCCTCGTCGCGGATCCCGCGCAGCTCGGAGATGCCGGCGAGGTCCACGAGGAGGGTCGGTGCGGCGAGCCGCAGCCGCAGCACCGGGAGCAGGCTCTGCCCGCCCGCGAGGATCTTCGCGTCGTCGCCTGCCTCCTGCAGCGCCTGGATTGCCTCGTCGACCGACGACGGCTTGACGTAGTCGAACTGGGCGGGGATCACTGGACCTCTCCCTGTGGGTTGTTCGGGTCGATCGAGCCGAGGCCGGCGCCCGGCGAGTGGGTGTCGACCGGGGTCTCCTGCGTGGAACGACCCTGCGCCTCCTGGATGGCCCGCCACACGCGCTGCGCCGTGCACGGCATCTCGACCTGCGTGACGCCGAGGTGGCGCACCGCGTCGATCACGCCGTTCACGATCGCCGGGGTGGAGGCGATCGTGCCGGCCTCACCCACGCCCTTGACGCCGAGCGGGTTGCTCGTGGCCGGGGTCTCGGTGCGGTCGGTGATGAAGCTGGGCAGGTCGGCGGCGGACGGCAGCGTGTAGTCCACGAAGGTGCCGTTCACGAGCGTGCCCTGCTCGTCGTAGGTGGCCTCCTCGAACAGGGCCTGGGCGATGCCCTGCGCGAGCCCGCCGTGCACCTGGCCCTCGACGATCAATGGGTTCACCACGGCGCCGATGTCGTCGACGCAGACGTACTTGCGGATCGAGACCCTGCCGGTCTCGGTGTCGACCTCCACGGCGGCGAGGTGCGTGCCGTGCGGGAACGAGAAGTTCTCGGGGTCGAACGTGTACTCCGAGTCGAGCGACGGCTCTATGCCCTCCGGGAAGTTGTGCGAGGTGAACGTCGCATATGCGACGTCCTGGATCGTGACGCCCTTCTCGGTGCCACGCACCCCGAACCGGCCGCGGTTGAACTCGAGGTCGCTCTCGTCGGCCTCCAGCAGGTGCGCCGCCACCTTCTTGGCCTTCTCGATCACCCTGTCGGCGCACTTGACGACGGCCGTGCCGCCCACCGGGAGGGACCGGGAGCCGTAGGTGTCCAGGCCCTTGGGCGAGACCTGGGTGTCGCCGTGCAGCACCTCGATGTCCTCGAACGGCACGCCGAGGCGGTCGGCGACGATCTGGCTCCACGCCGTCTCGTGCCCCTGGCCGTGCGCCGACGAGCCGGTGACCACCTCGACCTTCCCGGTGGCGAGCATCCGGATCGCCGCGTGCTCCCAGCCGCCCGCGCCCGCGCCGAGCGCGCCGAGCAGCCGCGACGGCGCGAGCCCGCACATCTCGGTGAACGTCGAGATGCCGATGCCGAGCTGCACCGGGTCGCCCGAGCGCTGCCGCTCCTCCTGCTCCTGGCGCATGCCGGCGTAGTCGAACAGCTCCATCGCCTTCTGCGTGGCGGCCTCGTAGTTGCCGGAGTCGTAGGTCAGGCCGCCCGCGTTGGTGTACGGGAACTCGTCGTGCTTGATCCAGTTCTGCTCGCGCAGCTCCATGGGGTCGCGCCCGAGCTCGACGGCCAGCTCGTCCATGATCCGCTCGACGGCGAAAGTGACCTCCGGCCGTCCCGCGCCGCGGTAGGCGTCGGTCGGGGTCTTGTTCGTGAAGACGTCGGTCGCCACGAACATGTACGAGGGCACCTTGTAGACCGCCGGGCCGATGAACGCGCCGAACACCGGGATGGCCGGGGTGAACAGGCCGAAGTAGGCGCCCATGTCGGCCATGATCTCGAGCTTCAGGGCGGTCAGCGTGCCGTCCTTCTTCGCGGCGACCGTGACGTCCTGGATCTGGTCGCGGCCGTGGTGGCCCGACACCAGTGACTCCGAGCGGGTCTCGGTCCACTTCACCGGCTTCGCCAGCCGGCGGGACACGAGCACGGAGAGGATCTCCTCGGGGATCAGCTGCAGCTTGCCGCCGAACCCACCGCCGACGTCCGGAGCGACGACGCGGATCTTGTGCTCGGGCAGCCCCAGCGTCACGCCGAGCATCGTGCGCACGATGTGCGGGATCTGGGTGGAGGACCAGATGGTGAGCTGCTCACCGGTCGGGTCGACGACCACGGACCGCGGCTCCATGAAGGCCGGGATGAGCCGCTGCTGGCGCCAGCGGCGCTTCACGACCACGGAGTCGGGGTCTGACTCGGCGGCGGCGATCGCGTCGTCGGCGGACTGACCGCTGGTGGTGCCCGCCGCGACCGAGTCGAAGGGGAAGGTGACCCACTTGTTGCCACCCAGGTCCGGGTGGATCACGGGGGCGGCGTCGGTGAGCGCGGTCTCCATGTCGAGGACCGGGTCGATCGGGTCGATGTCGACCTCGACGGCGTCGACGGCGTCCTGGGCGGAGGCGGCGTCGCGCGCCACGACGACGGCGACGATCTCACCGGCGAACCGCACCGTGTCGACGGCGATCGAGACGTGCCGCGGGGGCGTGGCATCGGCGTTGATCGGCCATGCGCACGGGATGCCCGACTGCTCGGCGTCCAGGTCGGCCCCGGTGTAGACGGCCACGACGCCGGGCATCCGGCGGGCGGCCTCGGTTTCGATGCTCGCGATGCGGCCGTGCGCGACGGGGCTGCGCACCATCGCGACGTGCAGCATCCCGTTGAGGGTGATGTTGTCGGTCCAGCGGGTGCGCCCGGTGATCAGCCGCGCGTCCTCCTTGCGGACGCGGGGGCGGCCCAGCTCGTTCGTGGTGGGTTCGGCGGTCGTCGTCATCTCACTGCCCTCCCCCGACGGGGGTGGGCGTGTCGACGGGCGCGGTGGCGCTGGGCTTCATAGCCTGCGCGGCGCTCTGCACGGCCCGGACGATGTTCTGGTATCCGGTGCAGCGGCAGAGGTTGCCCTCGAGGCCCTCGCGGATCGCGTGCTCGTCCGGGTCGGGGTTGTCGCCGAGCAGGTCGACCGCCTGCATGATCATCCCGGGGGTGCAGTACCCGCACTGCAGCGCGTGACACTCGTTGAACGCCTTCTGAACGGGGTGCAGCTCGCCGTCGCGGGCGAGCCCTTCGATCGTCGTGATCTCCGCCCCGTCGGCCTGCACCGCGAGCACCGAACACGACTTCACGCTCTGCCCGTTCAGGTGCACCGTGCAGGCACCGCAGTTGCTGGTGTCGCAGCCGACGACCGTGCCGGTCTTCCCCAGGCGCTCCCTCAGGTAATACACCAACAGCATGCGGGGTTCGACGTCGTCGACGTACTCCACGCCGTCGACGGTGACCCGAACCTGTGCCATGAGACCTCTCCTCACCACGAGCGCGGTGCCGCCCATCGGGCCGCACTGGACGCACCGGGCGCAGCCGAGCCACGCCCGGGTGCCGCACACGACGTTGTGGCGGCGCCCACAATCAGACCGCCGATCATTCGGGCATGCAAGGGTGACGATCCGCGCTCGGCGGCGTGACCCCGCTCGGACCACAACGGCGCAGCGACTACTCCGCAAAAGCGGGCCAGAACGCGACGGAGGACCGCATCCGCGGGACACCATCTGGATCAGGATCACCTGTCCGGACCAATCCCGACGGGGCGGTGAAGATCACTCGCTGGGGGACTCCGGGTCGACCTGCACGGTCTCCTGCGGCGTGCCCGGGCGGTTGGGCACGAGGTCCTCGGGGTCCGGTGCGTCGGGGTCGGCGTTCGGGCTGCCCTCCGGCGGGTGCATCTCCGGCATACCGGCGGGGTTGACCACGTCGTCCTGCCGCTTCTCGTCCGTCATCGTCGACGCTCCTCGGTCGGGACCCGGGATTTCCCCCTCCCGCCCACCGTCAACCGCGGTTCCGACCGGGCGGAGGGGGGCGGTCGTGCGGTTGCGGATGGCGCCCCACCACAGGCCACCGCCGTAGGCGAGGTCGTCGAGCCTGCGGGCGAGGAGGTAGCCGGGCAGGCCGGGGCGGGCCGGGTCGTGGCGCTTGCGCCACCAGTCGAGAACCCCTTCGGCCACCGCCACCACGACGACGGTGCGGCGGGCCTGGCGGGACACCAGTGCCGCGACCAGCGACAGCGGCCAGTAGTGACGGGTGACGGCGTCGGCCGTCTGCTGGACCGTGCCGACGGCGCCGAGCCCGATCAGCTCGGCCGCGACGCGCCGCGGCTGCCGCACCGGCAGCTTGCGCGCGAGCTGCTCGGCGGCCCCGGCCGCCACGGCGAGAGCAGCGAGCACCGACCACGGCCGTCCTCGCAGCAGCAGCACCATCACCGCGGCGGACCACGTGTTGAGCACCATCGGCGGTACCGACCCGGGATGGCGCAGCGACAGCGGTGCCGCACCCGTGCCGTAGTACGCCTTGCGCAGCCACCAGGCGCCCAGGCTCGTCCGGTGGTCGTGCGCCACCCGGGACGCCGGCTCGTAGCGCAGGCGCCAGCCCGCCTCGTGGAGCCGCAGCACGAGGTCGACGTCCTCCGCCACGTGCATCCGCTCGTCGAAACCGGCGCCGACGGCCTCCCGGCGCACCACCATCGCGGCGCTCGGCACGTAGGCCACGCGGCTCTTCGGCACCACGAGCGCAGGCTCGGCGCCGAGGTCGAGCGACGAGCGCACCGACTCGTAGCCGCCCAGCCAGCCGTGCCCGGCCAGCGCGACGATGCGCGGTGCGGCAAGTGCAACCGCCGGGTCGGCGAAGCGGGCGAGCAGCGGGTCCAGCCAGCCCGGCCGGGGCACGACGTCGGAGTCGAGGAACGCGACGAGCGGGGTGGGCGCAGCCGCGAGGCCGGCGTTGCGGGCCGCGGCCGGGCCCCTCGCCTCCGGGTGACGCAGGAGCACCGCGCCCGCCCGTTCGGCGACGCCCCGGATGCTCGCGGGGTCCTCGGAACCGTCGTCGACGACGATCGTCGCGCCCAGATCGGCGGGCAGTGCCGCGAGCAGCCGGGCCAGCCCTTCGACCCGGTCCTTCACCGGCACGACGACCGTGACGTCCGATGCGGGCGGGACCGCGGCAGGAGGCTCGGCGACCGGGTGCGCGATGCCGGCGTCGAGCAGCGTGCGTGCGAGCTTCGCCGACGTCGGGTCGCAGACCTCGAGCGCGCCGTCGCGCAGCCGGGCCGCCGCGGACTCCGAGAGGCGGAGCATCCGCGGTGGGGCGCCGCCGAACAGGACCGTGCCGTCGTCGACCACGATCGCGTGCCGGTCGAGCTCGATCCGCATCCCGTCGGGCAGCGCGTCCTCCACGCTCCGAGCGTAGGCGGCGATCACCCGGTGGGCGCCCCTCCCCGCGAGTCGCGGTCTGGGTGTACGCGAGTCGCGCTGGGAAGCTCGTGGGGTGACCGCGCCTCTGCTGCCCGAGTACGGACGCCGCTCGCTCGCCGAGGTCATGCCGGCGCTGCTGGCGGCGCTCGGCGTGCCCGGGCCGGCACCGGCGCTGGCCGTTCCGCCGGTGCGCGCGGCGGTGCTGCTGCTCGTGGACGGCCTGGGCAGCGAGCTGCTGCGCCGGTACGCCGACGACGCGCCGTTCCTGGCGAACCTGCCCGACCTGGGGCCCCTCACCGCGGGCTTCCCGTCCAGCACGTCGATCAGCCTGGCGTCGATCGGCACCGGGGTGCCGCCGGGTGCGCACGGCCTGCTCGGGCTCGCGCTGCGCACCGGAGGCGAGCTCCTCGACACCCTGCGCTGGACGGCCCAGGGCAGCCGCCTCGACCTGCGTGACCGGCTGGTGCCGGAGGAGGTCCAGCCGGTGCCCACGGCGCTGGAGAGAGCCGCGGCCGCCGGCGTCGCGGTCACCGTGGTGTCGCTGAGCGAGTTCGAGGGTTCCGGGCTCACCAGGGCGACCTTGCGCGGGGGCCGCTTCCAGGGCACGTACGCGCTGGGCGACCTGGCGGCGGGCGTCCTCGCCGCGAGCACGAGCCCCGGCCGGCAGCTCTGCTACGGCTACCACCGCGACCTCGACGCGCTGGGCCACCTGTACGGCCCCGGGTCGCTGCCGTGGCGGCTGCAGCTCGCCCAGGTCGACCGGCTCGTCGAGCTCGTGGCCGACCGGCTGCCGCCCGACGCGGTGCTCGCGGTCACCGGCGACCACGGCATGGTCGCGGTCGACCGCCGCTACGACGTGGACACCGACCGCGTGCTGTCCGGCGGCGTGGCGCAGGTGTCCGGTGACCCGCGGGCGCGGCACGTGCACGTCGTGCCGGGCGCACTCGACGACGTGCTCGCCGCCTGGACGGACGTGCTGGGCGACGGGGCGTGGGTCGTGCCCGGCGAGCAGGCGGTGGCCGACGGCTGGTTCGGCCTGCCGGTTGCACCGCACGCCCGCGACCGCATCGGCGACGTCGTGGTCGCAGCGCGCGGGGGCACGGCCGTGATCCGGTCGCGGGCGGAGCGGTTCATCTCGCGGATGCCGGGGCAGCACGGCTCGCTCACCCCCGACGAGCAGCTCGTCCCGCTCCTGCTCGCCCCACCGCACCCGAGAGGGTGAAGTCCGGAGACTCGCCGGAGCGTCAACCTCAGATGTTCCTCAATTCTGTGGCAGCGCGTTCCACGATGCCCCCACCCTGGTTTCACCTGCTGAATTGGGGGATCGCGATGGAGCTCGTCGTCGAGGTCGAGCTGAGCCTGCGTGACCGGGCCATTCTGCGCGCGGTGGCGCGCGGACCGGCCGAGCTCGTATGGGGCTCGGAGCCCGATCTCTACATCGACGGTCGCTTCTGCTGCGACCAGAGCGCCGTGCACCGGCTCGTGCGGGCGGGGCTGATCGCCCCCGCCGCCGAGGGCGCCGTCGGCGAGCGCCTGCCGGCGGTGATCACCACGGCCGGCCGCCTGGAGCTCGTGGGCTGATCCCCCTCCGCCGGCGGCGGCGGTAGCGTCCCCGCTCGTGAGCAAGCCGTCCGCCCGGCAGGAGCGGATCCTCGCGATCCTGCGGTCCCGCGGGCCGGCCCGGGTGGCCGAGCTGGCCCGCGAGTTCGACGTCTCCCCGATCACGCTGCGCCGCGACGTCGAGGAGCTCGCCCGCAGGGAGCACGTCGTGCGGGGGCACGGCGTCGTCCGGTTGCCGTCGAGCCGTCGGACCGACCGTTCGACCGGCGTCGTCGTGGTGATGGCCCCGCCGCGCAGCGCGTACCTGGCCCAGATCGTCAAGGGTGCGCAGCAGGCCGTGGAGGAGCTGGGGCTGCGCTGGCGGGTGGAGGACATCGGCGATCGGGAGATGGTCGGTTCCGCCGTGCGGCGCGGCGCGGCCGTGAGCGGCGCGCTCGGCACGTTGGTCTTCCCGCGCTGGCGCACCGTCGCCGCGGTCGAGGCCGAGGGGGACGAACCGGCCCCGGGCTCGCCGGCCGTGCTCGTGGAGCGGTTCGCGCCGGCGGGCAGCGCGCTCGCCGAGCTGGACGCGGTGCGCACCGATCACTCGCACGGCGTGTTGCTCGCGCTCCGCCACCTGCGCGAGCGCGGGCACACCCGCATCCTGCTCGTCGCGCGCAACGACAGCCCGACCGCTCGAACGATCAGGGCCGCGTTCGTGGCGCAGCTCCCCGGGCTCGGCCTACCGCTGCTCACCGAGCCGCTCCTCAGTGCAGCGGGCGCGGATCCGGACCCGGGCACTCCGGTGCCGCACGTGCCGGCGGTGGTACGGGAGACCGGCGCAACCGCCCTGCTCGCGCACAGCGACGTCGACGCGCTGAACCTGGTGCAGCAGCTGCACGGGGCCGGCCTGGACGTCCCGGACGACGTGTCCGTCGTCGCCTACGACGACGTGGTCGCGGGCCTCGGCGGGCTCGAGCTGACGACCGTGGCCCCGCCGAAGCGGGAGATCGGCCGCGAGGCGGTCGCGCTGCTGCTCGACCGCGTCGAACGCGGCGGGCCGGTGCGGCACGTCGAGCTGCTGCCCGGTCTGGTGGACCGAGGATCGACCTGTCCCCGGGACTGATCGTTCGATCATTTAGATCGTATGGTCTTGACAAGGATCGAACCGTGCTTCACGGTGGCCCGGGAAAGCGCTCTCTCGACGACGAGGAGTACGTCCGTGTCCCACCGATTCCGAGCGCTCGGTTGCGCCGTCGCCGCAGCGACCGTGCTCGCCGCGTGTGCAGGCCCCGCGCCCGACGACCCGGGCGGCGGCCCCACCGTGATCACGTTCTGGTCGTCGCTGCGGGGCACGCAGGCGGTCGTCGACGCCTTCAACGCCACCCACACCGACATCCAGGTGGACCTCGACATGACGCCGTCGGGCGCCGCGGGGACCAACGCCAAGCTCACCAACGCGACGCGGGCGGGCAACGCCCCCGACGTCGCCACCGCGGACTACGTCTCGCTCCCCGCCTTCGCGATCGACGGGGCGTTCCTCGACCTGACCGACCGCGTCGACGACGGGTTCCGCGCGAAGCTGCTGCCGCAGGCGTGGGACCAGGTCACGTTCGACGGGCACGTCTACGCCGTGCCGATCGACATCGAGCCGCAGGTCCTGTTCTACCGGCGCGACCTGTTCGAGCAGCACGGGATCGCGGTGCCGCGCACGTGGGCGGAGTTCGAGCAGGCCGCGCGCGACCTCAAGGCCGCGGCTCCCGACACGCGGCTCTCGACGTTCTTCACCAGCAGCGCCGCGCACCTCGCCGGTCTCTCCATGCAGGTGGGCGGCCAGTGGTTCTCCACAGCCGGCGGCCACTGGAGCCTCGACTTCACCGACCCCGGCACGATGCGCGTGGCCGAGTACTGGCAGCGACTGGTCGACGAGGACCTCGTGAACGTGGCCCCGATCAACAGCCAGCAATGGCAGGCGGGGATCAACAACGGGACGATCGCCACCTACGTCAACGGGGCGTGGGCCGCGGCGGCGCTGATGCGGTCGAACCCGGGCGGCGCCGGGAAGTGGGCGGTGGCGCCGCTGCCGCAGTGGGACCCCGCGCGGCCCGCGGTCGGCGTGACGGGCGGCTCCGTCTTCGGGATCACCGTCGACAGCGAGCACCCGGACGAGGCCATGGAGTTCCTGCGCTGGATGGTGACCGACCCCGAGGCGTTCGAGGCACGCCTGTCCAGCGGCACCAGCAGCATGTTCCCGGCCGCCCCGGATCTCATCGGCGTGGCCGACGAGGGGTTCGACCGCTCCTACTTCGGCGGGCAGGACATCTACGCGCTGTTCCGCCGCGAGGCCGCCACGGTGCCCGAGGGCTGGGTGTGGGGTCCGCGGATGACCGCGACCAACAAGATCATCGAGGAGGGCCTGGCCCGCGTCACCTACGGCGACACGGTCGCCGAGGCCCTCGAACGGGGCCAGGAGGAGTCGTTGCCCGACATGCGAGCACTCGGACTGGCGGTGGACGAGCGATGACCGCGACGATCGAGACCCCGCCCGTCGCAACGCAGGCGGCGAAGCAGTGTAGGCGTCCGAGCGAGACCCGAGTGCCCGGCCAGCAGCGGGCGGTCGTGGTGCTGCTCGCCCCGTTCGCCGCGCTCTGCCTGGGCGTGTTCGTCGTCCCGGCCGCCTACGCGATCTACCTGAGCGTCTTCTCGCAGCTGCACTCCGGGCTGGGCTTCGGCAACGGGCGCACGGTGTTCGTCGGGCTCCACAACTTCGTCGTGGTGCTCACCGACCCGAGCTTCCTGCGCAGCATCGGGGTGACGCTCGCCTACATCGTGCTGTTCATCCCGATCCTCGTGGTCGGCTCCCTGGCGTTCGCGCTGCTGCTCGACTCCGGCTTGGCCAGGGCGCGCCAGTTCGCGCAGACGGCGCTCTTCCTGCCGCACGCCGTGCCCGGCATCATCGCCGCGATCATCTGGCTCTACCTCTACACCCCGGGGATCAGCCCGGTGCTCGCCCTGCTGTACGACCTGAACATCCAGGTCGACCTGCTCGGCCAGACGCTGCTCATCCCGTCGATGGTCAACATCGCCCTCTGGGGCGGGCTCGGCTACAACACGGTGATCTTCTACACCGCGCTGCAGGCCGTGCCCCGTGAAGTCATGGAGGCCGCTGCGGTGGACGGCGCGGGCGCGGTGCGCACCGCGCTGCGGGTGAAGGTGCCCATGGTGCGGGCCTCGGTGGTGACCGTCGGCATGTTCACGCTGGTGGGCACGCTGCAGCTGTTCACGGAGCCGATGCTGCTCGCGCAGTCCACACCGCTGATCGGCAACCGCTTCACGCCGAACATGTACATCTTCGACGCGGCCTTCAACCGCAGCAACTACGGCCTCGCGTCCGCGGCGTCGGTGCTGCTGCTCGTCCTGTGCTGCCTCCTGTCCTACGCGGTGGCGCGCTACAGCTCCCGAGGAGCGAGGGCATGACGACGACCGAACTCGGAGGCCGCGTCCGGCGGGGCACACGCGCGGGCACGATCGCGACGAACGTCGTGATCGCCGCGGGCACGCTCTACGCCCTCCTGCCGCTGCTGTGGCTGCTGCTCGCCGCCACCAAGAACGCAGAGGCCCTGTTCAGCAGCAACCTGCTCGACGTGGCCAACTTCGACCTCGCCGGCAACATCGAGGCGCTGCTCGACGAGGACGACGGGCTCTTCCTGCGCTGGTACGCCAACAGCATCCTGTACGCGGTGATCGGGGCGGCCGTCGGCGCGCTGGTCAGCACCGCGGCCGGCTACGTCTTCGACAAGTACTCGTTCCGCGGGAAGAAGCAGCTCTACGCGCTCGTGCTGATCAGCGTGATGATCCCGGGCACGGTGCTGGCGCTGCCGATGTACCTCATCGCGTCCCGGCTCGAGCTCGCCAACACGATGTGGGCCGTCTTCCTCACGGTCCTGTTCAACCCCTTCGGCGTCTACCTCGCGCGGATCTTCGCCACCGGCTACGTGCCCGGGGAGGTGCTGGAGGCGGCTCGGGTGGACGGGGCGTCGGAGCTGCACATCTTCTTCCGCATCGGGCTGCGGATGCTCGGGCCGGGCTTCGTGACCGTGTTCCTGTTCCAGCTGACCTCGATCTGGAACAACTTCTTCCTGCCGCTCGTGATGCTGTCCGACGAGAAGCTGTATCCGCTCAGCCTCGGGCTCTACTCGTGGAACAGCCAGGCGACGATCACGCCGGAGTACTACCCGATCGTCATCGTCGGCTCGCTGCTCGCGCTGATCCCGCTCGTCGTGGCCTTCCTGATGCTGCAGCGGTACTGGCGGTCGGGCCTGACGGCCGGGAGCGTGAAGTAGTGGCACGCGCGGCCTTCGCGATGGCCACGAGGACGGCCAGCCAGCTGCTCCACCCGGCCGCGGTGGAACGGATCGCGGCCGCCGTCGACATCGACCCGGACGTCGTGCTCGACGGGTTCGACGGCGCCGACCTCGCGGACGTGGAGCTGCTGATCACCGGCTGGGGCTGCGCGCCGATCACCGCGGACGTCCTCGCCGCGGCGCCCCGGCTGCGGGCCGTCGTCCACACGGCCGGCACCGTGCGCCAGCACGTCACCGAGGAGTGCTGGGAACGGGGCATCGTGGTGAGCTCGGCGGCCGCGGCCAACGCCGTGCCGGTGGCCGAGTACGCCGTGGCGATGATCCTGCTCGCCGGCAAGCGGGTGCCCGAGATCGCGCGCCGGTTCCGCACCGAGCGCGTGCAGCAGGACTGGAACGCGCTCTTCCCGGAGTCGGGCAACTACCGGGCGACGGTCGGGCTGCTCGGGGCGTCGCTCATCGGGAGGCGGGTGGCCGACCTGCTGCGGCCGTTCGACCTCGACGTGCTCCTGCACGACCCGTACGCGGCCGACGCCGAGGTCCGGAGCCTCGGCGCGGAACCGGTCGGGCTGGACGAGCTGTTCGCCCGCGGCCGGGTGGTGTCGCTGCACGCGCCGCTCCTGCTCAGCACCCGGGGCATGGTCGACGGCCGGCTGCTCGCGCTCATGCGCGACGGCGCCACCCTGCTCAACACCGCGCGGGGCGGGCTCGTCGACCACGCCGCCCTGGAGCGCGAGGTGCTCTCCGGGCGGCTGCGCGCCGTGCTCGACGTGACCACCCCGGAGCCGCTGCCCGCCGACTCACCGCTCTGGGACTGCGACGGCGTGGTGCTCACCCCCCACGTCGCCGGCTCCAAGGGCAACGAGCTGCGCCGACTCGCCGACGCCGCGGCCGACGAGGTGGAGCGGTGGGCGGCCGGCCGCCCGTTCGCCCACCCGGTGCGCCGCGAGCTGCTGCCGCTGACCGCCTGAGAAGAGGAGACCCCCGATTCCCGCCGAGTACCACGACCTGAGCCCGGACACCGGCTGGACCCGCAAGCACTGGGTCACCGTCGCCGACGACCTGCTCGCCGCCGTCCAGCGCTACCGCTCGCCCCGGGGCGGGCGGATCGACCTGCCGGGCGCGCCGGCGAAGGCGGGCGTCGTCTCCGACGGGCTGGAGGGATTCGCCCGCACGTTCCTGCTCGCGGCGTTCCGCGCCGCCGGCGACGACGACGGCACCGTACTGGCTCCCTACCGCGAGGGCCTCGTGAGCGGGCCTGGGCCGGCGGGCCCCGACGCGTGGCCGCCCATCGGCTCGCACGGGCCGGGCGGGCAGCCGATGGTCGAGTCGGCGTCGGTGGCGCTCGGCCTGCTGGCCGCACGGCGCTGGACCTGGGACCTGCTCGACGACGGCGAGCAGGACCGGCTCGAGAACTGGCTGCGCGGAGCGCTGCGCAACGAGCCTGCGCCGAACAACTGGTACCTGTTCCCGATGACCGTGGCCGCCTTCCTCGACGAGGTCGGCCGCGGTGACGCCGAGACCGCCCGCGCCATCGACCGCGCGCTCGACCTGCTGGAGGTCTGGTACCGCGGCAACGGCTGGTACAGCGACGGCGACGGCCGCGCCTTCGACCACTACATCGGCTGGGCGATGCACCTCTACCCGGTGCTGGTCGCGCACCTGCGCGGCGACACCGCGCAGCTGGAGCGGCTCGGTCCCCGGCTGGAGGAGTTCCTCGGCTCGTTCGCCGCCACCTTCGACGTAAACGGCGCCCCGCTCCACCAGGGCCGCTCGCTCACCTACCGCACCGCGACCCTGTCGGCCGTGGCGCTGGGCGAGGTGGTCGGGTGGACGCCGCTGCGCCCCGGCCAGACCCGGCGGATCCTGTCGGCGGGCCTGCGCTACTTCCTCGACCGCGGCGCGCTCACCGACGGGATCTTCTCCCGCGGCTGGCACGGCCCGCACGCGGCCACGCTGCAGACCTACTCCGGGCCGGCGTCGCCGTACTGGGCGAGCAAGGGCTTCGTCGGGCTGCTGCTGCCGGAGTCGGCGCCGCTGTGGACGGCGGTCGAGGAGCCGCCGCCGTCGGCCGGGCCGGACCGCGCGATCGTCATCCCGTCGGTCGGCTGGCTGGTGCAGACCACCGAGGCGGACGGCATGGTCCGCGTGCACAACCACGGCAGCGACCACATCAACCCGTGGGACGCCGACGGCGGAGAGCCCGATCCGCTCTACGCCCGGCTCGCCTACTCCACCCGCACCGGGCCCACCGCCGTCCGCAACGCCGCCGACAACCACATCGCGCTGCACGTCCGCGGCCGGGAGAGCGTGCGGCGGCGGATCCACCCGATCGGCAGCGGGCCGGACTGGGTGGCCTCCTGGCACCAGCCGCAGTTCCCCGGCCCACCCGCCTTCCCCGGCGGCCCACCGGTCGCGGGCGGGCCGGTGCTCCCCCAGTGCCGGATCGAGAGCCTCGTCGTCGCGCGGGGCGCGTGGGAGGTGCACGTCCACCGGCTCCGTTCCGTGCCGGCCGGCATTCCCGTCACGGTGACGGGATGGGCGCTCGCCGCCGCGACCCCGCAGGACCTCGATCTGCAGGTCGACGGTGCCTCGGTCACCCTGCGGACGGGCGCGACGGCCGCCCGGCTCGTCGGCTGCCACGGCTTCGCCGCCGCCGAGGTCCAGCGGGCCCCGCAGGGCACGGCCTACGGGGCGTGGGCCCTGGTGCCCACCCTGCGGGGCACGGTGGTGCCCGGGGAGCTGCTGGTCACCGCGTCGACGCTCACCGGCGCGGCCGAGACCACCGCACCCGGGGTCACGGTGGAGGGCGGCGAGGTGTCGGTCGGCTGGACGGACGGCGCGCGCACGACGTGCACCTGGAGGGGTGCGATACCGGCGGTGGTGACAACGCCCTGACGGGCAGCGGCGCAGGTCGATGTCACGCAATGTGATCGCCTGTCCGCCGCGAAGCTCCAATCATCACCTTTTCGCGGACGACATGCCTCGTTGAACGAGGCGTAACACGGCGTCCGCAGGCTGGAGCCGCTCCTCCGCAACCTCGCTCCCTAGGTATGCCAATGCTGTACGGAACCGACGATCCCGATCCGGCCGACACGGTCAGCAGCGTGCTGCCCGGCTACCGCTTCCATTGCCCGGACATCGCCAGCGTGGATCTGCACCTCGCCGAGCGACGAGAGCACATGGGGCCTCGTTCGAACCTCACTCCCAGGTTCAGGGAGGCGGCGCGGCAGGACATCGACCGGCTGCTGGAACGTCGGCTGTACCTGATGATCGTTCACCTCGCCGATCCACTCGAGGACTCCGTCCCTCCGGCGCAGGCGGCCTGAGCGCCTACTCGTCAGGTCAGCCGGCCGGTCGGGTCGGCCCGCCACCGGGCGAGGCAGGTGCGGAGCGCGGCGGTCATCTCGGCCAGCAGTCGCTCGCCTTCCGGCGCGTTCGCACCGGTCGGGTCGCCCAGCACGCCGTTGGGACTCACCGCCGCCACGCCACCCGCGCGCAAGGCGGGGAGCAGCTCGGCGAGCGGCGCCGTCGCGCCCGGCTCGGCGGCGTCCATCCGGACCGAGCCGGGGTCGAGGGCGAGCAGGATCGACGTCTCGGTGCGCCCGGCGTGCGCATCCCCGCCCGCCGGGACGCACGGCCACCACGCTGCATCGCGGCCTTCGTGGCGCAGCTGCGCCACCGCGTCGGGGACGGTGGGGAGGTTGCCGCCGTGCCCGTTGACGAACACGAGCCGCGAGGCCCAGCGGCACGCGGAGCGGCCGAGCTCCACGAGGACCGCACGCAGCGCCTCGTGCCCGATCGACAGCGTGCCGGGGAAGCCCTCGTGCTCGCCGGAGGCCCCGTAGGCCAGGGGCGGGGCGACCAGCAGGGCGTCGCCGGAGGCGGCGGCCCGCCGAGCGACGGCGGCGGCGACGCGGGCGTCCGTGTCGAGCGGCAGGTGCGGCCCGTGCTGCTCCAGCGCTCCGAGCGGGACGAGCAGGGTGGCGGCGCGCACCTCGGGCCACACCCGATCACCGAGATTCATCCGACGAGCGGCGCGTTCGTCGGATGGGTTCCGACGAGCGGCACGTTCGTCGGATGGGTTCCGACGCCCATGCATGTCTGAGGGCTGTGCGCGCCGCAAAGCAAGCGCGCAGGCCTCAGTGGCACGACAGCGCCGTTCGTCAGGTTCCGACCCGCAGGCCGGCGAGCGGGTTCTCGTCGCATGCCCGGTCCGGGCGCATCCCGATCGAGACCGGGACGGGGCCGCGGGAGTTGCGGGGTGCCGACCGGGAGTGGTCGACATCCGACTTCGGGATCACCGTGTCGGCGCCACGAGCCGCGAGCGCCTGCTCGCCGAAGCCGCGCACGCACTCCGGGTCGGGTCCGTCGAGCGGGAGGCCGGTGAAGAACTTGGCAGCCATGCAGCCGCCCTGGCAGGAGTCGTAGAAGCCGCAGCTGCGGCACGCGCCGCCGGTTTGCGGCTGCCGGAGCTCGGCGAAGAGCTCCGAGCCGCGCCACACCCCCTGGAACCCGCCGGGCGAGCGGACGTTGCCCGCGAGGAAGTTCTCGTGGATCGCGAACGGGCACGCGTACACGTCGCCGACCGGGTCGATCAGGCAGACCACCCGCCCGGCCCCGCACAGGTTGAGCCCGGGCAGCGCCTCGCCGTAGGCGGAGAGGTGGAAGAACGAGTCGCCGGTGAGCACGTTCTCGCCGTGGGCGACCAGCCAGTCGTAGAGCTGCCGCTGCTGCGCGGCCGTGGGGTGCAGCTCGTCCCACACGTCGGCGCCCCGGCCGGACGGCCGCAGCCGGGTGATGCGCAGCTGCGCGCCGAACTTGTCCGCGATCGCCTTGAACTCGTCGAGCTGGTCGACGTTCTGCCGGGTCATGACCACGCTGATCTTGGGCTGCCCGAACCCCGCTGCGGCCAGGTTCTCCAGCGCCCGGATCGCGGTGGCGTACGAACCGGGGCCGCGCACGTGGTCGTTGACCTCGGGGGTGGCCCCGTCCAGCGAGATCTGGACGTCGACGTAGTCGGTGGCCGCGAGCTGCCTGGCCCGCGCTTCGTCGAGCTTGATCCCGTTGGTCGAGAACTTGACGCCGACGTCGTGGGTGACGGCGTAGTCGAGCAGCTCCCAGAAGTCCGAGCGGACGGTGGGCTCGCCGCCGCCGATGTTGACGTAGAAGACCTGCATCCGCTGCAGCTCGTCGATCACGGACTTCGCCTCGTCCGTGCTGAGCTCGCGCGGGTCGCGGCGCCCGGAGGACGACAGGCAGTGCACGCACGCCAGGTTGCAGGCGTAGGTGAGCTCCCAGGTGAGGCAGATCGGGGAGTTGAGGCCGTACTGGAAGTGGTCCACCAGTCTCATGGGCGCTCCTCGATGGTTCCGTTGGCGGCCAGGCCGGCGAGCGCCCGCAGGTAGGCGGGGCGCTGGGCCGTCTCGACGCCCGCGGCGTCGAGCGCGGAGTGCACGTCCGGGTGCCGTTCCAGCCCGGAGACGACCTCGACGAGCTGGGGGGTCTTCAGGAACGACAGCCTGCGGGTGCCGAAGTGGTAGACCAGCGCCCCGAACGGCTCGGGGCGCAGCGCCACCCGCGGGCTGCAGCGGTGCGGGCGCGCCGGGTCGAAGCCCGAGGCGTCCCCGGTCACGTCAGTAGACGCCGCACATGCCGTCGATGGAGACCTCCTCGACGAGGGTCTCCTCGACCACTGGCTCCTCGGCAGCAGCCTGGGATTCGCTGGTGGGCGACATGCGCATCCTCCTGACGGCGGGTGGCTGGGATGTGACGGACGTTAATTGACACGTCGTGCCAAAGACAAGGCCCTGCAGACTGCGCGGGTGGAGTCGAACGTCCTGTTGCACCTGTGCACCGCCGAGGAGTGGGACGCCGCCCGGGCGGCCGGTGCCGTGGCCCCGCCATCGCTGGCCGAGGTCGGGTTCGTGCACCTCTCGACGCCCGAGCAGGTCACGCTGCCGGCAAACCGGCTCTTCCGCGGCCGGCCGGACGTGCTGCTGCTCGTGATCGACCCGGCCCGCGTCCACGTCGACGTCCGCTGGGAGCCCGGCGTGCCCGGCGACCCGGAGTCCATGCGCTTCCCGCACGCCTACGGCCCGATCCCGACGACGGCGGTGACGGCCACCCTCCCCTACCGGCCGGGCGACGACGGCACGTTCACCGCGCCGACGCTGCCGGGCTGAGCCGCCCACGGGCATCGACCGCCCGACGGGCCTCCTCGGCGATGAGATCCATGTTGATCGCCGCACCGGCCATCAGCCCGGCCGCGGCGGACCCGATCACCTGCGCCTGCACGTCGGCGACGTTGCCGGCCGCCCAGACGCCGGGCACGGCGGTGGCGCCACCCGGCCCGACGGGCACAGCGCTGCCGACGACGTGGTCCCCCATCCGCACCTCCTCCGCCACCAGGCCCGGCACCGGGGGTACGCGGGCGGTGAACCTCGGTGCGACGACGAGCACCTCGCGCGCGACGGTCCGGCCCGAGACCAGGCGAACGCCCGCCAGCCGGTCGTCGACGACCTCGAGCCCGGCGACCTCACCGTCCACCACGGCGATGTCGAGCGCGGCGAGCTGCTCCCACTGTTCCGCGGGAAGATCGGGCCCGGTGTGGAGGAACACCGTGACGTCGCCGGTCAGCTGCCGGAACAGCATCGCCTGGTGCGCGGCCATCGGCCCCGTCGCCAGCACCCCGACGGCCTGGTCGCGCACCTCCCAGCCGTGGCAGTACGGGCAGTGCAGCACGTCCCGGCCCCACCGCTGCGCCAGCCCGGGCACGTCCGGCAGCTCGTCGACGAGGCCGGTCGCGACGAGCAGCCGGCGGGCCGTCTCCGTGCGCCCGTCGTCGAGGTGGACCCGGAAACCCGGCTCGACGCCGACCACGCTTCCGCGTACCAGCTCCCCGCCGTAGCCGACGACCTCCTCGCGCCCTGCCGCCAGCAGCTCACCCGGCGGCGTGCCGTCGCGGGTCAGGAAGTTGTGCACCCCGTGGGCCGGCGCGTTCCGGGGCTCGCCACCGTCCACCACCAGCACCGAGCGCCGGGAGCGGAGCAGGGCCGTGGCGCCGGCCAGCCCAGCGGCTCCCCCGCCGATCACGATCACGTCGTAGGACATGCCGCCCACTCTGGGCGGGAGACGACGGATCGGCACGGTTTCTTGCCAATTCGCAAAGTTGTTCCCGAGACCGTGCGGCGCTACCCGACCCGGGACGCGCCGGTCTGGTGGGTCGTCAGCCGCCCTCGTGAGACGCGCGGCCGGGGGTGTGCCCCACCCCATCACGGGGGTCCTCGCCAGGGACGCGTGAACCCGGCGTCCATAGCGTCTGCGTCCATGACCAGCACGCTCCCCCTCCCGGGACGGCAGCGGACGAAGACCGACCTCCTGCTGTTCCTCACCGCCACGTTCGCCGTCAGCTGGCTGCCGTGGGGCGCGGCGCTGCTCGCCGGGGGCGACACCGCTGAGCCGCTGACCCAGCTGCTCTTCGTCGTCGGCTCCTTCGGCCCGACGGTGGTCGCGCTGCTGCTCTGGTGCTGCGGGAGGCGCCGCCCGCGCGGGCGCAACCCGTTCGGCGCGGTGGGGCTCTGGTTGCCGCCGGCGCTGCTGCTGGGGGCGGCACCCGCGGTCGCCGGGGCCCTCGTCGACGGCACGCTCGACCTCGCGGTCGCGAGCGGCCGAGCGGCGACGGTCGGCGGGCCGCTCCTGGTGATCGGGTACGTGCTCGTCGCCGGGCCGCTGTCGGAGGAGTTCGGCTGGCGGGGATACGCGCAGCCGCGCCTCCGCCGCCTGCTCGCGCCGGTGCCGACGGCGGTGCTGCTCGGCCTCGTCTGGGCGGTGTGGCACGCACCGCTGTTCCTGCTCACGGGCACGACGCAAGCCGAGATCGGGCTCGGCAGCGTGCAGGCGCTGCTGTTCTTCGTGACGTTCGTGCCGATGAGCTACACGATCTGGGTGGTGTCGGAGCGGCTGCGCGGCGGCGTCGCGGCGGCCGTGGCGGTGCACGCCGCGAACAACGCGGCGTCCGGGCTGTTCCCGACGTCCTCGACGGCCGCAGCCCTCCTGACCACCGCGGTGACCACCGCGATCGCCGTGGCACTGCACGTCCTGGTCCGCCGGACTCCCACGACCTGATCTACGCGGACGTACCACCTTCGATCGACGCGGACCGCGGGCCGGCACGTGTTCAATGGCCGCGTGAAGGGTTGGCCGGCCGGGCGCGAGCAGCTCGAGGACGCGCTCTACGTGGTCGGCTACTTCACGCTGGGCGGGCTGCTGTACCTGGTCGTCCCCGAGGTCGCCGTCCGCTGGAGCGACGCGCCGGAGCCGTCGCCGTGGGCCCTGCTGGGGCTCCTCTCCGTCGCCTCCATCGGCCACACCCAGCGGCGGGTCCGGCCCGTGCTCGGGCTCGCGATCGCCTGCGTGGCACTGCTCGGGATGGTGCAGCTGGGCACCGTGCCGCTCGCGATGATGTTGATCCTCGGCGACCTGCTCTACTGCTCGGTCCTCCACACGTCCGAGCGCCTCAGCCTGAGGGTGGCCGGCGCCACCGCGGCCGTTGCGGGGGGCGCCGCGCTCGTCAGCCTGGTGTTCGAAGGTGGCCGCGCCGCCGTGCTCGTCATCCTCAACCTGGGGCTGGTGCTCGCGGTACCGGTGCTGTGGGGGCGGGAGGTGCGCCTGCACCGCGGGCAGGCCGACGCGCAGCGGGAACGCGCCGAGCAGGCGTCCCGGATGGCCGAGCTGGACCGGGCCGCCGCCGTGGCCGCCGAGCGGGCGCGGATGGCCCGCGACCTGCACGACGTGATCGCGGGGCAGCTCTCGGGCATCGCGATCCAGTCCGAGGCGGCGCTCAACCTGCCGGACCCGGACCCGGCCGTGCTGCGGCGGGTGCTGCAGTCGGTGCGCCGCGACAGCGTCGCGTCGCTCGCCGAGATGCGCACGATGATCGGCCTGCTGCGGGCCGACGGCGCGGGCGACGCCGACCCGCGCACGGCGCCCGCCGGCCTCGACCGGCTCGACGCGCTCCTCGAGTCCGCAGCAGGCACCGGCCTGCGGATCGAGGTCGACGACGCCCGCGGCGGCGTCGCCGCGCTGCCCGCCGCGGTGGACCTGGCGGCGTTCCGCATCGTGCAGGAGTCGCTGACGAACGCGGCCAAGCACGCCCCGCGCAGCCGGGTGCGCCTGCACCTGGACGACCACGACGGAGAACTGGTGATCGAGATCGAGAACGACCTCGTGCCCGGCGCGCCTGCCGGCGGGGGGACCGGCACCGGGCTCCTCGGCCTGCACGAGCGGGCGGACGCCGTGGGCGGCACCGTCACGGCGGGGGCGGACGGCGGCCGCTGGCGCGTGCATGCCGTGCTGCCGGTGCCCGCTCCGGCCGGGGCGTCCAGGTGAGCGCCGAACCCGTGCGCGTGGTCGTGGCCGACGACCAGGCGGCGATCCGCACCGGACTGGTGATGATCCTCGACTCCGCCCCGGACATCACGGTGGTCGGGGAGGCCGCCGACGGGCTCGCCGCCGTCGCCACGGCCCGCGAACGCAAGCCGGACGTCGTGCTCATGGACATCCGCATGCCGGGCATCGACGGCATCGAGGCCACCCGCAGGCTCATCGCCGAGTCGGTGTGCGAGGTGCTCGTGCTCACCACCTTCGACCTCGACGAGTACGTCGACTCCGCGCTCGCGGCCGGCGCGGCCGGCTTCCTGCTGAAGTCGGTGGAGGCACCGGCGCTGCTCGCCGCCGTGCGCGCGGTGGCGAAGGGCGACGGTGTGCTCGCGCCCGAGATCACCCGCCGGGTGATCGCCCGGCTCGGCGCACCTGCGCGCAAGCCGGTGCGGCCGCCCGGCCTCGACGAGCTCACCCCGCGCGAGCTGGACGTGCTCGCCTGCCTCGGCCGCGGCCTGTCCAACGCGGAGATCTCGGCCGAGCTGGTGATCAGCGAAGCGACGACGAAGACGCACGTCTCCCGCGTGCTGACGAAGCTGGGCCTGCGCTCGCGGGTGCAGGCGGCGATAGCGGCCCAGGACGCGGGCCTGGTCGGCTAGTACTGCAGCCCCTTTTCCGACGAACGGCGCGTTCGTCGGATAGGTACCGACGAACGCGCCGTTCGTCGGTACGGGGGACAGCTCAGCGCATCCGCGCCGACAAGGGGATCGCGTCGTGGACGTCCGCCACCGCCGTGATCGGGGTCGGCGGGGTGGCGGGCGCGGCGGCAGCGGCGGAGAGCATCGCGACGACCGTGGTGAGGGCGGCGAGCGCGATCCGGGAGACCGGTCGAGCGCCGGGGCGGCCCACCCGATGCCGCCCGTGGCCGCCCACCCGGGACCGGGCAGGCGCTTCGAGCCCCAGAGCAGCGGCGGGTGAAGCGGGGTCGGCCGCGAGCGCGGCGGCCACGGCGGCCGCCGGGGGCCGACGCCGCGGGTCGTCCTGCGTCATCGCCCTCAGAACGGTCCCGAGCCCGGCGGGCAGCCCTTCGGGCACCGCCGGAGCGCGGTACAGCCGGGCGGTGGCCGACTCGACCGCGGCGCCCGGGTACTCCCGCCGCCCCGTCAGGGACTCCAGCAGCACCAGGCCGAGCGCGTAGACGTCGGTGGCCGGGGCCACGTGCTCCCCGCGCACCTGTTCGGGGGCGAGGTAGGCGGCGGTGCCGACGACGCAGCCGTCCGCGGTGGCCGCGGTGGCCTCGAGCGCCCGGGCGATGCCGAAGTCGGCGAGGCGCGGGCGCCCGCCGTCACCGAGCAGGACGTTGGCCGGCTTCACGTCGCGGTGCACGATGCCGGCCGAGTGGACGTAGGCCAGCGCGTCGGCGAGGTGGGCGCCGAGACGACGCACCGCACCCGGGGCGAGCGGCGGGCCCGAGGCGATCCGCTCGGCGAGCGTGGGCCCCTCGACCAGGTCGGTGACGACGAACGGGCATTCGTCCACGAGTCCACCGTCGTGCAGACGGACGAGTCCCGGATGGTCCAGTCGTGCCAGCAGCGCCATCTCCTGACGCTGCTGCCTCAGATCTCGCTCCGAGCCGCCCGGCCGGAAGCACTTGATCGCTACCTCGACACCGCGCCGCAGGTCACGGGCGCGGTGCACGACGGCAGACGATCCTGCGCCGAGCACCGACCCGAGCTCGTAGCGGCCGGCGACAACGCGGGGGACGTCGCCGAGCGCATCAGCCTCGTCGGGGGCCATACCGAAGTCTTTCCCCCGTCCGGGGCAGCTACGCACATATCCGGGAAACTTTGGCCCGGATGTGCGTCACCCGTTGGCGGCAGTCGTGAGGGCCCTGCGGGTGAGGACGCGCGCGAGGTGTCGTCGGTACTCCGCCGTGGCGCCGAGGTCCGTCGGCGGCTCGGTGCCCTGATCGGCCAGCGCCGCGGCGTCCTCGATGGAGGCGCCGTCCGCGAGCGCGGCCTCGGTCTGCGAGGCCCGCAGCGGGGTGGAGCCCATGTTGACCAGCCCCACCCGGCCGTCGACGACCGCGACCCCGACGATGGCCCAGTCGTTCGCGCGCCGGGTGAACTTCTCGTAGGCCCAGCCCGCTCCGCCGGTGCGCGGCACCCGGACCTCGACGATCAGCTCGTCCGGTTCCTTCACCGAGGAGAACACGCCGGTGTAGAAGCCGGTGATCGGTACCTGCCGCTCGCCGCGCGGGCTGCGCAGCACCACCGTGCCACCGAGGGCGAGCACGGCGGCGGGGAGGTCGGAGGCCGGGTCGGCGTGGGCGAGCGAGCCGCCGAGCGTGCCGCGGTGGCGCACCTGCGGGTCACCCACCGTGCGGGCGACGGCGGGCAGCAGCGGGCACTCGGCCGCCAGCACGTCCGAGGTCTCGATCGTGCGGTGCCGGGTGCCCGCGCCGATCACGACCTCGTCGCCGTCGACCCGGACGTACTGCAGCTCCGCGAGCTTGCCGATGTCGATCACGAGCTCGGGCGCGGCCAGCCGCAGCTTCATGACCGGGAGCAGCGAGTGGCCACCCGCGAGCAGCGTGGCGTCCTCACCGTGCTCGGCGAGCAGGGCGAGCGCCGCGTCGACCGAGTCGGGACGGGCGTAGTCGAAGCCGACGGGGATCACGAGCCGCTCCCGGTGGAGAAGCCGGGTGCTGCGAGCTCGGCGGGCGAGTCCTCGGCCTCTGCCGGGTCCTTCCCCGCCGCGGCCAGCACGGCCCGGACGATGTTGTGGTAGCCGGTGCAGCGGCAGAGGTTGCCCTCCAGGCCTTCGCGCACCTCCCGCTCGGTGGGGTGCGGGTTCTCCTCCAGCAGGCCGGCCGCGGCCATCACCATGCCCGGCGTGCAGAAACCGCACTGCAGTCCGTGCTCGGCGCGGAACGCCGCCGCCACCGGGTGCAGGTGCTCCGGATCGGGCGAGAGCCCCTCCATCGTGGTGACCGACTGCTGGTCGGCCTGCACGGCGAGCACCGTGCACGACTTCACCGACTCGCCGTCGAGCAGCACGGTGCACGCCCCGCAGGACGTGGTGTCGCAGCCGATGTTGGTGGCCTTGAGCCCGACCACGTCGCGCAGGTAGTGCACGAGCAGCAGCCGCGGCTCGACGTCCGCGGTGGTGGCCTCGCCGTTGACCGTGATCTGGACCTTCTCGGTCACTTCACACCCCCTGCAGCCCGGATGGCCTCCCACACCCTCAGCGGGCTGGTCGGCATGTCGATGTGGCGGACGCCGAGGTGCGACACGGCGTCGATCACCGCGCTCTGCACGGCCGGCGTGGCGCCGATGGTGCCCGCCTCGCCGATGCCCTTCGCGCCGATGGGGTTCAGCGGCGTCGGCGTCTCCATGCTCACCAGCGTGAAGCTGGGCAGCTCTGCCGCGGACGGGAACCCGTAGTCGGCGAACGTGGCCGTGAGCGGGTTGCCGTCGGCGTCGTAGACGACCTCCTCCAGCAGGGCCTGTGAGATGCCCTGCGCGATGCCGCCGTGGCGCTGCCCCTCCGCGAGGAGCGGGTTGAGCACCGGGCCCGCGTCGTCGACCGTGACGATCCGGTCGACCACCGCCTTGCCCGACTCGGTGTCGACCTCGACCACCGCGACGTGCGCACCGAACGGGAACGTGGCGGCCCCGCTGTCGAACGCGGTGTCGACGCGCAGCTGCTCCTTCGCGGCCAGGTCGGCGAGATCGACGCCGGTGCCGGTGCCCTTCACCGTGACGCGGCCGTCGACGACCTCGAGGTCGTCGACGCTCGCCTCCAGCAGGTCGGCGGCGCGCTGCTTGGCGATCTCCACCAGCTGGCCGGCCGCCTGGTACACCGCGACGCCGCCGGTCTGCAGGCTCCGCGAGCCCATCGTGCCGACGCCGCGCGGGATGAGGTCGGTGTCGCCGTGCTTGACGGTGATCTTCTCGATCGGGATGCCCAGGTGCTCGCTGGCGAGCATCGCCCACGCCGTCGCATGCCCCTGACCGTGTGGGGAGGTGCCGGTGAGCACGGTCACAGCGCCGTCGGGGTGCACCTCGACCGAGGCGTCCTCGCGGAACTCCCCGCCGCCGGTGATCTCGACGTAGGCCGAGACGCCGATGCCGAGCTGCACGACGTCGCCGCGCTCCCGCCGCGCCGCCTGCTCGGCCCGCAGGTCGGAGTACCCGGCGGCCTCCAGCACCCGGTCGATGGCCTTCTCGTACTCGCCGGTGTCGTAGGTGGCCCCGCCCTTCGTGGTGAACGGGAACTTGTCCGGCGGCACCACGTTGCGCTTGCGCACCTCGGCCGGGTCCATGCCGATCTCGGCGGCGAACAGGTCCATGGCCCGCTCGATCGCCGCCGTCGCCTCCGGGCGGCCTGCGCCGCGGTAAGCGCCGGTGGGAGTCGTGGTGGTGACCAGCACCCGGGCCCGCGACTCCACCTTCGGGATGTCGTAGACGCCCGGCGCCATCTGCCGCGTGAAGAACGGCAGGAACACGCCGACGGCCGGGTAGCCGCCCGCGTCGGCGAGCACGTCGAGCCGGTACGCGAGGACGGTGCCGTCGCGGCGCCCGCCGATCGTGATCGTCTGCAGCTGGGCGCGGCCCTGCAGCATCCCGGTCATGTTCTCCGAGCGGGTCTCGGTCCACCGGACCGGCCGCCCGACCTGCTTCGCCAGCCACGCGACCAGCGCGAACGTCGGGTCGCCACCGATCTTCGCGCCGAACCCGCCGCCGACGTCCGGCAGGATCACGTGGACCTGCGCCGGTTCGATGCCGAGCCAGCCCGCCACCTCGTCACGGGCCATCTGCGCGTTCTGCGAGGACGCGAACAGCGTGAGCCGCCCGTCGTCGCCCCATGCGGCCGCGGCGGCGCGCGTCTCCAGCGGAGAGGCCGCCAGGCGCTGGTTGACGATCTCGTCCGTGACGACGACCTCGCAGTCGTCGAACAGGTGCTCGTCGAACTCCTGGTCGTCGAACGCGAGCGCGAGGTTGGTGCCCGCCTCCTCGAACAGCACGACCTCGTCCGCGAGGGACTCCTTCAGGTCGATCACGGCCGGCAGCGGGTCGTAGTCGACCTCCACCAGGTCGGCCGCGTCCTGCCCCTGGTACGGGTGCTCGGTGAGGACGGCCGCGACGGGCTCCCCCACGAACCGCACCCGGTCACCCGCGAGGAACGGCCGGACCATCGCCCGGTTCGCGGCCGGGAACAGCAGCGCGGGCGAGAGGTCGAGGTCGGCGGCGGTGAACACCGCGACGACGCCGGGCGCGGCCTTGGCCGCCTCGACGTCGATCCCGGTGATGCGGCCGTGCGCCAGTGGGGACCGGACGAGCGTGAGGTGCAGTGCACCGGTCAACCGCTCGTCGGTCAGGTCGTCGGTGTATGTCGCTCCCCGCGAGAGGAACACCGGATCCTCTGTGCGGACAACGCGCGTGCCCATGATGCTCATCGCCCGGGATGTTAGACCTCCGATGTGTCCCACCGCCCGCGCTGCGGCGATCCTTCCGCGGCGTGGAACCTGATCAATCGGCCAGGTCGGTCGCACACCGCAGCAGGCTGCTCACTGCTGGCCCACCATGGTTGCGTGCCGTCCATCGTCGAGGCCGAGTTCACCGCCGCCGTCGCGCCGTTCCGCGGCGAAGTCACCGCGCACTGCTACCGGATGCTCGGGTCGCTCGCCGACGCGGAGGACATCGTGCAGGAGACGTGGCTGCGGGCGTGGCAGGCGTGGCCCGGCTTCCGGCCCCGCTTGGACGACCGCGAGCGGTCCGTGCGCGCGTGGCTGTACAAGATCGCCACCAACCGCTGCCTGACGTTCCTCGGGCGCACCGCACGCCGGGAGCTGCCGACCGCGGTGACGCCCGGCGAGGCACAGGAGGTGCGCTGGTTGGAACCGCTGCCCGACGGCCTGATGTCCTACGCCGACCACCTGGACCCGGCGGAGCGGCTGGTCGCGTGGGAGAGCGTCGAGCTGGCGTTCCTGGTGGCCCTCCAGCACCTGCCGCCCCGGCAGCGCGCCGCGCTCCTGCTCCGCGAGGTGCTCGGCTACTCGGCCGCCGAGACGGCCGACCTGCTCGACACCTCGGTCGCGGCGGTGAACAGCGCGCTGCAGCGCGCCCGCCTGCCGCGGGCGCAACCCGCACCGGACCGGGACGCGCCGGGAACGGCCGAGCTGGCCCGTCGGTACGCCGCCGCGTGGGAGGCGGGCGACGTCGAGGCGATCGTGGCGATGCTCGCCGAGGACGCGCGCTTCTCGATGCCCCCGCTGCCGGAGTGGTACGCCGGGCGGGACGCCATCAGGGAGTTCCTGGTCACCGGCCCGCTCACCGACCGGTGGCGATTCCTCCCGACCAGCGCCAACGGCATGCCGGCGTTCGCGACCTACTCGTGGGACGGCACCGCGTTCGTCCCGATGGGGCTCGACGTACTCACGGTGCGCGATGGCGTCGTGCAGGAGGTCGTGTCGTTCCTGGAGGCCGACTTCTCCCGCTTCGGGCTCCCGGGGCGGATCGAGCGATGAGTTCGCGCGCCGCGCGGGGTTGACCGAGCATGAAGACCGATGAGGAAGAGATCCGAGAGCTGATCGAGCGGTGGGCGGCCGCCGTGCACGCAGGCGACCTCGACGAGGTGCTGGCCGACCACCCCGGCGACATCGTGATGTTCGACGTGCCGCCGCCCCAGCAGGGCGTCCGCGGCATCGAGGCCTATCGCGACACGTGGCCGGGCTTCTTCGAGTGGCAGGCGCAGGGGGCGACGTTCGACATCGTCGAGCTCGACGTCACGGCGGGCGAGGACGTCGCGTTCGCGTGGGCGCTGCTGCGCTGCGGCACCGCCGAGCACCACGCGGCCAACCCCGAGCACCGGCTGCGGATCACGTTCGGCCTCCGCAAGGAGAACGGACGCTGGCTGGTGGCGCACGAGCACCACTCGTTCCCCGACGAGACGGTCACGAGCGACGCGGAGATCCGCGCCGTGCAGGACCTGCAGCCGTAGCCGTCGCCCGTGTCAGCAAAGCCACCTTCCTGACGTCACGCGTCAGCAAGGTGGCTTTGCTGACATCCCTCAGGCCAGCGGGAGGTTGATCCGGCCGCCGGACTCCGTGAACTCCTCCGCCTTCTCCGCCATCCCGGCCTCGATCGCCGCGACCGTGGTCAGGCCGTTGGCCTCGGCGTAGTCGCGGACGTCCTGCGTGATCCGCATCGAGCAGAACTTCGGCCCGCACATGGAGCAGAAGTGGGCCGTCTTGGCGGGCTCGGCGGGCAGGGTCTCGTCGTGGAAGGCGAGCGCGGTGTCCGGGTCGAGGGAGAGGTGGAACTGGTCGAGCCAGCGGAACTCGAACCGGGCCGCCGACAGCGCGTCGTCGCGGGCCTGGGCGCGCGGGTGCTCCTTGGCCAGGTCGGCGGCGTGAGCGGCGATCTTGTAGGTGATCACGCCGGTCTTCACGTCGTCGCGGTCCGGCAGGCCGAGGTGCTCCTTCGGCGTGACGTAGCAGAGCATCGCGGTGCCGCGCTGGGCGATCCGGGCGGCGCCGATCGCGCTGGTGATGTGGTCGTAGCCGGGCGCGATGTCGGTGGCGAGCGGGCCGAGGGTGTAGAAGGGCGCGCCGCCGCACCACTCCTCCTCCAGCCGCACGTTCTCGTCGATCTTGTGCAGCGGGACGTGCCCGGGCCCCTCGATCATCACCTGCACGTCCTTGGAGCGCGCGACCGCGGTGAGCTCGCCCAGCGTCCGCAGCTCCGCGAGCTGCGCCTCGTCGTTGGCGTCGGCGATCGAACCGGGCCGCAGCCCGTCGCCGAGGGAGAACGTGACGTCGTAGGCGCGCAGGATGTCGCAGAGCTCCTCGAAACGGGTGTAGAGGAACGACTCGCGGTGGTGGGCGAGGCACCAGGCCGCCATGATCGAGCCACCCCGGGAGACGATCCCGGTGACGCGCTTCGCGGTGAGCGGCACGTAGCGCAGCAGCACGCCCGCGTGCACCGTCATGTAGTCGACGCCCTGCTCGCACTGCTCGACCACGACGTCGCGGTAGAGCTCCCACGACAGCTTCGCGGGATCCCCGCCCGCCTTCTCCAGCGCCTGGTAGATCGGCACGGTGCCGATCGGGACGGGTGAGTTGCGCAGGATGCACTCGCGGGTCTCGGTGATGTTCCTGCCGGTCGAGAGGTCCATGACGGTGTCGGCGCCCCAGCGCGTGGCCCACACCATCTTCTCCACCTCGTCCTCGATCGAGGAACTGACGGCGGAGTTGCCGATGTTGGCGTTGACCTTCACCAGGAACCGCTTCCCGATCACCATGGGCTCCGACTCCGGGTGCCTCCGGTTCGCGGGGACCACCGCGCGGCCCGCGGCGACCTCGGACCGCACCAGCTCGGCGTCGACGCCTTCCCGGATCGCGGCGAACCGCATCTCCGGCGTGATCAGGCCGGCCCTGGCGTAGGCGAGCTGGGTGCCCGGCTCGCGGGCCGTGATCCACGGGGCGCGCAGCGGTGGCAGGCCCGCGGCGAGGTCGATCGGGGCGGTGTCGTCGGTGTACGGGCCCGAGGTGTCGTACACGTCGTGGTGCTCGCCGGTGGACAGCTCGATGCGGCGGACCGGGACGCGCAGCCCGTCCGGTCCATCGAGATACGCCTTGTGCGAGCCCCTGATGGGGCCGGTCGTGACGGACGGCGCGACAGCGGTCATCGCTGTTCTTCTCCCTACGTCGGCATTACCCGGACAGGTTCTGCGGTCGGCTGCACATGCCCTCTCAGCCCGTTGCGCGCACGAGCTCCCGCGGTGTGTTCAGTTGTGCCGGACTTCTCAGTCGGTCTGCTCCCACCAGGGCCGGACCGCCCACAGCGGTGAGATCGGGCCGTGGCCCCCGCCGAGCGGGTACGAGTGCCGCACGGCCTCGACGACGTAGCGCTTCCCGAGCGCGACGGCCTCGGGCACCGGCACGCCGCGGGCGAGCCAGGACGCGATGGCGGACGCCATGTTGTCCCCGCTCCCGTGCGTGTTGCCGGTGTCGAAGCGCGGGCCGGGCAGCTCGGTGAACGTGTGCCCGTCGTAGAGGAGGTCGACGCACACGTCGGTGTCCTCCTGCAGGTGCCCGCCCTTGATCAGGACGTACTGCGGGCCGAACCCGTGCATCACCTTGGCCGCCTCGTACTGGGCCGCGCGGTCGTGCACGTCAACGCCTGCGAGCAGGCGCACCTCGTCGAGGTTGGGCGTGGCCAGCACGGCGCGGGGGAAGAGCAAGGTGCGGTAGGCGTCGAGGGCCGCGTCGGCGAGGAGCGGGTCGCCGTGCATGGAGGCCGCGACCGGGTCGATGACCAGTGGGACCCCGTCGCCGCCGATGCCGACGCGGTCGCAGGCGTCGACGATCGCCTCGATGATCGGCGTGTCGGCCAGCATCCCGGTCTTGACCGCGCCGAGAGCGATGTCGCCTGCGACCGACTCGATCTGGGCCGCCACGACCTCCGGCGGGATCGTGTGGACGCCGGTGACGCCCAGGGTGTTCTGCACGGTGACCGCGGTGACGGCCACGCAGCCGTGCGCCCCGCAGGCCGCCATGGCCCGCAGGTCGGCCACGACGCCGGCGCCGCCGCCGGAGTCGGTGCCCGCGATCGTCATGACGGTCGGGGGTGTGGTGCCCACGGTGGACTCAGCCATATTCGCCTCCCTACGCCGGCATTACCCGGACAGGTTCCTGCGGTCGGCGGCGCACCAGCCGCCCTCTCAGCCCGCTGCTGCGAGCTCCCGTCTGCCTCGACCGTAACCCGAACGGACGGGCGAGGGGAAGATCCGGCGGCGGCGCGTCGTTGAGCCCCACATGCCACTCGAAGGTGAGTACGAGATCAGCCCGACCGGATGGGTCCGCGAACAGACCGAGAAGATCTTCGAGACCGGGACCACGGAGAGCGTCGACATCAAAGGCCGCCCCGTGGTGCTGCTGACCACGCGCGGCGCCAAGACCGGGAAGTTGCGCAAGGTCCCACTGATGCGCGTGGAGCACGAGGGCGACTACGCCATCGTCGCCTCCTTGGGAGGCGCGCCGAAGCACCCCGTCTGGTACTACAACGTCAAGGCCGACCCGCACGTCGAGCTGCAGGACGGCACGGAGTCGCGGGACTTCAAGGCGCGCGAGGTCACCGGCGAGGAGAAGGCGATCTGGTGGGAGCGGGCCGTCGCGGCCTACCCGGACTACGCCGACTACCAGAAGAAGACGACCCGGGAGATCCCCGTGTTCGTCCTGGAGCCGCTGGAGGTCTGAGCGGGTCACGACCGCTCCACCGCCGCGACGTACGCGCGCAGGACGGGCGCCGGGATCTGGGCCGCACTGCCCCGCGAACGGCGCCCGTCGTGCTGCACGTAGGTGACCGCGGCGACGCGCAGCCTGCCGCGTTCCCGCATGAGCACCGGTCCACCGGAGTTGCCGCGCTGCACGCGCCACGGCGTCCACAGCTCGGCGGTCCCGGCGCGCAGGACGAGCCGGCCGAATCCCGACCGCCGGGAGCGGCACCGGGCTCACCGGCCAGACGAACCGCGGAACGCCGCCGTGCGGGTAGCCGACGGACAGCGCGAGCGCTTCGAGCGTGCCGGCCGCGGATATCTCGAGCGGGGTCACCGGCAACCCCGACGAGTTGATCCGGACGAGCCGCAGGTCGGCCTCCTCGGCCAGCCGTCGCCGCACCGATCACGTGCTCGTTGGTCACCAGGTCGGCGTGCCGGCCGTCGTTGCGGATCACGAACGCGGTGCCGCGGCTCGACCGCGTCTCGATGCTCACGACGGCGTCGACCTCCGCGGGCGGGTTCTCGGGCAGCTCCACGGCCTGCAACGCCGTGCGGGGCCGGCCCGACAGCCCGAACCGTCCCGGGACCCTGACCTGCCCCGACCTCCGGGGCGGAGCGCCCGCCAGCTCGCTGCCCCGGGATTTCCACCGGCTCGACGCGCAGGACGTGCGCCGCGTCGGTCTCGGGAACGGATCGGCTGAGCTCGATCTTCATCCGGTTCTCCTCCCTGTTCGGCCGTGCGCTCACGCAAAACTCCCCGGGAACACCCGCATCAGCTCGTTCCACGTGGCAGCCAGGCCGGGATGCAGGTCGAGCGCCTGGACCCAGTCCCGGCGGATCCATTCGAGCCGGCTGGTCTCCCGATTCCGTCGGAACTCGATGTCCCTGGAGTGGGCCGCGGCGAAGACGGTGGTGAATCCCCAACCGCCGTGGTCGTCCAGGAACGAGCCGAGCACGACGTATGCGCCCGGGTGGAGGCCGCCTTCCTCGGCGGCTTCCCGGATCGCCGCCTGTTCGGCCGACTCGTGCGCCTCCCGGGCGCCGCCGAGCAGACCCCATGTCCCCGCGTAGTCGCCGCGCGCCCGCTGCTGGAGCAGGAACCAGTCCGCCCCGGCGCTGTCGCGGTACCAGAGCAGGAGCCCCGCGGCACCGTGGATTCCCCAATGGTTCTCGCCGCACCGGCACTCGAAACCGTTGGGACCGGCCCGCCGCACCGGGCGCTCCCCGACTAGCTGCGCGGCGAGTACCTGCGCCGCCTGTGGCGTGTGGAAGGAGACCTGGTCGCCGGAGGCGTTGACCTCGCCGCCGGCCAGGAAGTCGCGGACGCTGTAGAGCACCGGTCCCCGCACCCAGTCGAACGCGTGTCGACGCCCCTCGAGCCGCATCATCCGGACGAACTCCTGGTACTCGCGGCTCGCCCTTGGGAACCAGATCCCGGACATTTCGTTCAGCAACTCGGCCGGGACGTCGAACCGGAGAACAACGGGGACTCCGCCGTGTGCCTGTGCACGCTTCCGCGCCATTCGCCGGGCATCCCAATGATCGGGCGTCGTGTAGAACCCGGTGCCGAAATCGGTGCGATCACGCTGGACGGAGAGGTCGACACCCCTGCTGCGGATGCTGTCGGCACCGCGGTCGGTCGTGCCGTGGTAGAGCGTCACGGTTCCCGACATGGCGGTGCTCGGCCGCTCGGTCAGCGAGTCCGGAGCGGGTGGTGTCCAGATCTGCATGGACGGCCGCGGTGCCACTCCGGTCCCGATCGCCTGAACGGCGGCCGTGGCGTCGGCCATCAGGGCCACGACGTTGGCGTGCGGACCTGCCGCGGATAGCGCTTCGGGCAGCGTAGTGAGCGCCTCGAGTACGCGTGCGGATCGTCCAGGATCCGAGTGGAGGGCGACCACCACCGCGGCGTGGACCAGGCTGAGCCAGGACCCGTGGCGCTCGCTCTCGGGCGTCCGCGCCGCCGAGGCGGCGCGCAGGACGTCGGTGAGGGCACGCGCGTGCTCGGCGAGGTCGCGGTCGGCCCACAGCCGCACCAGCCGCGTGAGATCCCGCGGGTCGCGCCGCTTCTTGGGCAGCTCGCGCAACCACCGCGGAGCGCCGACGAGCGCGACGAGGACCCCGAGCGCGACCCGGGCCGGCAGGCTGGCTGTCGGCCACCACTTCGCGAGCCAGGACGGTGAGCCGAGACGCGGCGCGACCCAGCGCAGGTAGTCGTCGGCGAGCTCGCGGCCGCCTCGGAGCGATCCGGCCATGAGCGTCCCGGCGATGCGCTGCAGCGCGGCCGCGCGCCCCTCTCCGCCGACGCCGTCCCGGACGATCAGCTCGAGAACCCGGCCTGCGAGCCGCCAGAACGCCGGGTCGTGGGCATCCGTGGAGCGCAGGCGCTCGAGCAGGTCGGCAGGGGGCGGGGCCCGGCTGCGCGCTCCGTCGACCACCGGCGCGAGCGCGCCGAGGCGCTCCAGCTCGGCGAGCCGGTCCTCGCTGATCGCGATGACGAGACCGTCGTCGTCGTGCCATGCGAACGTCACCAGCCGCTCGACGAGATCGGCCGCCTCCCGCTCCGACACGTGGCTGCGCAGCTCCGAGGCCAGCCCCTCGGCCGGGAAGACGAACAGCGACTCGCCATCGCGCAACCCCGCCGCAGGCGGGTCGCGGTTGCCCACCGAGCCGCGCGACCCGGCCACCGGCCGTTCCTGCCGCATCCGAGTCAGCGCCTGCGTGAGCAGCCGCGTCTGCTCGCCGCCGAAGCCGAGCCGGTACTCGTGGTCGGGTAGCCGCTCCGCACCCGGGTACGCGGTCGCCGCGGCCCGCCGCGCTTCCGCGAGCTGCCCGCGCAGCCAGCCGGGCAGCCGTCCGGTGCGCACGACCTGGCTCATCCAATCCAGTCGTGCTCCGACGACCAGGCGCCGCACCGGATCGCGGATCACCGCCGTCAACTCGGCGCGGCGCTCGACGACGTGCTGGTACCCGGCGAGCAGATCGGCCTCGGTCAGCACACCGAAGACCTCCCGGGCCGTCCGGGTCTCGAACGGCGCGCCCTCGACGACGATCTGGACGTGGGCCTCGGCGGCCTCGCGATCCAGCTTCAGACCTGCGTCGAAGTCGATCAGCCCGACGTTCCCGGCCCGGTCCCGGACGAGGTTGGCCAGCTTCACGCCGCGCAGGTCGATGTCCCCGAGCGCCGCTGCGGCGGTGTGCAGGCGAGCGATCTGAGCGCGCTGGAGCTGCTCGTCGAGGTCGGCCTCCCGGCCACCGCGGTACTGACCGACCTCCACCCGCTGGCCCGCTCGCAGCACCACCGCTCCCCTGCCGTTCACCACGTCCTCGGCCATCACGGCGGGCCACGTCGGCACGGCGGGCGCGCCGATCACCCGGTAGGCGGCCGCGGTGTCGAGGGTGCGGTCCAGCCGGTCCGGGCCACGCGGGTGCACCACCAGCCATCCACGATCGGTGCTCACCAGCACCGCGGTCGCCCGGCCGAACTTCCTGCCGAGCGTTGCCACGTACCCCGCGGACAGCGGCGAGGGAGCAGGAGCCGCGGGCCCGCCTTCCGGCAGGTCGACGTCCAGCGCCACCGGCCGCCAGCCCGTCTCGGGGTTCGCGCCGTACAGCCCCCGCAGGATCTCGTGCTCGAGCGCGATCCGGGTCGGCTCGTCGAACCGGCTGAGCACGGCCGCGTACGCGGTTCTCGGCGCGATGACGGCGAGGCGATCGACCTGGAGGACGTAGAGAACGCGCACGTCACCCAGCCCGTGGACGGTGAGTGGCGGCAGGCTCCCTGCGAGGAACGGCGAGAACCCGGCCGCCGCCCACAACCCGCGCGGGCTGAGCTCGCGCGGGTCCGCATGCGCGAGCTCGCCCCGGTCCCAGGACCGGCGCACCTCCCCCAGGACCTGCGCGACCGCCGTCGGATCGGTGACGACGACGAGCCCCCGCTCCGACTGCGCGATCACGACGCCGCGCCGCTCGGCCGGGCCACCCCTCCCACCGCCGCCGAGGCCGGGGACCGCTGCCACCGCGAGCACCGCGCCCGCGTTCGGGTCGTGGGTCAGCGCGAGCGCCAGCCCGGCGAGGACGGCGCCTGCGGTCATCGCGATCAGCCGGCCGGGCAGCGGTCCGTGCGTCCACCCGTGCGCGGCCCGACCGAGCCGGGACGCGGCCGCTCCCCAGGCCCGCGCGACCCCGTCCGGCCACGCGATCAGCCGCGCTGCGGAGTGCCGCAGCCGGTGCACCCACACCCGGCCCGGGCCGCGGGGCCCCGCCGTCGAACCCGCGCTCCCCAGTGCCACGACCAGCGCCGCGTGCTCGTCGTCCGGCAGCCCGACGGATGCCCGGCGCGCGGCGCGGGAGCCGAGGCGCCAGCCGCGTCCCCACCACGGGGTCCAGCCCTCGTGGAGGAACAGCGCTCGCGCGGCGCCGATGTCGTTGATGCCGTGGGCGGCGAGTGCGGCGACGATCCGGCCGGCCATCGCGACGTCCGTTCCGGTGGACTCCAGGGCGGCTCGCAGGTCGTCGAGGGTGCCGACGCGCAGCTTCCCGATCAGGTGCGCCACCACGGCCGGGACCACGACGACCGGGACGACCAGGAGCGCGAGCCGCCGGTTGGCGGCCGTCACCAGGTCGGCGTACGGCAGGCCGGCTGCGACCCGCTCGCGGACCAGGGCCGAGTACCGGCCGAGCCACGCGGCCGAGATCGCGCCGCCGAGAGCGACACTGGCGGCCTTCGCCGTGTTGCTCAGGGCCGCCGCGGTCGGTCCTTCCGCCCATCGGGGCAGGGGCATCCGCGTCCACGCCGCGACCACCGCGCTGAGCGTGAACAGCAGCCCGAGCGGGAGCAGCCCGGGCATCAGGACCAGCCACGCCGCGGGGATCGCCAGCACCGCCGGGAGCAGCGTCGCACCGCGCAGCAGTCGCGCCTCGTCCAGCGGCCCGACCTCGACGTCCCGACCGAGTGCCTTCGCGATCGCTCCCGGCCGGCCCAGCAGCGGCTTGAGCGTCTTCCAGCGCGGCCCGGTGAAGATGGTCGTGATCCCGCGAACCGTGATCAGCACGCTCACCGCGAGCGCGGTCGTGCCGAACGCCGCCTGCTCCGGGTCGTTGATCAGCACGAGCTGGTCGACCATCTGCGCACCGAGCGCGGTGGCGTACAGGCCGGTCAGGACGGTCAGCAGGTGGATGGACAGCACCGCCCGCACGAGCCCGTGCGGGGTGCCGACCAGCTGCCGGATGCCACCCACGACCGACGTCCACACCGACGGCGGGGCACGCGGCACGGCGTTCCGGCCCTCGCCGCGCAGCAGCACCCACAACCCGGCGGTCAACGCGGCTGCCACGACCGCGAGCGCCCGCATCGTGGCCTGGAACCCGACGACGACCATGCCCTGCCCGATCGCGACCGGCAGCACGAACGCGCCCACCCGGGACGCGGTCTCGAAGCGGGCCTGCCGGGTGTCCTTCATCTCCCGGGTCACCGGGTGGTAGCGGTCCATCCGGCCGCGAGCCAGCGCCCCCGCGGTGCCCATCGCGCCGATCGTGACCATCGCGGGCATGAAGGTCACCGCCGCCGGCACGAACCCGAGCACGAGCAGCGCGACGGTCCCGGCCGCGCCGATGGCCACGGTCGGGCCCATGTTCCTGATCAGCCGGTCCCCCATGAGCGCCGCCGACAGGCTGGTCACGGCCGTGGCCGTCCGCCCCGCGGCCGCCTGCCCGGTCACCCACGCCGCCGAGCGGTCGTAGTGGTCGGCGAACTCCGTCGACGAGATCGACGGCGCGTTCGGGACCTGCCCGGCGAACGCCTGCAGCCACCCCGCGAGGGATGCCATGAACCGGGACCAGCCGAACACCGCGGCGTCCCGCGCGGCGAGGACGTCCCGGCGCGCGTACCCGGCCGCGGCTGCCGAGTCCACCGCCTGCCGGACGGCTGCCCGCTCGGCCTCCTGCCCGGCGGTGATCCGCTCCTCGATCTCCCGCAGCTGCGCCGCGAGGACGTCCCGCGCGTCGTCCGTGGTCAGCTCGCGCAGGTCGGGGGGCAGCCGGTGGGTCAGCCGTGCCAGCTGCCCGCGCCGTGCGCCCTGATCCAGCGCAGCTCGACGCTCGACGACCGCGAGCTGCCGCCGCGGTGCCCGAGCGGACGAGGCCAGGCGATCGATCTCCCGGCTCACGGGGCGCACGTCCGCGAACCGCTCCCGCAGCGCCGCGCCGTCCGAGCGCATCCACAGCGGTATCCGGGAGAGGAGCCCCGGGCGTACCTCGGCGCGGTCCCAGATCGCCTCGCGCAAGGCGTCGCGCGCCGCGGCGACCAGCTCGGCCGTCGGTCCGCCGAGGCCGCCCAGCGCGGCGGGCAGGTTGCGGGCCAGCGCCGCCCGCAGCTCCTCGGGCGCCCGGGCCCACAGCTCGGCGAAGCCCTCCGCCGGGATGAGCACCCGCCCGCCGGCCCGCTCCTCGATCCGGAACTGCCCGGTTCCGGCCAGCTCGTCGGCCGTGCGGTCCGCGCGGGACCCCGGATCGCGCAGCCGCACGCCCGCATCGGCCTGCAGCGCCCGGAACACGGCCTGCAGCGCAGGGCCCGCTCCCGGACCGGCGGCCGGGACGTCGTCCCAGCGGCGGACCTGTTCCGCCCACGCGCGCTCCCGCTTGGCCGTTGCCCACCGTCGCAGCAGCACCACCAGCCCGGTCGCGGCCAGCCCCGCGCCGAACCAGATTCCCCGGTGGAGGCGGTCACCACCGGTTGCGGGCGCCTCGGTCACTCCGTCGCTCGGCGTGGGGATCGGCGCCACCGGGGCGGTGTTCTCGGGCCCGGTAGGGCGCTCGGGCGTAGCGAGCGCCTCCTGCCGCGGCTCCTCGGCCGGGACGGTGAGCTCCTCGCCGGGGTGGATGAGGTCGCGGCCGGCGACGCTCGGGAACCGGTCCGGGTTCAGCCGCACGATCGCCTCGACGCCCGGGGCGCCGTCGCCCAGCTGCCACAGCGTGTCGCCCGGTTCCACAGTGACCTCAGTGGTCGAGGTCCCGGGCGTCGGGGCCGATGTCGCGGCGACGGCAGGCGTGTGCGCCCCGGCCATTGCGACCACCGCGAGAGCTGCTGTCCCCAGCGAGGTCCGCAAAGCCCTGCCGACCCGCCGGTCCTCGGGTGCCGGGCCCCGCGGGTCACCGCCGAACTTCCCGAACGGCACGGCCGCGGCCATCGCGGCGGCACCGGGATCACCACCCGGGAAGGTCCACAGCGCTACGCCGACGAGCAGTCCGATCCCGACCTGCCAGGGTGGACGCAGCTGGTACCAGGCCTGCGCGAGGTGGCGCACCCACTCGACGGGCCTGCCGCCCCGCAACTCGGGCCACACCACGAACAGCAGCACCGCGAGCCCGGGCCCGACCGCGACCAGCAGCCCGACCGCGGCCGCGAGGAGGCCGTGTCCGGTGGCGGCGGCCACCCAGCCGACGCCCGCGCCGAGCAGGAGCCACCGCAGCCGGGTGAGCTGCCGGCCGCCCCATGCGGCGGCGGCGTCCACCGGCCGTCGCAACGCTGCGACGATCGCCTCGCCGATCGCGCGCAACATCCGGCCGATCCACGCACGGGCCGCCTTCGCCAGCCGGTACACCCCGTAGGCGGCCGCGAACAGGAGGATCGCCTTCACGACGGCAGCTCCGCCGTCGGCGCCGGCCTGCGCGGCAGCGTGCGGGGTGGCTGCCAACGGGATCGCCTGCGCCCACCCGCTTCCGACGATCCCGGGCCGGGAGAACCTCGCCAGGAGCCGGATGATCTCGGCTTCGTCCTCGTCGTGGGTCAGCCCCGCCTCGTTGCGCTCGGTGAGGCGGCCCTGGCGGTGGAAGAAGTCCTCGTGGGCCAGCAGCCGATCGAGCAGATCCGACACGCGCAGCCGGTGCAGGGTCGGCGCGAAGACCACGACCACGTCCCGGTCGGCCCAGTAGTAGCCGACCAGCCGCCCTGGCAGATCGGCCAGTTCCGCGGCCCGCAGCAGGTCGAGCGCGGCCTCGCTCAGCGGGATCTCCAGGATCGCGGGCGGCGCCCGCGGGTTCCCGGGGTCGTGCTGGTGCAGGGTTGCGAGCACCTCCAGCTGCGGCAGCAGCCCATCCCACCGGTCCTGCCGGCCCGTACCCCACTCGCCGATCAGCACGGCCCCGCTCGCCGGTCCCCGGCGCGACTCCACCGCCCGGTCGAGCTCGTCGGCGAACCGGGCGCCGGCGGCCCGCTGGCGCAGGGTCATCTCGTCGTGCAGCCGCCTCGCATGGGCATGCAACTCGGAAAATCGCCCGGTGAGCGGGCCGGGATCGGCGAGCGCCTCGTTCAGCGCCGTCTCGTACTCCCGCCATATGCGGATCACCTGATCGACGTCCCGCTGGATGTAGAGGGCGATGTTCGCGTCGTACAGGTCCTGGTAAGCGATCAGCCACAGCTGCCACGTCAGCCGGAACTCCATCATCGCCGTAACGAGCGCGTCCGCGACGCCCGCGGCGCGCAGGACGCCGAGCTCGTCGACGAGCGCTTCGCTCATCGCGTCCCGCAGGGCTTCCTCCGCGGCGGTCGGCGTGCCCAGCCCCGGGATTTCGGTCAGCGCCTCACGCAAGCCCGTGTGGGCGGCCCACAGGTCGGTGGCAGCCGGTCCGGCATCGGCGAACAGCTCGTACAGCGCGGTGCGCAGCTCGATCACCTCCGAGTGCCAGTCCAGGCTCCGGACGGCCCGCGGGTCGACGAGCAGCGCCAGCGCGGCGAGATCCGCGTACCAGCGGGGCTGCGCCTCGGACAGGCGGCGGGCGGCCGCCGCCACCCGGTCCATCGCGGCCTCCCCGACCGACGGTGACGCCACGGCGTCGCCCGGGCGCGGGTGGTCGAGATCGAACACGACCTCGGGGCGGCCGAGCACCGCTGCCAGGTGTTGCAGCTCGTCGGCCGACAGCTCGGCGGCGCGATCGATCGGTTCCCCCGCTCGACGGGGCCCGGAAGGGGTGCCGATCCGACGGGACCCGCCGAGGATCCGGCGCACCCAGCGCACGATCGGCGGTCCGCGCGGTCCGATCCCGGCCCGGGCCAGCCCCGCGTCGACCGCGACCAGCAGGACACCCGCCGCCACGGCGAGCACGACCACGCCGACCGGCCCGCCGCCGAGGAACGCCCAGGCGCCGTCCGTTCCCGTCGCGGGGGCGTGACCGGTGGCTGCGTGGGCGGCATCGGGCCCGCCGATGAGCTCGGGGAACAGCAATCCCCCGGCGGCGAGCCCGACCACCGTCATCGCACTGCCCGGCCCGCGCCATCGACGAGGGTTCGCCGCAGCCGTGACGTCGCGGGCGCCGGGCTCCGAGCGGTGTGCGCGGAGGAACCTCGCGGCGCGCTCGCGTCCGCCCAGGACAGCGGAGTTGGCGAGCAGCGCCCACCGCAGCCAGTGCGGGACCCAGCCGAACAGCGCGCTCAGCAGCTCGTGGACGGGGTCGATCATCCGCAGCAAGGTCACCAGGCCTGCGGTCCCCACCGCGATCACGAGGACGTTCGCGGTGAAGACCACCGCGGCAGCCAACCGGGTGCGCGCCGGGAGGTATCCCCGCGGCTGCGGGTCGCGCGCGACCTTCCTCGCGCTCGACCGCGCACCGAGGGTCCCGAAGACCGCGATCCACCCCAGGTAGAGCCCGGCCTGCCAGGCGACGGGCGGCCCGCCGAACAGCGGCAGCTCCGCCCAGGCCAACCCCACCACCGCCGCGGCGACCGCGAACTCGACGGCTGCGGCGAGCCCGGTGTACGGGACCGCCTTGCGCCCCCACGAGCTGCTGCGTGCCAGTGAACCCGCCACCCCGGCCAGCGCCGACAGCCCGAGGGCCACGGCGAGCTGCCCCACACCCGGCTCGACGCCGAAGACCGGCAGCCCCCACGCCACCAGCCAGACCTGCAGCAGCGACCCGACGAGCGCGGCCACGTGGTTGGTGCGGGCCAGCCGGTCACGCACCGCCGGCGGCGCGCGGGAGAACCTCGATGCGAGCGCGATCCCGCCGGCCCACACCAGCCACGCCCCGAGGCCGAGGGTCACGTGGACCAGCCACGTCGGCGCCACCCATCCGCCGATCACGACCCCGGCCGTGTCGGCCGCCGCGATCCCCGGCGCCCCCACCAGCGCCAACCCCGCAACGATGACCACGACCACGCCCCGTGCGAGCACCAACGCCCACCGCGGCGAGCCCGCGGTGTCGCCATCGGTGCCCGGGCCCCGCCGCCCGGGTGCCCGCTTGACGAGCTGCGGCGACCCGACCGCGCCGACCGGTGGTCCTTCCGGGGCCTCATGGAGTCGCGCGGTGAGCGCAAGGCGGGAGCGCACGAGGTACGGATCGTGGTGGGTCGCGTAGCGGGCCATGTCGGCCGGCGCGTCGTCCCGCAGCTTCCCGTCCGCCTCGTAGAGGAAGCCGAACATGGCTTCGTGCAGGACCTTCGACCACCGTTGGGCCTGGGCCGGGGTGAGGGGGTAGTGGTCGGAGAGGTGCTCGGCGAGCAGCATCTCGGCGCCACCCTGTGCGAGCCGCTCCGTCTCGACGATGATCTCGGCGGTGGTCTGTCCCACGAGGGCGGCTTCGGCGAGGGCGAGCACCGCCGTGTTCTCGAGCGGACGACCGGCGGCGAGCCCATCGGCGAACTGGATCACGTGGAAGAGCTCGTGCCAGACCACCAGGCGTACCGCGACCGGGATGGCATCGGCGAGACCGCTCGCGATGCCCAGCGCGCGCAGCGCCTCCAGCACCTCGTGGGCCGTGGCTCTCAGGACCTCCTCTGGTACGCGCATCCGCAGAGCGGAAGGGCCGGAGCGATCGGGCCGGTACCACTGCACCGTCGCGGACACGGAACCCCGCGTGAGCAGGCTCCAGCGGACCAGACCTCGGGCTTCCCAGACGCTGTGCGCCCGGATGTCCCCGAGCAGCGCGGGCAGGTGACCACGAACGGCCGGGGCGAGCGGCAGCTGTTCGGCGAGGCGCTCGAACTCGTCGATCGCGGCGAGAACCTGTGCACCCGCCGGCTCGGCGTGGTCGATCCGCACCGGGCGGTTGAGCGGGCCGTCGGGCCGACTCCAGAACGGAACGACCGGTTCGAGGGCCATCCCGAGATAGCCGAGCGCGATCCGCGCCCAGCCCAGCATGGCGTGCCACGCACCGGCCGGTGTCGAGACGGGCGTGCCCGAGGTCGGGCCGAGCGCGACGTCGACGTCCGGGTCGTGGTCACGGCGGTGCTCGGCGATCAGGCGGCGTTGTTCGACCAGCCGCGCCCGCAACCTCTCGGTCTCGCCACCGTGCTCGCGGAGGCGCCAGTACCTGCCGAGATCGAGGTCCACCTCGGCGCTCGCGAGCAGCTCGGCCGCGGTTGACCACTCGGCGAGCGGCAACGCGGCGGCGCGATCGATCAGGTCCTCGGCCCGATGCAGCCGCACGGAGGCGGCCGACCCGCGCACCTCGGTGAGGACCCTTCGAACCCACCGCAGGACCGGCGGTCCCCGCGGGCCGATGCCTGCCCGCGCCAGCCACGTGTCGGCCGCCACCAGCAGGCCGCTCATCACAGCGGCCACCGCGACGACGCCGATCGGACCATCGCCCGCGAACACCCAGAAGCCGTCCGGATGGGTCGCGCTGGTTGCAGCGTGCGCGGTACCGGATCCACCGGTCAGCTCGGGGAACAGCATCGCGGCGCTCGTGATCGCGCCGACCGTCAATGCTCTGCCGAGCCCACCTCCTCGGCGAGTGCGGGCCGTACCGGTCGCGGCGCCGGCGCTCCCCCCGGCCCGCTCTGCCACTGCGAGCGGGTTGCCGCGGACCGCCCGGAGCCTCGTGAGGAGGTAGCGGACCGGGGTGTGGAGCTCGGCTCCGCGCAGGTCCGTCGTGGTCTTCAGGATCAGGCCGAGGTTGACGAGCAGGCCCCGGTACTCCGCGATCTCCATGTCGGTTGCGTCGGTGAGGCCCGCTCCGCCGAGGTCCTCGATCGCCTGCAGCAACGCGGTGCCCAGCGGGGACGGGCGGTGCACCTCGGGCGAGCGCCCGGCACGCTCCTCGAGTCCGAGATCGCGCAGATCGTCGAGCCGGACGCCGAGCGTGGCGCCGTCGAGTCCGGTCGCCGCGCGCAGCTGTTCGAGCGTGACGCCTCCCGCGAGCAGTGCGAGGAGCCGGTGCACGGTGACGGGCGTGCCGAGCTGGTGCAGCCGCGCGACGACGCCTGCGAGGGCACGGACCTCGCTCTGGTCCCGCGGGGACACGGTGTCGAGCAGGTTGCTGAAGGTGATGAGGGCGCTCCGGTGGCGCGGGTCGGCGATCTCCCGGACCGCGCGCGCGTCGCGCAGCCAGCTGGTGGTCGACCTGGCCGGCGCGTAGGTCATCGGCCGCCGCTCGTCCGCGATCACCAGCACGCCCCAGTCGACGAGCCGGCTCAGCCAGAGGCGCAGGGTCGGCTCGGGACCGGGGAAGCCCGCCTTGAGCTCGGCCACGCTCCGGGGCCCGTCGCGGAAGAGGTTCAGCAGGTCGCGGACGGTGTACGACCGGACCGGCTGCGCGCCGAGCCTGCGGAACGCACCGACGATCGGCGCGATCGGCTGGTCCAGCCTGAGCGGAGCGGCTCGGAGCACGCGGCGCAGCGCGGGGTTGCCGAGCAGTGCGACGGCCTCGGGCCGCAGCGAGTGGGTCCGTTGCCGACCGCGCGTGCCGGGGTCGGTGATCCTGAGCGACGCCAGCACGGTCAGCCCCATCGCGAGCGCGTCGTGGTCGACCGAGTGGACCCGGCCGAGTTGGGTCCGGGTGAGCTGCGGCAGGGTCGGCCGGGAGGACCTGCCGAGTTCGACGAGCAGGTCGTGCCACGTGTAGCCGGAGTCGTCGGCGCCGTTGCGGTAGGACAGGCCGTGGACGGGGCTGCTCGGGATGCGGCGCAGCCGGTCGAGGGAGGCCTTGACCTCGAGGGCGTGGCGGCCGGAGCTCAGGTCGGTGCCCGTGGCCAACCAGTCGGCGAACGTGCTGAGCGCAGCCACGTAGTCCGGGGTGCCGGTGGTGCTGCCCTCGTCCAGATATTTGACGTCGCGGAGCAACGCGGCGAAGTCCGGGTGGAGGACGTGCCGTCGGTGGTTGCGCCCGTCGACCTGCACCACGCCCCACTCGACGAGCCGGTCGACCTGTGCCTGCAGGGACGGCCTGCCGAGGTCGACGGCCCCCGCGAGGTCGGTGATCGTGGCCCCGCTGTCGCCGATCGCGGTGACCACCTCGTGCAACGACCACGACCGGCGCGTCCGGCCCGGGCCCATCGGCACCACCGCGGCAACGGCCACTCCCGCCGGCACCGCCCAGGAGTGGCTGACCGCCACGACGATCGCGCCGAAGACGACCACCCACCCGATGCGCGGATGGCGCAGGACGGCCCGCACGAACGCAGGCACCGGCGCGACTACCCGCGGGAGCCACTTCCGCAGCCTCTCGACGACGGAGCGCAGGGCAGGCAGGCGCCCGCCGTCGAGCTGGTACGCGCCGCTGTCCGGGTCGCGGCCGTAGCGGTGCACGAACACGACCGCCGACGCCAGCGCGGCGAGCGCGATCGGGAACATCAGCCAGGTGACCCCGGACCACCGCGCGGCGTGCCATGCGGGCGCGCCGAGCTGGGAAGCGGCGATGCTGAACAGGAACTTCGTCAGCGTCGCGGTCGTGATGACCCGCGCCTGCTTCGCTGCCGGCACCCGCTTCCGCACCAGCTCGAAGATCCCCAGGATCATCCCGGTGGCGCCGGCCTCGGCCGCGAACGCGGCCACCCCGATGCCGTGCGTGCGGAACTGCCCGCCGAAGAACTGCTGCCCGACGAACGCCGCCAGCACGCCCACCACCAGCGACACCGCGGTCACCACGATGAACGCGCCGGGCTTGCGCTCGATCCGCTTGCCCGCGATCGTGCCCAGCACCCCACCGGAGACCAGCCCGAGGCTGAGCAGCGTCAGCAACACCGGCGAGGAGCTGCCCACGACCTCGCGCCAGTTCCCGTCGAACAGGATCGTCGGGGCCACCGTCAGCCCGAACGTCAGGCTCAGCCAGAACGTGAACCCCTTGAGCGACGTCAGCCGGCCGGCACCGCCCTCATCCGCCCGCTCCCCGGTCGGCACCACGCGGGCGGGCGCGGTCATCCACAGCCCGGCCGCCGCGACCAGGGCGAACGCCGCCGACAGCCACGCCGCCACGTCGAGGGCGATGGGCGCCACCGCGCCCTGCATGCTCAGCAGGAGCCACGTGATCAGCGCTGATCCGAGGAGCACCACCGCGTTGGCGCTGCCGGCCAGCCGCACGTGCTCGCCCGCGCTCTCCCGCTCCGCCGTGTACGCGTCGTTCCACGAGTAGGCCGCCGTGCTGATGACCGTCCACCCCGACGAGGCGAGGCCGATGAGCAACGCCCCCGCGTGCAACCCACCCGCGCCCGTGGTGAACAGCACGTACGCCGCGGCAGCGCCCAGGAGCGACCCGACCATCTGCCATCGCACCGACAGGTTCGGCCACCGGGAGCTGAGCACCAGCTGCCCCACGAGCCCGGCCAGGTTCCCCACCAGTGCCAGCGACAGCAGCTGTCCCGGCGGCAGGTGCAACGCCTCGGACCACACCGTCACCGCGTAGGCGCCGAGCGCGGTCACCCCCATGCCGAGCGCGGCGCTCGCCAGGAACAGCGCCCGACTTCCTCGACCCGAACGCTCCCGCCGGTCGGGCGCGGGGAGCTTCACCAGACCGGCCGCGATCCGGACGAGACGGGCGACCGCACCGCGCGCCTTCGCGAGGAGCTTCGCCGCCGGCCCGGCGCCGCCTCCCGGGCCGGACGGCCCGTGCGGGCCGGACGGGTTCGACGGTGCGGACGGGTCGGCGGGTGGGGGACCGCGCAGGCTGTGGCCGAGCTCGGCCAGCCCGCGCTCGACGAGCACGACCTGCGGGCCGGTCAGGCCGATGGCGCGCAGCTCGTCGGCCCTGTACGTGACCAGGTCACCGAGGTTGAGGATGCCGTGGCCCTCCAGGACCGCCATGATCCCGGCGGCTTCCGCGGTGCCCGCCTGCCCGGCGATCGCGGCTTCGAGCGGAGCGATCGACCCGACCTTGAACCGGATCACGAGGCGGGCGACGACGATCATGAGGCCGGTGACCAGCACGTAGCCTGCGCCGAGGACGAGCTCGACCGGCCCGGCGGTGGCGGCGCCGAGCCCGCCGGGGGCGAGCCCGGCAACGACGAGCTGGGTCAGCCCCACCCCGGCGGCGGCCCCCAGCTGCGTGCCCACCAGGAACCGGCTGGTGCCGGGCACCCCGCGCGTCAGCTGTGTGGCCGGCCCCATCGGCAGCTGGAAGGCGATGCTGACCGCCACGAACACACCGACCAGCGGCACGGCCGACGTGGCCGGGTGCGGCCAGGCCAGCAACGCGCCGACCAGGAGGGGCACCGTGACCATCGGCAGCGAGGCGCCCACCAGCGTGCCCATCCACGGCCGCGTCGTCTTCGCCCTCGCCCACCGGCCGTTCGCCCACACCGCGGCGTAGCGGTGCAGGAAGGTCACGATCGCGGCCGCCCACACCACGAACTGCGCGTCCAGCCACGGCATGTGCACCTTGAGCATCGGCGAGACCGCGCCCAGCATCCAGCCGATCGGGAACCCGATCAGGAACCCGAGCAGCGGCACTGACACCAGGAACCGCACCGGCGCGCGCCACGCCCGCTTCGCCGCGGCGGTCACGCTGTCGCGGGCCTGCCGCCACACCGAACCGGCCGCGGCCGGGGGTGCCAGACCGCCCCGCAGCGCCACCCAGGTGGCCACGCTCAGCACGGCCGTCAGCACGCCGAGGACCACCGCGGCACCGCGCCAGCCGAAGAACACGAACACCGATCCGGCCACGGCCAGCGGGAGCCAGGCCCGGCCCACCGACGACCAGGTCTGCACCCGGTCCTGCCGGGCCTGGGCCGCGGACGGCTCCTGCGGGTGGCGCGCCAGCGCCGCCTGGAAGATCGCCGAGGCCGAGATCATCGTCCCGCCCAGCCCGTAGAGCACGAGCAGCACGCCGAAGTCGGCAGGCGCCACCGCGATGGCCGCCAGCGCCCCCGATGCCACGAGCCCGATGCCCAGCGCGGCGTTCACCCCGAGCCGCTTGCCGAACAGGGCGTTGACCAGCAACGACAGCCCACCGACCCCCCAGCCTGCGAACGCCAGCAGCAGCGTCGAGGCGGTCGGCACCGCGTAGGTGGCCGCGATGTCGAACGTGGCGTACGTGGCCGCCATCGCGACCGTCATCCCGACGCCCACGTGCAGGCCGAGCAGCTGGCCCTGCCGGGCTCGCAGCCAGCCGGGCAGGCCGGCGCTCGCGGTACCGACGTGCAGCCGGGTGCGCCACCGTCCGGCCTGCTCGCGCAGCCACGCCGCCGGGCCCGCCGGGCCCGCGGATGCGCCGCCCGTGCCCGGCCAGCCGATCCGGTCGCGCCACCAGCCGGCCGACAGGCCGGGTCCGGACCTCAGCCACCTGCCGACCAGCCCGGCGCCTGCGACCAGCGCGGCCACCGCGGCGGCCAACCACGCCAGCACCACCGCCAGCGGCGAGGCACGGGTCGACGGCTGCTGGTCCGGTGCGGACGAGGGCGGAGCCTCGCCTGCCGGTGGCGCCGTGGCCGTCGGCTCCGGTGTGGCCGACCGGCCCGGGTCAGCGGTCTCACCCGGCTGGGGATCCGTCGGACGGGGATCGGTCGGCTGCGGCTCCGTCGGCTGCGGCTCCGTCGGCTGCGGCTCCGTCGGCTGCACGGCGGGCGCGCCCGGCACCTCGAAGGTCTCGCCCGGGTGGACGAGGTTCGGATCCCGGCCGGCCAGCTCCTCGCGGTTGGCGTCGGCGATCTCGGTCCAGCCGGGCCGGCCGAAGCGGGTGGCGATCCGATCCAGGCTGTCCCACTCGCGGTTCCGTTCCGGCTGGACCTTCCAGGTCGTGCCGCTGCCGTCCGGGGCGCGGAAGTGCGTGCTCGCCGGCAGCGTGGCGTCGTCGCTCGCCGGCAGCCGCAGTTCGGGGTTCGCGGCCTGCAGCGCGGTTCGCACGGCGGCCGGGGTCGTGCCGAGGCCGTCCGCCAGCCGGGCGACCGTGTCGGCCGGCTGGGTCCGGATGGTCCGGCCCGCACCGGCCGGCGTCGACACCGAGAACCGGGCCTCGTCCGCAGTGGCGGCGGTCCGGCTGGTCGAGGCCGCGACGTGCAGCGCCGGGACCTCGACGGGAGCGGCCGCCGCGGCGGCCGGGGCGCTCAGCCCGATCGCTGCGGCCATGCCGGACGCGATCACCCACCGGCGCAACCCGGACACCAGGCCTGCCACCCGGGCCAGCACCCTGGCCAGAACCAGCTGGGCCGCAACACCTGCCGCGTGCAGCCCGTGCCGCAGCCCGGTGTGCTTCGCACCGGCGAGGTGGAAGTCGTGCTCGTGGACGAGCAGCCGCGTCCAGAAGCTCGCCGGCAACCTGCGGGCCGCGATGTGCGCGTCGATCTCGGCCAGGGTTTCCTCGAAGACCAGCACGACGCCGCGCTCGTGCCAGCCGAACGCGATCACGCCGTGCGCCCCCGCCGGGCGCAGGCCGGCCGGCACCACCAGGACCTCGACCCCGGGCGGGCCGCGCGGCAGGTGCCGGAACCGCTCGCGGTCCAGTGCGCGGGCGACCGCGTTCAACCGGCTCGCCGAGTCGAGCATCGCCAGCCGGGCGCGTTCCTGGGGCCCGAGCGCCACCAGGCCACCGCTGCCGTGAGCGGCGGTTCCGCCAGCCCTTCCGAGGCCGTCCAGCTTGGGGCCGGCTCGGCTCAGGAACGCCCCGATCAGCGCCGGACCGACGAGGTGCAGGCGGCTGTCGTCCCGCGGGCGGAAGGACGCGATGCCCGTCAGGTGGTGGTCGGCGTCCATGGCCGGACCGCCGGAGACACCCTTGCCGAACAGGACCTCGACGGCGAGGTGTCCGGCTTCGGTCCTGGCGACCGGGCCTTGCGTGGTGAGCTCGTGGGTCTGCGGGAACCCGGAGACGGCCAGCCGCTCTCCCGGGCCTACCGGCCCACGGCGCACCGGTACCGCGTGCGCGTCGAGGTCGGGCACCTCCAGCAGCGCGAGATCCACGGTGTCCACCGAGGGAACGTGGTGGCCGAACCGTTCCACCGCCGCAGCCGCCAGCACGCGGTCGGTGCCGTACTCGTCGAGCGCCAGGGTCGTCCGATTGCTCACCCGCCTGCCGTTGACGACCAGCTCGCCCGCGTAGCGCTGCAGGTAGGCGTGCACGACGTGCAGCGCGGTGAGCACCTGCGCCGGCCGGCCGGGCGCTGCGGGGCGCACCACGACGCCGGTTCCGATGGTGGCACCGCGGTCGGTGCCGACGCGGACGATCGACCCCGCGGGGTACCCGCCGGCGAACGCGGGACCGTGATCCGCGCCGGCGGTCACCGGGGCCACCTCGAGCAACAACTCCCGGCCCGGTCCCAGCCGCAGCGTGAGGACGTCGAGCACACCGGTCGTCGCGCCGTCGACGAGGCGCGCCACCGGCGCACCCAGGTCGACCCGGCGCAGGATGAGGTCACCCGAACGGGCAGCCGGGCCTTCGCCCATCGACCACGCCAACGCCAGCAGCGCCAGCGCCTGGCCGCGCGCGGCGGTTCCGGTGCCGTCCACGAGCATCCAGGTGGCCATCTGCGCCGTGAGCCGGTCGAGGAAGTGGGCCAGGTTCGTCCGGCCCCAACCCGATTCGGTCGCCTCGATCTGCCGGCCGTCCACGACCAGCCGCCCCGGGACGCCGACCAGTTCGAGCGCAGGGTGGTCGTCGAGCAGCCCGCCCCGGAACCCGGCGCTCACCGCGTCCTGATCCACCACGACGATGTTCGCGCCGCCCAGCTCGGCCGGCACCAGCAGCAGGTGCGGCGAGAGGCGGGCGGCGGCCAGCAGGACGTCCTCCGCGACGCCCAGCTCGTCGCTCAGCCAACGTGGCGGCGCCCAGTCACGGGAAGTCCGGCCGAACACCTGGAGGATGCGTCCGGCGAGCGTGCGCTGCGGCCCGTCCGGCCGGGACGGCTGCGCGGCCGGGCGGACCAACCTGGTCCGGGTCGGCTCCTCACCGGCCCGCGGCCCGTTTCCGGCGCGGCGAGCGGCCAGCTCATGCACCGCGAGGCGGGCGGCCGGGTCGGTCGGCGTGGCCTTCACGACGACGATCCGGTGCGGCCGGATCCTCATCTCGATCGAGCCGGCGCCGAGCCGGCGCAGCGTGTCGGTGATCTCCGGCAGGTGCGGCACGACCCGCGTCCCGGTCTGGATGACCAGCACGCCGCCCACGCGCAACGCGGCCATGGCCTCGGCCAGCACGCCGATCTTCGGCCCGGTGAACGCGGTGTAGGAGACCCCGGGGAACCGCACCTCCTGGTACCACTCGGCCGGCAACCCCGCAGAGTCCAGCGCGGACAGCCACCGGTCCTGCTCGGTCAGGTCCGACGGGCGTTCCGGAGCGACCACCAACCGCCGCTCCGCGGCATCGCGCGCCCGTACCCCCGCCACCATGAAGTCGCGGGCGATCGGGTCGGCGTCGTCGTCGTGCCGCTGCCCGGTGTCCTCGTCGCGGAGCAGGTGGAAGTCCCGCTCGTGCTCCAGCAGGTGGTTCCACCAGCCGACCGTGAGACGGTCCGCGGCGATGTGCTCCTCGATCTCCGCGAAGACGTCCTCGAAGATCAGCACCACCCCGCGCGCCCGGTAGCCGAAAGCGACCACACCCGCGGCCGCTGCCGGTCGCTGGGCAGCCGGCACGAGCCGGACGTTCACCGGCGGCCCACGGGGCCGGCCCGGGTACCGCTTCCGGTCCAACGGCTGTCCGGCCTGGTACAACGCCTCGGCCACGCGCGGCATCGCCCGCCGCGCCGCTCCGGCCGCCCCGACCGCCACCAGGCCGCCGGTGACGGCCCCACCGCCCCCCGGACCGCTGCCGACCAACACGGCATGCACGGCCGGCCAGCTGGCGGCGAGCCCTGGCTCCAGCGGCAGCGCGGGCACCTCGGCGTGGCGGAACCAGCGCACCTCGGCGCTCTCACCACGCGCCTTCCGCGACAGCCTCGGAGCGACCAGCGAGTCGGCGTGACCGAGCTCCGTCACGTAGGACCAGTTGCCGTGATCGTCGACGTAGCTGCGCCCGGCCAGGGTGTAGTCGCGCCCGAGACGCAGCCCCGTCTCCTCCAGCGTCTCCCGGACCGCCGTCTGACCGGCGGTCTCGCCCGGATCACGGGCCCCGCCCGGCAGGCCCCACGTCCCCGCGTTCTGGTTCCGGCCTGCCCGGTGCTGCAGCAGCACCCACGGCGTCCCGTCCGGCGCGTGGTGCACCAGCAACAGTCCTGCCGCGCCATCAGGCCCCCAGTGGAGCTGGTCGCACGCGGCGCAGGGGGTCCACTTCCCCCTTCCGACGCGCGTGGTGGCGCGAACGGCCGGCGGGGCAGGGGGTGCGGCGATCCGGGACCGGACGAGGCCCAGGAAACCGTCGAGGCTCTCGACGGGTGGGCCCTCGCGCGGCACGGTCCCCGAGGCTCCCTGCTCGGCGAGCATCGTGAGGAAATCGGCCCACCAATGCTTGCCCAGCAGGCGGTACTCCTTGGTGTGCCGAACGGTCGCGCCGACCATGTCGGTGGTCAGGTATGCCACCGCGGAAGTGGCGTCCAGGGACACCACCATCCGGCGGGCGAGTCGGACGGCCGTCTTCGTGTCGAGGCCGTCATCCGCCAGGGCTCGCATCAGATTCATGGGCGCCACCACGCGGATCTCCCAGCCGCGCAGCCGTGCACGCAGTGGCCGGAACACCCAACGCTCCGCCTGGAACAACGTGCGGGTCCCACCCGCTCCTCCGAACGCCTTGCCTGCAGCCAGGTTCCACGCTCTCGGCAGTGCGGCGGTGATCCTCTCTCGCTCGTTCTCGGTGAACGGGCCGGCGCCGATCACCTGATCCAGCACGCCTGCAGGCCGCTGCGATCGGGTCCGCATCCAGCGGCTCCCCATCAGCCACCAGCGATGGGCGAGCTGACCGACCCCGCGGGCGAGCCGGTGCGCCGCGACGTAGACGGGGAATCCGATGACCAGCGGCGGAACAACTGAAGTCAGCACCACAACGGCTGCGGCCATCGCCCCCGCGAAGAGGACGTAGTGGCGCGCCGACCCGCTCTCCACCTTCATGAGCAGACGTTCGAGCGGGTCCTTCAAGGTCGCGATGTGGTAGAGGGACCGGTACTTGCCACCGCGGCCGATGCGGGCGGCCAGGGCGTCGCGCAGGGCCTCGTCGCGGATCCCCGGCCACGGCGCGTACGGCCCCTCGGGGCCGTCCTCGACCAGGAGGATCGTCCACCGCCCGCGCCGGTCCTGCTGCTTGCGCAGCACGTGGAAGGTGGTGCCGGGTCGGAACGTCACCTCCTGGTGCGCGGGCACGCTGGAGATCAACCCGCTGTAGCCGCCGGTGACCGAGAAGATCCGGAACTTGACCGTGGGGGTGTAGCCCTTGCGCTTGCTGGCGCTGACGATCTGCGACTCGGTCACCGTTCGACCGGGCACGTAGCGCTCCGCGTACCGGGCTGCCGCACCGACGCTCTCGAAGTGCACACCCCGGTTCACCCAACCGCGGAACGGAAGCTGGTTCAGCCCGGACACCAACGTCCGGATGTGCACGGTCCACTTGGCCAGCTCCGTGACGTTCAGCGAGCGCAGCGCCCGGTTGAACCGGGAACCCCACCTCGTGTAGTCGCGGCCCGCGATCAGGTCCTCCCACGGCACTGCGGCCAGCTCCGGGTGCCAGCTGAGCAACCGCCTGAGCGACGGGGCGACCAACCCGCGCTTCATGAGGCGCACGCGGTGCTTGCCGAGCTGCTCGCGGTACTCGGCACGCTCGGCGTCGGTGGTTCGGAACCCGTGGTCCAGCCACCACTCGCGCATCACCTCGGTCAGCGCCACCCGCGAACCGTCGTCCGACACGAACAGGTCGCCTCCGGCAACCCACACCACGTAGTGGAGCGTGTTGCGCGTGAGCGCGAACCGGCGCTCCACGTAGCGCACGCTGAGCACGCCCTCCGGGCTCGTTCGCAGCAGCGCCACGACCTCGCCGGTCAACCGCTCGACCTCGCGCGCGGTGGGCTCCGCGTTCGCGGGCCGGGGCAACCGCCCCATCACCGCGTCGACGTGCCGCTGGTGCGCCTCCTCGTCGCGCAGGCCGAGCACCCGGTCGTCGATCTCGGTCCGCAGGATCTCGGCGAGCAGACCGGCGGCCTGCAACCGCGCGAACATCTCGTTGGTGAGGACGATCACCGGGCCGTCGGCGGTGTGCAGGGTGTAGGCGCCCAGGTGATCCGCCACCCGGACCAGGCCGCGTGCCCGCAGGAGCGCTCCGGGAACCCGCAGCACCCGGGCCGGCGGGCCACGCGGGGATCCCGGCAGCTCGGCAGGGTCCACCGGCTTCGCGATGCCCCGCCGCAGCGCCTCCCGGAGCAGCGACCGCAGTAGCGGTTCGTCACCGGGCAGGAAGCCGCCGTGGATCGCCGCGCCGTCACCACCGCCGCGGGCATCCGGATTCGCGTCGAGCTGCGAACCCGGGTGCTCCTGGCCGGCCTGGTCACCGGTGAACGCGAGCCCGTAGCGGACGAACGCCGACGAGACGAGGAGGCCGAGCAGCCGGTTCTCGACGCCGGTGTCGCCGTACGTGCGCGGTTGCCGGGTGAGCACGGTCAGCTCGGTGCCGACGAGCGGGCCGTCCGGCGTGGTGAAGACCGCGGTGCCGGCGGCCGGCACCAGCGCCTCGGTGCTCGGCCCGGGCACGAGCCACAGGCTGCCGTCGGCGCGAAGCTCCCAGCGCACGCGCGTCCCGGTGCCCATCAGCGCGACGGCTTCGGGCGTGCCGAGCTCGACGGCGCCGTCGACGCCACCGCGGCGCCCGTGCGGGTTGGGGAAGCCGGGCAGGGACGCGGCGAGGGTCCGCCACGCGTGCCGCTCGGTGGTCGGGGCCACCGCCTGCTCGACGACCAGCAGCCGCACGAGCTCGTCACCCTCGACGATCAGGGAGAACACGAGGCCGTCGCGGGCGACCTGGTGGACCCGCAGTGGGCCCGTCGTCAACGTCGGAGCACCCGCGGCCCGCCACAGCTGCTCGATCAGCTCGAAGGAGCCGAGCCGGGCGTCGAGCAGCGGGGTCGATGCGGGGAAGTCGTCGGCCACCAGCAGCGGCGCGGGAACGCCCTGGCCGGCCAGCCGCCACAGGTCGCGCTCGCCCTGCATGGTCGGGGTGAACCCGGCCCGGTCGGCGAGCCTCACCACCACGGCGTCCCCGGCGCCCAGGGTGATCTCCAACCGATCGTCGGCTGCGATCGCCTGCACGAGCGCGGGGTGCACCGCGACGGCCGGCTCGAAGGACCGGAACCGTTCGGCCAGCACCAGCTCGCCCGCCGTGCGCAGGTGGTCGGCCAGCCGGCCCGCGATCTCGGCGTCGAGCCGGGCGACCCGGTCCGCCTGGTTCTCGGCGAGCGCGCGGGTGACGTCGAGCAGGTACCGGGTGACGGTGTGGCCGGCCTGGCGGCCGCCGCTCGGCACCGCGGTCACGTCGGCCAGACCGGCCTCGGCGTCGGCGAGCAGCTCCGCCGCCTGCTCGAGGTCGTACTCGTCGGCGTTCGGGTCGCTCAGCAGGTCGTGGGCCAGCACGATCTGGTCGCGCGCCTCCCGCAGCATCCACGCCACGGTGTCGGGGCGGACCCGGGTGGTCGGCGGCGCCGTGGGCGGGGACCACACCTCGAACGTCTCGTCGAAGGTGCTGGGCAGCCGGCGGTGGCCGGGGATGGTCACCGGCGAGCCGGGGCTCGCGGCGAAGACGTCGGCGGAGATCCCTTGCGCCGTGGCCTTCGCGTCGAGGTCGGTCCGGGCGCCGCTCCACTTGCCGTAGGGGTGGAGCTGCACGGTACGGATCCGGGTGACCGCGCCCCGGGGTGCAGGCAGCAGGCGCGGCTCGTACCAGGTGGTCGGGCGGGTCTGCACGAGGTAGTCCACGCCCAGCTCGGTGGCCCATCCCGTGAGGAACTCGGTGAACGCAGCCGCGAGCTCCGCCGATCGCGCCTCCCGGTCGGCCATGACGTGGCTGAGCGCGAGGATCTCGCCGTCGGTGACGAACACCGCGAGCCGGGCGATCCGGCCACCGATGTTCCCGTGCTGGTCGAGCTCGCGCGCGTAGATCACGGCGATCCGCGGGTGCAGCACGTTCTCCTGGGCGAACTCCCGCTCCACCCCGGACAGCAGGTGCTGGCAGGCGTTGCCGAACCCGCAGCCCAGGTGCAGGACCTCCACCGGGTCGGTGGACACCTCGATCAGCACGTGCTGACGGCCGATCGTCCGGCGCAGTGCGGCCGGGGCGTGCTCGCGCGCCACCCACGGGCGCACCCCTCCCAGCCGGACGGTGAGCAGATCGTGCCACCAGCTCCAGGCGACCGCGGCGGCCTCCGCGGCGGTCCCGCCGCGGTGGACGACCGCGAAGTAGCGGACCAGCAGCTGCTCCAGGTCATGCCTGCTCACCGCGCTGTACTCCACCAGGGCGTTCCACAGCATGTCCCCGGGCTTCATCGGGATCGCCCGCGATCCGGACAGCCAGACCCGCAGGAGGTTCCCGATCCCGCGGGCGACGGTCCCGCGCAGCTGCCGCTCGTAGGCGGTGAGCGAGGCAGCCCGCTTCGCCTCCTTCTCCGGCTTCCCGAGCGCGAGCAGGTGCAGATCGGCCCGGACGTCCTCGGTCAGGTTCTGCGCCGCCAGAACCCCGTCCAGGCGGGCGAGGGTGCGCGCCAGGCTCAGCCACGCGCCCAGGTACAGCTTGCGGTCATGGCCCCAGGCGGCGTCAGGCGCGTTCGCGAGGAGCTCGTCGAGCGCCGGGCCCCAGGTCGTGCCGAGCAACGACTCGGTCAGGTCCGACAGCATGGCCGCGCCGCGACGGCGCTTGGGCAGGTCAGCCAGCCACTGCGACCCGCCGGTGGCCGCGATCAGCAGCGCCAGCGCGAGCCGGTCGCGCATGGCCGCCTTGCGCGCCCACCACCCGTCCAGCCAGTACGGCCTGCCGAGCGCCTCGGCCACCCAGCTCGGCAGGTCCGCCACCGCGGCCCAGACCGGGTCGCCCGCGGCGGCGAACGGCCGCCGCAGCGCCTGGAACAGCCGGACGACCAGCGTGGTCCGCCATGCCTCCGCCCCGGCGACCGGTTCGGCGGCGACGTCCCGCAGCACGCCCAACGCGGTGAGCCACAACAGCGTGCTCGGCGACGAGCCGAGCGACGGGTCGTCGGTGATCATGAGGATCCGCCGGGCCACGTCCAGCCGCCGCACGATCACGGCCAGCTCGCCGGCGAGCTGCGCGCGCACCCCCGGGTCCGCGACCTCGGCGAGCTGCTCGGTGAGCAGGGCCGCTCGCGTCGTGGCGTCCGTGAGCTCGGAGCGCGCTGCCGCCGACCCCCGGCCGGGCCGGTGCTCGGCCGCCGCGGACAGCGCCGAGTCGACGATCCGGGTCAGCTCGGCCATGCCCCCGGCCGCCGACGTCCGCAGGCTCGCCTGCTCGGCCGCCAGCGCGTCCAGCCACTGCCCGGCCAACCGCTGAGCGCTGCCCCGGCGCCGCTCCCGCCACGCCGCCAACTCCTCGCCGGACGCGTCCGCGCCCGGCCGGTTCACCCGGTACGCGTGCTCGTGCGCGAGCACCCGCTCCAGGAAGTCCGCCGGCAACAGACCCTTCGCCTGCAGCCTCCGCATCACCACCAGCTGCTCGTCGGTGACGTACACCCGCCCCCGGAACGTGTAGGCGATGACGTTGCGCAACGTCTCGTCGCCGACACCCCGCTCACGCAGTTCCGCCGCGAGCACCAGCAGACCGCCCGCGCCGCCGTCACGAGTCAGCAGCCGGACCGGCCGCGCCGCACCCAGCGCCGCCTCGAAACCGTCGCGAGCCGCACCCAACGGCTCCACCGCCAGCGCACCACCGGACGGTTGCCGCGCGCCGCACCGCTCGCAGAACCGGTGGTCGTGCGCGACCACCTCGCCGCATTGCGCGCAGTCATGCGTCGCCGCGGCTTCTTCCCGGGGGAGATCGGTGGCGAGCGCCCGCTCGGCGCGTTCGAGGACCTGGCGTGCCTCCGCGCGCGATACCGGGTGCGCTTCGGCGCGAGCGATGAACGCGCGCAGCACGGCCAGTTCACCGATCAGCTCGCCGTGCAGCCCACGCAGGGTCCGGCCGCCCTGTGGGGACAGGTCGCTGACGTCCTCCCACACCATGTGCGCCAGGTATGCGCCGTTGTCGAGGCGGGTCAGCCGCAGATCGCGGACCACGAATGCGGAACCGGGGATGAAGGTGAGCTCGTGGAAGCGCCCCCCGGCGAACCACTCGATCACCCGGGAGGAGTTTCGGCCGGTGCGCGAACGGACCTCGATGGTGACCGGCATCTCGCTGTAGTACGCAGTGCGCAGCCCGGCGGTCGGGTCAGCGCCCGGCGGCGCGTACCTGGGGATCTCCGTGCTACCGAACCCGGGGTCGACCACGAGCCCGCCGACCGGGTGGGTCTCGGGCAGCCGGGCGATGTCCCGCTGGGACAGCCAGATGCCCCGGTAGGCGGAGGTGCCGCTGACGGCGTTCAGCTGGTTGAACCCGGAGGTCGCGGCCCGGATGAAGGCGTCGTGGCGGCTGATCTGCTCGGGGTCGCCTGAGCGCAGCGCAGCATTGGGTTCGGCGTAGAACGCCGTCAGGTACACGATCATCGCGTGCAGGTCCGCCCGCGGTATGTCGCGGAGCGCACCCCGCGCATGGATCGTGTCGATCAGCAGGTGGACGCTCGCGGCGCGTGCGGAGTTGACCGGCGGGTCGGCCAGGTAGCGACGCTGGTCCTCCTCGGAGGAACGGAAGCCGGGGTTGCCGTAGTACTCGCCGTACGCGGCGGCGGGTTGGTCGCTGGTCACCGGGAGGGGGTCGGTGCCCAGTGCCGCGAGCACCGGGTGGCGTACGAGGACGGCCTCGGCTTCGGCCGCCAGCGCGCGCAGCCACTGCCCGGCCAACCGCTGAGCGCTGCCCCGGCGCCGCTCCCGCCACGCCGCCAACTCCTCGCCGGACGCGTCCGCGCCCGGCCGGTTCACCCGGTACGCGTGCTCGTGCGCGAGCACCCGCTCCAGGAAGTCCGCCGGCAACAGACCCTTCGCCTGCAGCCTCCGCATCACCACCAGCTGCTCGTCGGTGACGTACACCCGCCCCCGGAACGTGTAGGCGATGACGTTGCGCAACGTCTCGTCGCCGACACCCCGCTCACGCAGTTCCGCCGCGAGCACCAGCAGACCGCCCGCGCCGCCGTCACGAGTCAGCAGCGGGGTCGGCGTGGCCGTGCCGAGCGCGGCCTCGAACCCCTCGCCGGCCGGGCCGAGCGGCTCCACCGCGAGCGCGCCGCCGCGCCGACCGCCGGCGGAGCCGGGCGGCGGGCCACGCGGGCGCGCCGCCGAGAACGGCAGCCTCGGCTTGATCTGCCGCTCCCACGTGTCGGTCGTCCTCACGTGGCGCAGAGCTTCGACGCCCAGGAAGGTGATCAGCCCGTAGGCCCCGAACACCAGGCTCGCGACCTGGACGGCCAGGTTGTCCGGGTTGAGGCCGATCAGCCCGAGCGCGATCAGCGAGGCGCCGATCGTGAAGTTCGCGGTGGCGCCGCGCTTGGGGGCCTTGCGGCCGAGCGACAGCTCCAGAGCCACACCCAGCCGGGAGGCGTAGTAGGTGGTGCCGGTGAGCACCGCCGCGGACACCGCGGAGAGGACGTTCAGGTCGACCGCGAACTGGACGGTGAGCAGCAGGTTGGCCACCGTCAGCACCGGGAAGCCGATGACCTGGACCATCCACCGGAACCGGGGGTGCCCGCCGATGTCGTAGCCGGCCCAGCCGCTGGCCGCCGATGCGGCGGCGTGCAGCAGGAACGCGGTGTCGGCCACCGCGTAGACGGCGTTGACCCAGAACGCGAGCCCGCTGCTGGTGGAGGCGAGCGCGATGTGCCCGACCAGGTTGACGAGGAACGTGGTCGCGAGCGTGGTGTGCAGCCCCCGGCCGAACCGTCCGGAGTGCGGGTTCATGTCCATGATCGAGTTGGCGGTCGCCCCGATCAACCGGCTGATCCGGTCCTGGTAGATCGAGTACTCCTTGATCGCCAGCTTCTGCCGGTCGGAGACCCTCTCGCCGGGCAGCAGCGGGGTGTAGCGCAGCGCCGCGGCGAGGCGCATGAACTCCTCGGTGAGCCGGTCGTACTCGTCCAGCACGTGGCGCAGGTGCGCCTCGCGGCCGCGACCCGGCACCGGCTCGAGCTCGTACGGCAGGTTCTTGCGGATCAGGTGCGCCTGCCAGGCGATCACGTTCAGGTCGACCCGGCCGCGCTCGATGAGCGACTCACCGAACACCCGCGCCTGCTGGGTGTGCGCGGTGCGGGTCAGCGTGATGGCGCCGCGCACGATGAACGCCACGCTGTTGGTGATGGTGAGGGCCCCTGTCGGGGCGAGCGCGGTCACCGGGCCGAAGGCCATCACCACGCCGGCGACCATGAGCGCGCCGCCGATCGCCATGTTGAGCCGGAAGCGCTTGCGCAGGGTCGCGCGCATCTCGGCGATGTCCCGCTCGCTCTGGACCGCCTGCTTCTGGGTGGCTTCCACGTCGTCCCTGACCGCGTCCATCCACTCGGTGCGGTCCGGCGATCCCGCGGTGGTGCGGGTGGCGGCGTCGACCTGCGCGGCGAGCACCATGGCCTGAACGCTGTAGTCGACGCCGAGCGCCGTGGCCCGTTCCGCCGGGCGCAGGCCCTGCCGGTCGAGCCACGCGTCGGCCCACCGGTCCAGCCGGCCCGCCACCTTGGCGACCTGCTCGGAGGCCGCCAGCTGCAGCGCCCGCTTGTAGAGGCCGAAGGTGTTGCGGCCCTCCACGACGTCCGGGGTCACCGCGTGGTGCCAGCGCAGCATCGAGCGCATCTGCTCGTGCGCGTGCCAATGGCCGGGACCGATCAGCACGTGGTCCGCGTCGTTCGTCCGCCCGGCGGCGCGCTGCTCCTCCACCCACGCGCGGACGAACTGCTCCCGCCTGATGGGGAGGGCACGCAGGAAGTCGTCCCACTGGCCGGAGGTGATCTCGTCGAAGGCCCACTGCTGGCCGCGGCGGCGCGCGTTGCCGTACACCCGGTTGGCGTTGCCGTGCAGCATGAGCTGGACGGCCCGCCTGCCGCCCGGCTTCGACTCGATCTCCTCGAACAGCGGCGTCATGTCGTGGTAGTGCCGCTCGTAGTTGTCCTCGGTCGGTGCCTTCACCGAGTCCGAGCCCCACAGGAACCGGTCCTCGTGCCCGAGCACCAGCCGCACGAACCGCTTGCGGATCGCCTCGCTGGCGTAGATGTGCTGGGCGAGGTCGTTCCACGAGACGTCGAAGTTGACCTGCTCCTTGGGGAAGGTGCGCAGCACCCAGTCGATGGCCTCGAGGTGGTTCTCCGACAGGGTGGTCCACTTGCCGGTGCCGAGGTGCGCGAGCACGACGTTGGCGTTCGGGTACTGGCGCAGCAGCCCGAGCAGCGGCACGAGGTAGCGCTCGTCGGGCAGGCCCGCCTTGTAGAGACCGTCCGCGCGCAGCCGGGCCAGGCCCGCGTCGTTGTGGATGATCACCATCTGGCCGGTCTCCGACGACGCCTGCAGCAGCTCGCGGGTGTGCGGGGAGTACATGTCGGGCGCGGAATCGGGAAGCGTGTCGGCCAGCCGGTGCTTCGACAGGTCCCCCAGGAGGATCCGCAGGCCGCCGACATTGGCGCTGAGCCGCTCGATCAGCTCCAGCGGGTTCAGGCTGGTGCCGGCGTGGTCGGCCGGGAACACCTCGACGAGCCCCGGCGCCACGTCGCGCAGGTGGGCGAAGGTGATGAGCCCGCCGCGCAGCGACTTCTTGACGACCTCGGCCGCCTTGATCAGCTTGCCCGCGTAGTCCAGGTACGCGGGGTTGAGCACGTGCGCTGCCTGCGGGCCGAGCAGCCGGGTCACGCCCTCCTTCGCGAACGTGGTCTCGGCCACCGCGTACGCCATGTCCGGGTGCGTGATCAGCATCGCGTGCAGGTAGCCGCGTGCTCCGGGGATGTCCAGCCGTGCCCCCGAGATGCCCGGCACCACCCGCCAGCGCAGGTTCGAGTCGAGGCCCCGGACACTGTCGAAGAGCCGGACGTCGGGGAACTTGCCGCGCATGGCGAGCATCGGGATGTTGAAGGTGATGCCCAGCCGGTAGACGCCGATCTGGGCGTAGTAGAAGCTGCCCGACCCGGCGGTGAACAGGCCCATGCCCCGCTGCGGGATCGGCGAGAGGATCACCACGCCCTGGTGGCCCGCACCGCGCATCATCTTCAGCTGGTTCTCGATCCGCACGTAGCGCGGGTCGGAGTAGTCGTTGTGGTGCAGGTGCGTGTCCCACAGCAGCCCGAGCGCGCGGCGCTGCTTGCCGATCAGCTCGGCGGCCCTCCGCTCGACCCCGAGCTCGACCAGCCGCTCGCGCAGCAGCTCGACGTCGCTGGTGTCGATCGACGCGGCGGAGGCCCCGTACTCCGCGGCCACCGGCGGGGCGCCGGTCACCAGGGTGCGCCAACGCGCCCACAGCGCGGCCCGGGCCGGGATGAACTTGTCCACCCAGCGCAGCCGCTCGCCCGGGTTCGCCTCCGGGAACCGGGTCATCTCGGCGACCGTGTCGAACGGGATTCCGGTCGCCTTGTGGATCCGGAAGTTCGACATGCCGTTCTCGGACGCCGTGACGACGGCGTCCTCCACCGCGTCGTAGAAGGCGACCAGGGCGTCGCCCTCCTCGACCAGCTTCTCGTCCACCCGCGTCGTGGCGTGGTGGAGGCCGTCGTGCGCAGCCCGCATCAGTGCGGTCAGGAGGTCGGTCACGTTCGTGCCCGCGGTCCACCCCGGCGGCGCCACCGACGGCCTGCCGACGGCGACGGCGGCCTCGGTGACCACGACCGGCAGCTCGAGCAGGACCGCGGCACGCGCGATCGCCGTCTGCTCGGACAAGGCCGGGTCGGCGTCGCGCAGGGCCGCCACGACGAACGTCACCCAGCCGCGGCGGGCCTTCCAGCGCTCCAGGTGGTCCCGCAGGTCGGTGACGGCCGCCTGGTAGGCGTCGATCGTGCCGTCCACGCCCGCCTTGTGGGTGTCCACCACCGTCGTCAACTGCCGCTTCACCGACGGGGCGTATCCGTGGCGGCGGATCCGCCGCTGGTGCCGCTGGTGCTGGTCGACGGCCTCCTGCCGGGCAGCGATGGCCAGGTTGTGGAACTCCGTGGCGTAGCGCAGCACCACCGGACGCCAGCGCGGCTGCCCGGCGAACGCGACCAGGGTGTGGTCGCGCACCTGCTCGAACTCGTGGACGAGCACGGTCAGCACGTCGGCCCGGCCGTCGGCCACCAGCTGGGCGAGCTCCCGGCGAGCGCGGGCTGTGAGCAGCTCACCGTCGCGCTGAGCCGGGTTGGCGACGGCGCGCTCGGCCAGCACCGCGACCGTGTGCGCCTGCTCGTGCGTGAGCCCGGCCCACGGCGCGAACAGCGCCTCGACCAGCTCGTGCAGCACGCCCGCCGCATCGTCGGCGTAGATGTGCAGCGTGCCGTCCGGGCTGAACCTGTGCCCCGCATCGGCGGACAGGCCCATGCGCCGGTCCACGATCGGCCGCTTCAACCGGTGGAACGCGATCGCAGGGGGTGCCCGCGGGGCGGCCGGGTTCCGCCGCAGCAGCTCGGACGACGCCGGGCCGTCGAACTCCCCCGCCAGGTACTCGGCGGCCGCCTGCCGCCACAGCCCGACCAGGTCGCTCGGCTCGCCTGGCCCGACGGGCAACGTGCCACCGGCACGCAGCTGGTCGCCCAGCGTGGCTCGCCGGATCGGGGACAGGCCCCGGCCGCGGAGCTTGCCGGCGAACCCGGTCTCGTCCATCCGGGAGCCGTGCGGCTTGCGCAGCCCGGAGGCCGGCGGCGCACCGCCGGTGACGACGCCGCCGCCCGCGGCGTTCTCGGCGTCCAGCGCGGCGCGCGTGGACCGCACCGCCTCGGTGGTGCTCCGCACCGCGGCTTCCAGGTGCCTGCGGTGCGCCGCGACCGCGCGCAGGGCGCGGCTCGGAGTCATCTCGAGGATGTCCGGGGCCAGCGGCTCACCCGGAGGGTCCAGCGTCAGGTCCGGGTCGCGGGAGATCGCGGCCACCACGTCCTCGCCGAGCCCCAGCGCGGCGGCCACGGCCTTGACGACGTCGGCCTCGCTGCGCCGGCCGGTGGAACGGAGCTTGCTGACCAGCCACGGCACCGAGCCGTGGGTGAACTCGTGCAGCCGGAGCACGGCCTCGTCGCTGCGGGCGAGTGCATCCTCGTGAGCCAGCGCGGCCGGGGTCGGCACCCGCCCGGCCTCCACCCAGCGGGCCACCTCCCGGCGCGGCAGGCCGAGCAGCCTGCCCACCTGACGCGCGGAGAGCCCGCTGTTGAGGGCGTGCAGCGCGGCGTCGCGGCGCAGCGCGATCAACTCGTCGGGCCCGAGGGCGATCACGGTGTGGTCGACCGGCCGGTGCCAGAGGCTCCACACGCGGACCACCAGGTCACCGACGACAGTGAACCGCTCGCTGAGTGCCACGGCCTCGCGCATCCCGCGGATCCGGGCCAGCCGCGGGTCGTCGATGGGCAGCGCGATGACGTCGCCGCGCATCACCCGGCGGACGCGGTACTCGGCCCACCACCGGTACGCCTCCCGGCCACCGCTGCGCAGGTGCCGCAGCGGGTGCGCCAACCCACTGTCGATCATCTTGACCAGGTCGGCGACGGCGCCACCCATCTCGCGCAGCCACCTGATCGGGCGCAGCAGCTCGAGCAGGTCGACGTCCCGGCCGGTGGTGACCCCGACGCCCATCAGCACGATCAGCCCGGCCACGACGGCAGCGGCGACCTGGTCGGACAGCGCCGCCGGCAGGCCGACCAGCGCCGCCACGCCACCGAGCACGACCACGAAGGAGCCGAACGCGTCGGACAGCGCGTGCGCGGCGGAGGCCTTGCCCGTGCTGTTGCCGGTGTTCTTGTAGAGCCAGAAGCCCACCCCGTTGGCGGCCAGACCCAGCACGCCGCCACCGACGACCCACCACGGTGACCCGGTCAGGTGGTGCGTCCCGGTGATCGCGTCGACGCCGATCAGCACCCCGCTGACCAGGATGGCGATCCCGATCGACCGGTCCGCGGCGGTGTCGAACCGCTTCGCCGCGATCCGCGCCGCCGCGATCGCCAGCAGGCCGGGCATCAGGTCGAACAGGTTGTGGAACGCGTCGGCGAGCACCGCTCCCGAGCCGGTCAGGACGCCGATGACGACGCCGGCCGCCGCGGCCACGGCGAGCACCGGCAGCGCGATCCAGGCCGCCTTCGCCAGCCCCAGCCGTGCCCACTCGCGCTCGACCGGAGTGCCCTTGGCCACGTCGGGCACCTCGGGCTCGTCGTGCCCGTGGCTGTGGCCGTGCCCGCGGCCGGCCGCGGTGTGCTCGAACGGCCGGGCCACCCCGACCCTGCGCTCGAACAGCGCGGCCGACCGGGTGGCGACGCCGGTTGCGGTGCGCACGTAGGTGAACCCGAACCGCAGGTGCAGCTGGTGCAGCTCGGCGTTGGTCGTCCACGCGTCGAGCCGCACCCACTCCCGGCCGGAGTCGATGGCGATCTGGTCGGCGTGCGCGAGCAGCGCGGCACCCACCCCCTGGCCCGCGGCGTCGACGCTGACCATCAGCCGGTGCACCATCACCGCGGTGGCCAGCTCCTCGGCGGTCCACATCCCGGGCGTCGCCTCGAAGTCGATCGCGATGGTGCCCAGCACCGTGCCGTCGCGGGTGGTGGCCATCCAGGTCCGCCCGGCCCGCACCGACTCCGCGACCCTTGCCCGCCAGGTGCTCGGCGTGATGCCGCCGGTCCACTGGTCCGAGCCGCGCGCGGCGAGCCAGTCGGCCCGCTCGAGGCGCAGCTGCACCACCGCATCGATGTCGGCCTCGGTGGCCCGGCGGATCACCAGGTCCGGGTCGGACACGCCGGCCGGCCCGCCGCGCGCAGCGCGGTGCCGCCACCACGCGCGCAGCCCGAACCACGCCGCCACCGCACCGGCCAGCGCGCCGACGACGAGCAGGATCCGGCCGAACGGAGAGGGCTCCCCGGTCGCGGGCGGCGCACGGATCGTCGGCCGGCCGCTCTGCGGGTGGGCCGTCGCGGGGGAGCCGACCGGTTGCGCCGTCCCGCTCGCCGGTGTGTTCGGCGCAGCCGTGCTCGGCGCCACCGCCGTGGTCTGGCCCGCACCCGGAGTGGCCTGCGCGCTCGTCGACGGCGCCGTGGGCGGCGGACCCTTCGCCGCGCCGTTGTCGAGCGGGCCGCCGAGCAGCAGCACCGCGAGGACGCCCGCGGCCGCCGCCACGCGTGCGACCCGCCCGGGACGCGCACGGCCGGCGACCGGCCCGGCACCCGGCCCCGCCGGACCGACGCCCGGCCCGGTCGGCCCGCTGGGTCCGGTCGGCCCGCTGGGTCCGGTCGGCCCGGTGGGTCCACGCGGCCCCGACGACGGCGGGCCACCGGGGCGGCCCGGCAGCGACCGGGCCGGCACCTCGCGGCGCGGGATCAGGCCGGCGAACCGCTCCACCAGGCCGCGGACCACGATGACGATCGGCACCGAGGCCCCGATCACGAGCCCGATCAGCTGCACCTCCACGTTTCCTGCATTCAGGTTCATCAGGCCGAGGGCGATCAGCGACGAGCCGATCATGAAGTTCGCCGCGGCTCCGCGCTTGGGGGCCCGGCGGCCCAGGTTCAGCTCCAGCGCCACGCCCCGGTTCAGCACGTACGCGGTGGTGAAGGTCAGCACCATCGCCGAGAGCGCCGGGATGATGTGGCCGTCGACCGCGAACTGGATGCCGAGCAGGAAGTTGGCCGTCGTCAGCACCAGGAAGCCGGGCACCTGCACCATGAACCGGAACCACGGGTGGGTGCTGATGTCGTAGCCGGCCCAGCCGCTCGCGGCACCCGCCACGGCGTGCAGCCCGAAGATGGCGTCGGACACGGCGTACGCGGCGTTGACCATGAACGTCAGCGGGTCACCCGCGGTCACCGCGAGTGCGAGGTGCCCGATCAGGTTGACCGCGAACGTCGTCGCCAGTGTGGTGTGCACCAGCCGGCCGGTGATCCCGGAGTGCGGGTTCAGCCCGACGATCGAGTTGGCGGTCGCGCCGATCAACCGGCTGATCCGGTCCTGGTAGGTGGAGTACTCGGCCACCGCGAGCTTCTGCCGGGCCGCCACCGAGACCCCGTTCAGCGGCGCGTAGCGGATCGCGGCAGCCAGCCTGAGGAACTCGTCGGTGAGCCGGTCGAACTCGGCGAGCTTGGCCGCCACGAAGTCCGGGTCCGACCTGCCCACGACGCGGGTGAGCTCGTCGGGCAGGTACTTGCGGATCAGGTTGGCCTGCCAGGCGATCACGTTGAGGTCGATGCGCCCCCGCTCGATGATCGACTCGCCGAACACCCGCGCTTGCTGGCCGTGCCCGGTCCGCGTCACGGTGATCGTGCCGCGGGCGATGAACGCAATGCTGTTCGAGATGGCGAACACGCCAGCCGGGACCAGCTCCGGCAGCGGTCCGAACCAGGCCAGCCACGCCCCGGTGGCCATCAGGCCGACACCGATCGCGAGGTTGACGCGGAACCGCTTGCGCAGCTCCTTGCGCAGCTCGCCGAGCTTGCGCTCGGTGGCGTTGGCGTCGCGCTGGGTGCCGTCCACGTCGGCCAGCACCTTGTCCATCCACTCGCGACGGTCCGGGCCGCCCGCCCTGGTGCCGGTGATCACGTCGACCTGCTGGGCGGCCACGATCGCCTCGGGTGTGTAGTCCACGCCGAGCACAGCGGCGTCGTCGGCCGGGCGCAGCCCGCCGCGCTCCTTCCACCACAGGGCCAGCTGGGTGAGGCGCTCGCTGAGCACGATCTTCGCGTCGAGTGCGATCAACCGCAGCGCGCGCCACCGCAGACGCAGGGTGTCCTTGCCCGCGACGACCTTGCCGGTGACAGCCCAGTGCCAGCGGAGGAACGACTGCATCTGCTCGTGCTCGCGCCAGTTGCCGGGGCCGTCCGCGACGATCGCGCCGTCCGCACGGCGGGTCGCGACCCGACCGGCACCGCTCTGGTCATCGGCCCAGTCGAGGACGAACTGCCTGCGGTTGTCGGGCAGCGCGTCGAGGAACGGCGTCCACTTGCCCGAGGTGATCTCGTTGTACGCCCACTGCTCGCCGCGGCGGCGGGCGTTGCCGAGCACCCGGGCGGCGTTGCCGTGCAGCATCAGCTGGACGGCCCGCTCGCCGCCCGGCTTCGACTCGATCTCCTCGAACAGCGGCGTCATGTCGTGGTAGTGCCGCTCGTAGTTGTCGGGCGTCGGCGCCTTCACCGAGTCCGAGCCCCACAGGAACCGCTTCGGGTGGGCCAGTACCAGCTGGACGAACCGCTTGCGGGTCGCAGCGCTCGCCTTGATGTGCTGCGCCAGGTCGTTCCACGACACGTCGAAGTTGACCTGCTCCTCCGGGAAGGTCTGGAGGATCCAGTCGATGACGTCGAGGTGCGTGTCGGAGAACGTGGTCCACTTGCCGAGCCCGAGGTGGGCCATCACCACGTTCGACCCGGGGTACTTGCGCAGCAGCCCGATCAGCGGCATCAGGTAGCGCTCGTCGGTCTGCCCGGCCTTGTAGAGACCGTCGATGCCCAACCGGGCCAGACCGGCGTCGTTGTGGATGATCACCATCTGGCCGGTCTCCTGCGACGCCCGCAGGAGCTCCTCGGTGTGCGGGCTGTACATCTGCAGCTCGCCGGTGTCGGACCGGTACGCCTTCGCCGCCGCGCGGGCGAGGCTCTTCGCCTTCCTCGGCAGCGAGACCTCGTTGAGCAGCTGCTCCAGCTGGTGCCGGTTCTCGTTCAGCCGCTCGAGCAGCGCGACCGGGTCGAGGGTGGTGCCGCCACCGCCGGCCGGGAACACCTCGGCCAGGCCCGGTGCCAGCTCCACCAGGTACCTGCGGCTGATGTGGTGCTTGCCCAGCGAGCGCTTGACGTGCCGGGCCGCGTCGATCAGCTTGCCGGCGTACGCCAGGTAGTCCGGGTTGAGCACGTGCGCGGCCTGACGGCCCAGCAGGCGGGTCACGCCCTCCTTCGCGAAGGTGGTCTCGGCCACGGCGTACGCCAGGTCGGGGTGCGTGATCAGCATCGCGTGCAGGTAGCCCCGCGCGCCCGGGATGTCGACCCGGGCACCGGAGATGCCCGGGATCGCCCGCCAGCCCAGGTCCTCGTCCTTCTTGCGCAGGTCGCGGACGCCGTCGAACAGCCGGACGTCGGGGAACTTGCCGTGCATGGTCAGCATCGGCACGCCGAACGTGACGCCGAGGCGGACCACGCCGATCTGCGCGTAGTAGAAGGAGCCCGAGCCCGCGGTGAAGACGCCACGGCCGCGCTGCGGGATCGGCGAGAGGATCACCACGCCCTGCATGCCCGCGGCCCGCATGTAGGCCAGCTGGCTGGCGATGCGGGTGTAGCGCGGGTCGGAGTAGTCGTTGTGGTGCAGGTGGGTGTCCCACAGCAGCCCGAGGGCGCGGCGCTCCTTGCCGACGAGGGCCGCGGCCCGCTCCTCCACGCCGAGTGCGACCAGCCGTGCTTCCAGCTCCCCGAGGTCACGGGTGTCGATGGAGTTCGCGGCCGCCCGGTACTCGCGCGGCGGAGCGGCCTGCGGGTTCGCCCATGCCCAGATCGCGACGTAGGTCTGGATGAACTTGTCGACGATCGGCATCCGCTCGCGCGGGTTCGGCTCCATCCGGCCCGTCATCGCCGAGACCGTCGCGAAGTCGATCCCGGTGGACTTGTGGATGCGGAAGTTCGACATGCCCCGCCCGGACGCCTCGACGACCGCGCCCGCCACGACCTGGTAGAAGCCCGGGTCGGCCCCGGTCGGGTCCTCGCGGACGAGCGTGTCGCCGAACACCCGCAGCGTCCGGTCCACCCGCTCGCTGCTGTCCTCCAAGGCACCCCGGCGCGTGTCCATCATGGCGCGGAGCTGCTCGGCCGCCGCGACCTCCGGGTTCCAGTGCGCAGGCGGCGCGGCCGCGCGACCGCCGTGGACGGCGTGCGCCACCACGGAAGCCGGCAGGTCCAGCAGCACGCGGGCCATCTCGATCGCCGTGTCCTCGGCGAGCGTCGCGTCCGCCGCGCGCAGCGCCGCGACCGCGAACGCCGCCAGGTCGGCACGACCGGTCCACGCGTTCACCGCGTTGTCGAGCTGCTCGGCGGCGCGGTTGAACTCGTCCGCGGCCGCGTCCAGACCGGTGTCAGCGGCGGCGCCATTCACCGCCGCCACCAGCGTGCGCCTGATGCTCGGCAGGAAGGCCCTGGCCCTGGCCCAGCTCCGGTTGCGGAGGTAGGTGTCCACCAGCGGGCGCAGCGTCTCCTCGGCGAGCGTGTGGAACTCGTCGGCGTAGCCGAGCAGCAGGTTGCGCCAGGCGGGCTGGCCCTCGAACTCCTCGAGGATGCCGCGGCGCACGTCGTCGTACCCGCGCACGAGCACGGTGAGCGCGTCGATGCGACGTTCGCGTGCGAGCTGCTCGATCTCGCGGCGGGCGCGCGCGGTCAGCCAGGAGCCGCCCTGCTGCGCCGCGTCCACCACCCCGCGTTCGGCGAGCACCGCGATGGCGTGCGCCTGCGCGGGCGTGAAGCCTGCCCACGGCGCGAACAGCGCCTCCACCAGCTCGTGCAGCACGCCCGCGGCCGTCCCGGTGTCGCTGACGTACACGTGCAGCGTGCCGTCGCCGCTCCGCTTGTGCCCGGCGTCCGCGACCAGCCCGGTGCTCCGGTCCACGATCGGGGCGAACATCCAGTGGAACTCCACCGACGGCGGACCACGCGGGTACCGCGCCAGCAGCTCGGACAGGGCGGGCCCGTCGCGCACGCCGTCCACCAGCTCGGCGGCGGCCTGCTGCCACAGCGGCATCAGCTCGGCCGGCAGCCCGGTCTGGGTGGGCAGCGTCTGGGAGCGCAGCTCGTCGGCCAGCCTGGCCCGCTCGTCACCGCTCATGCGCACGCCGACCAGCCAGCGGCGGAACGTCGACTCGTCGAGCTTCGAGCCGTGCGGCTTGCGCAGGCCGCTCGCGGCGCCACCCGGCGTACCGGTTGCCTTCGTGGCGGCGGCGGCGCGCTCCCTGTCCAGGTCCGCCTTCGCCACGCCCAGGGCAACGGTCGCCGTCTCCGCCTTCGCGGCCAGCTGCTCGACCTTTGCCCGGACCGCGTTCAGGGCCTGGGTCGGGCTCATCTCCAGGATCTCCGGAGCGAGCGGCGCCGGCGGGTTCGGTCCGCCCGCCGTCTGCGGGCCCGGCCGATGCCGCTGCCGGTCCAGCGCCCGGACCTCCCGCCAGTCCATACCGACCGCCTTGCCGACCTGCTTGTAGACCAGCAGCTCGCTCCGCAGGCCGTCGGCGCGCACCCACATCACCAGCCACGGCACCCAGCCGGAGACCTTCGCCAGCTCGGTCTGTGCCTTCGCGCTGTCGTCCAGGGCACGCTGGTAGGCCAGCTCGGCGTCAGTGGGCTCGGGCCCGCTGCCACGACCGGTGGTCCAGCCGAACGCCCCGCCCAGCTTCCGGCGCAGGAGGCCCAGCAACGGACGAAGCGCGAACCATGCCGCCACCGCGGCCAGGAACCCACCGGCGGCGAGCAACAGGATCTGCCCGATCGCCGGCGGCGGGCCGCGGATGCCGGGCTGCCCGGTCGGGCCGGTGCTCGGACCCGGTGTCTGCGTTGCCGACGGGCCGGTCGTCTGCGACGCCGACGGCCTACCGGTGCTCGGCCCGGTCGTCGGCGTCTGGGTGTGCGATGTCGTCGGTCCGGCGGTGGGCGCCGTCGTCGGGGCACCCGTGGTCGGTGCGCCCGTCGTCGGCCCGGTCGTCGGGGCGGGGCTGGTCGGCGTCGGGTTCGTCGGCGTCGGGTTCGTCGGCGTCGGGTTCGTCGGCGTCGGGTTCGTCGGCGTCGGGTTCGTCGGCGTCGGGTTCGTCGGCGTCGGGTTCGTCGGCGTCGGCGCGCCGGGCACCTTCCAGTTCTCGCCCGGGTGGATGAGGTCCTCGTCCCGCCCGGCGAGCCGGTCCCGGTTGGCATCGGCGATGTCCGTCCAGTCGCGCAGCCCGAACCGGTGCGCGATCCACGTGAGGTTGTCGTCCCTCTGGGTCTTCCAGGTGTTCCCGGTCCCGGTGGGAGCCGTGAACGTGGTCCCGACGGGCAGCGGAGCGAGATCGCTCGCCGGCAGGGCCAGGTCGGGGTTCTTCGCGCGGATGGCCGCCCGCACCGCCGCCGGGTCGGTGCCCAGGCCGTCGGCGAGCCGCGCCACGGTGTCGCCCGGCTGCGTGGCGACCTCGCGCCCGGCCCGGTCCGGCGCGCCCTGAGCGGCCGGTGCCGGCAGGTTCAGCACCGTTCCCGCGCTGACGTTGGTCACGTCGAGCTGCACGACCGGGTTCTGGTCGCGCACCGGCGCTTCCGGCTGGTGCGCCAGTGCGCCCGCCATCGACAGGCCGAGCACGCCGAGCAACGCAGCGGAGGCTGCGCCGGTGCCGATCCGCCTTGCCAGGCGGCCCGGGATCGGCGAACCGCGCGGTGCCGGGTGCGTCCAGCGGTAGACCTGGACGATCGCGGCCGCGACGAGCACACCGCCGCCGACCAGCGTCACCGGGTGCGTGAGCCCGTGCTCGAGCACCCACCACAGCCCAGCCGCCGGGATGCCGAGGAACGTGGTCGCGACGAGGGCGGCCGTGCCGATCCGCCGCGCCATGGCCGGCGAACCGCGCGGCTGCGACGCGCCCATGCGGTGCATCGCCACGATCGCCGTCGCGGCGGCCACCCCGCCGATCACCACGAGCAGCGGGGCGACGAAGCCGTGCCCCGTCAGCGCCAGCCACACGGCCGTGCCCAGCACGGGGCTCGCCGTCGTCAGCGCACCGGTGAACCCGCGCGGCACGTCCGGCTGGAGGCCGGCGGGACCGGACCTCCCGGCGCGCTTGCCCGCCGGCATCGGCAGTCGGGCCTTCAGCACCTGCAGCAGGCCGTTCAACAGCCGGATGCCGGCGACGATCGCCGCGCCGAGGGTGAGCAGGCCCGCCCCGGGAACGCCGCCGAGGAACAGCGGCAACCCGATCAGGGCCGCGCCGGCCAGCGTGATCAGCGCCGGGCGCTGTGCAACCGGGACGATCAGCAGCGGACTGCCGATGAGGACCCGGTCCGTCCACCGCCGCGCGGCCATGCCGCTGGCGGTGGGTGTCGGGAGGCGCCCCTCGGCCGGGGGGCCGCGGTTGCGAACCAGGTGGACGATGGCGACCACCGCGCCGGCCAGCGCCGTTCCGGCCAGCCCCAGTGCGATCATGCCGAGCGCGCCCGTGCCGGTCAGCACCGCCAGTCCGGCTCCGGCGGCGCCGGTCAGCGTGCCCGCTCCCGCCGCGACGCGAGCGGGGAACCGCCGCTGCTGCGGCGCAGGCCCGATCGGGGCCTGCCCGTGCCGCCCGACGTGCGCGTCGAGCACCAGCAGAGCCACGTGCTGGCTCATCTCGCCCACCTGGCGGGCCTGGGCCGGTTGCGCCATCCGCAGCGAGCCGGACCCGTAGGAGACGAGCATGGCCAGCTCGGGCTCGGTGAGCGTGCCCTCCCGGGCCCGCACGAGCAGGGCACGGGCGGGTTCCGGCAGCCCGTCGGCGAGCACCGCGAGCTCGGCGACCCCGCTCCCCAGCCGCATCCGGTACGTCCAGCCGAACGTGGCCGCCCGGTTGGGGTCACGAGCCTGCCCCGCCGCGATGTGCAGCGCTGTGAGCAGCTCCTCGTGGCCCCACTCCAGGTTTCGGGCCAGCTCTGCGGCGACGTGCCGGTCACGGGTGTCTCCCCGGTGCCCCGGCACCGCGCCACGGGCCCCGAGCTGGGCGATGGTCCGGCGGATCGCCCGGATCGTGCCGGCCGGCAGGCCGAGGTCGGCGAGCTGGTCGCGGGACAGCGCGGCCAGCTGCGCCAGCGAGGTGATCCCGGTCCCGACCAGCACCCGGTAGACCCGCTCCTGGTGCCGGGCAGGCAGGTGGGTGATGAACTCCTCGATCCGGTCCGCGCGCTGCCACAGCGCCGCCCGCTCGGCCGGGTGCAGGTCGAAGTCCTGCACCGCGCGCAGCGCGTCGCGTACCTGCTGCCACAGACCGGTGTTCGCACCCCGGTCGCGCAGCATCGTCTCGACCGCCTGGCGCAGCGTCGTGGCCCCCAGCTCGGCCTCCGCCCGCGCGATCGTGCGGTCGCGCATGCGCCGGTGCAGCTGGTGGAGATCCAGGCCGGCCATCTGGGCCATGACCTGCTCCGGCAGCCACTCCACGATGTCCGAAGGGCTCAGCCAGTCCGCATCGTCCACGAGTTCGTCGCGGACCGCCCGCCGCAGGGCCTCGATGCTCATCCCGGCCGTCTCCGCGAGGACCTCGTCCCGCACCGCATCCCGCGCATCCGCCGGGTCCAGCCCCGTGGCCGCCAGCCGGTCGTCGATCCGCTCCCGCAGCTGTTCGACCGTCAGCCCGACCGCCTGGGCCAGGAACTCCTCGGGCACCGACTCCCAGAGCTCCATCAGGTCCCAGCGGTCCTGCCCGAACAGGACGACCTGGTTGCGAACCCGCTGCAGCAGCTCCTGGACGCTCATCCCGGCAGCGGCGGCCACGACCTCGTTGCGCACCAGGTCCCGCACGTCCTCGACGTCCAGCCCCAGCGCCTCGGCGAGCAGCGGCAGCGCGACGGTCTCGGCGATGATCGCGTCGCGTTCGGCCGCCTCGGTGCGCACGCCCCGTCCTGCGGGTTCCTGGCCGCCGAGCAGCGCGTTGTTGCGGAACTCGCGGGTCAGCTTCTCGCCGATCCTCTCGATGAACCCGGCCACCTGGTGCGGTTGGACGGCCGCGTGCCGGTCGAGGATCTGCTCGTTGAGCCGGCGCGCGATCTCCGCTTCCGCGAGACCCGCCGCGTAGTCCAACAGCGCCCGCAGCTCGCGGTCGCTCAGCGCCGTCAGCCGCAGCCGGTCCGCCGGGCCGACCCGGATCGGCGCCTCCTCGGCGTCGGCCCCGGCCTTCCGCTCCTCCTCCCGCTGGGCCAGCACCTGCGCGGCCACGACCAGCGTCGCGACGAAGGTCGGGCGGTCCAGCCCGAGGTTCCCGCGCAGCTCGACGTTCCGCTCGAACGCACGCAGCTCGGCGGCGATGCTCTCCTGCCGCTCGAGCGCACCCGCGAGGTCGTCCTGGGTGTACTGGTACGGCACCCAGGTCCGCTGGGGGATCAGATCCGCCAGCCGCTGCGCGGCCGCCGGGTCGGCGTCGTCCACGTACCGCTTCGCCAGCTGCTGGACCTCGGTGTTCTGCTCGTCCGAGAGCCCCGCGACCGGCTCCTCCAGCAGGGCCGCTTCCAGGTGCGCGAGGTCGAAGGCGACGTCACCGGAAAGGACCGGGAGGTTCGCGACCTCGTCGCCCGCCAGCACCTGCTTGGCGAGCTTGACCTCGGCCTTGGACTCGTTCTTGCCGGCCCTGTCCGCGGCCGAGGTGGCGAACTCCAGTTCGAGGAGCGTCTTGACCTCGTTCTCGTGGCGGGCGACCCGGAACAGGGCGTCCAAGCCGTCGAGGTCCACGGACTCGGCCAGGTCGCCCGTGACGTCCCGCACCGCTTCATGGCGCTGGTTCGCCCGGCGCTGCAGAACCCGGTCCTCGGGCGAGCGGTGGATGACGGCGCTGCCGTTCTGGCCGTTCCGGGCGGCGCGACCGCGCAGCTGGCCATCGGCCCGCGCCGACACCTGCTCGCCGAGGCCGATGACCGCAAGCCCGCCGCGCGCATCGACCTCTGCGGCCTCGACCTTCTGGCGGGCCGCCACCCGCGCGTACACCGCCTCGTACTCGGCCCGGTAGCGCGCCTTGTCCCGGCTCCAGCCCGGGTGGAGCCGGTTCATCTCGCGCACGGTCATCCACGCCACGTCGCCACCGAGCAGGATGTCGGTGGCGCGGTTGCTCATGGTGCTCACCGTCACCGCGCCCTCGCGGCCGGCCCCGGCCGTGATGACACCCTCGCTGCCGATGTTCTCCGCGGTGAGGGTGCGGTGCGCGACCCCCGCCTCCCGCAGCATCCGCGAGATGACCGCCGCCTCGGTGGCGTCGGGGACGTCGATCAACACCGGGCGCCCCTCCGCGTGGGCCGCCACCGCGTCGGCCACCACGCGCTCGCGGGCCGACTGCCGGTTCGGGTGGTCGACGGGGCCGAGTTCGATCCGGTGCACCCCGTTGTGCGGCTCGAGGTAGATCACGTCCTTGTCGTACTGCTGCCGGAACGCGGCCTCGGTCTCGCCGATGACACCGGTCATCCCCGCGCTGTCCCGCTCGCCGATGAACTCGCGGATGCTCATGGAGGCGACCGTCCGGGACGGCCTGCCGATCTCGAGATCGGGGTGGTTCAGCGACTCGGCGTACTCGATGGCCTCCTGCAGGCCGTTGTTGAAGCGGCGCCCCGGCAGCGGGCGGCGGTACTTGCCGACGAGCACGACCATGTGCTTGCCCGTGGCCGGGTGGGGCGTGACGACGTAGTCCAGTCCTGGGGATCGGCCGCCCTCGTTGAGCACGTGACGGTGCGTCAAGGCCTGGTTGATCCGGTTCACCAGCGGGTCGTTCTCCGCCAGCTTCCGGCCGCCGCGATCGGCCGGCAGGCGCTCGATGAACTGGAGGCCCTTCGCGGTCACCTTCGCGGTGCCGCCGTGCGCATCCCACTCGATCTTGACGTGCGCGGTCCCGTCACCGTTGCCCGCATCCAGCCGCGCGGCGATGTTGTAGGCGTACTCCAGGTCCACGAGCGGTGCGTCCGTGTCCGGGATCGCGTCGGCGATCCGGTAGCGCATGTTCGCGTCGTCGACGAGGAAGAGGTCGACCTCGTCGAAGATCAGGAACCCGCCCCGGCCGTTCTGCACCGGCTTCTTCGCATCGCGGGTCAGGTCGCGCAGCTTCGCCAGCGCCGCGCGGTCACCGCCCCGCGCCTGCTCGAGAAGGGTGGTCAGCTCTGCCTTGTCGAACTGTGGGATGCCCGACCGGTCGCGCAGCAGGTCGAACACGATCTCGGCCGTGCCGACCGTCACGTCCGCCTGGTAGGCGTCCCGCTTCCCGGACGGGGTCCGCGTGTCGGTCACCAGCTCCGCGGATGCGCCGAGCCGCCCACCGACCCGCTTGACCTCGGCGACGGCCTTGCCCGCCGAGATGTCGTCGGTGGTCAGCCAGTGCACGCCCTTGCCGTCCGTCGCCCGCACCAGCGCTGCGACCGCGCCGGCGAGCGTCTTGCCCTCGCCGGTCCGCATCTCCACGACGTAACCGCGAACCATCGCGAGCGCGCCGGCCACCTGGTCCGGGCGCACGACCTTGCCGTCCTGGAGCCCCGGCTTGCTCGGCCGGGCCGAGGCCTCGCACACCAGGCCCAGGCACTCCAGCTCGACGTCCTCGATGCGACGCTCGCCGCTGGACACCTGCCGGGTGAGCTCCTGGTACCGGTCCCGCAGCCACTTCGTGGTGCGCCAGCCGAACTTCCGGATGTGGCGCTGCACCGCGGCCAGGTCCGCCTCGGACAGGGCCTCGGCACCGCGCATTCCGACGACGGCGACCCGCCCCGCGTCCTCGCCGGTCGGCTTGTAGTAGAAGACGTCGCCCGCGCCCTGCAGCGCAGCTTCAATCTGCGCCTCCGGAACGCCCAGCTCCCGCGCCAGCTCTTCGGCAGGGGCCGTGTAGCCCTTCTTGGCCTCGATCCTGGCCGACATCGCGTCGCGCACCTGGGCGGCCAAGGCCGGGTCAGGACCGTACGCGCCGCCGCCGGGCTCTTCGGTGATGCGTGGGCCGCTCTCGGCGTCCGCACCGCGCTCGGGGTCGAGCAGCCCGTCGACGACCTCTTCCATCGCGCGGTTGCCCGCCTCGAAGGCGTCGTCGTGCTCGTTCCTCCCCTTCGACGACTCGGTGGAGGCGTCGTAGGACATCCGGAGGCCGTTCTCGCTCGCTCGGCCGTGCCGGTAGTGCCGGACGAACCCGATCTGCTCGCCGCTGGCCGGGTCGGCTTCGACGAAGTACTCGAAGTCGCCCAGGTCCTCCTGCTGACGGATCCGGTCGGCGAGCTCCTGCTCGGTCATCGGCTTGCGCGTCAGACCCCTGCGGATCTCACCGGCGACCTCGCTCGCCTTGCGCGTGGGCATACCGCGCATGGCTCGCGTCAGCTTCTTGGCCGTGGGCGCCTTGCCCACCGTCTGCGAAGCCGTGCCGCCACCCGGCCGGGTGGGCTGCTCGGACGCCGTAGCGACCGACTCGCCCTCGCGACCGGAACCGGTCTTCGTTGCTTCGGTGCCAACGGGCTCACCCGCTGGTTCTGCCGCTCCCCGCTTGGCCTCGGAGTTCTGCTCCGCGGCCGAGGAGGCGCGGTTCAGGGAGTGCTCGGTGTTGCCGTCCTGGTCGTGGATCTCCTCACTCGGGTTGTGCTTCTGGCCCGCCGACCGTGCCTGTCCAGCCTCCGTCCTCTCGATCGGCGCCTCGACGTTGCGAGCGCCTTCCACACCGACGTTGTCCCGACCGGCAGCGTCCGGCGCGACGGCGTCCTTGCCCGCCTGCGGCTGTCCGCTGCCTGCAGCGTCCCGCCCGATGCCGACCGGCTCGGTGGGAGCGACTTCCACTCGGCCGGCGTCGCCGGCCTTACCGGTGGTCGCGGACTCGGCCGGTGGGGGCGGTATCCCGGACGCGGTCTTGGCATCGTGGTCCGGCGCTGGTACCTGACCGGCACTCGGCTTCTCGGGCCGGCCGTCGACGGAGCGACGCCCGGCGGGATCCGGGCCGGCACCCGCTCCGGTGCCACCCGGCTTGGGGCCAGGCAGATCGCCGCGACCGGACCCGGCGTTCTCGTTGCTTCGCCCGACCGGCAAGGCCGGGTTCTCCGGGCCGCCCGGGTTCGGCGGAAGCCTCTGTGGTTCTTGTGGTGCAGGCGCGGCGGGCTTCTCGGCCCCGCTGCTCATGCCGTCGGCGGCATCGCGGGGGCCGGAGGTCGTGGTGGTGCCGCGGTGCCCACCACCGGGGGCGCTGGAACCGGCTTCGTTCGCGCTCGGCCCGGTCTGGGCGGTGACGGCGCCTTCCTTGCCGCCCGTGGCCGTCGTGGACGCGGCGATCGGACCGGTGCCCGATTCAGCGACGGCGCCCGCGGCCGCGGATTGGCCGGTCGGGTTGGAGGGCACGGCGGCCGGTGGGTCCCGGGCGCCAGGGGCGCCCGGGGCTCCGGGGCTCGCCGGCTGGGCCTGGTCGGGCCGAACGGTCTGCCCGACACCCTGGGACGCGACGGGTTCGGACCCCGGGGGCGCCAGGTCCGGCCCGGCCCGCGGAGGCGCGGGCAGCTGCTGCCCGCCGGGCTGCGCGATCTCGAGGCCGGCGACCGGCTCGGACCCGCCCATCGGGTTGCTCCCCGGCCGGGCACCCGCGGCGACGCCTGCGATCCCGTCACCGGACGCTTCACCAGCGACGGACCGCCCCTGCGGGCGGGCCGGGAGGTTGCCCATCGCACCTTCCCCGGCCGTGCGCGGTCCAGCGATGCCCGCCTCCTGCTCAGCAGGCGCCGGAGCGACAGGCCGATCCTGTTCGGCCCGGGTCAGCACCTCGAGGGCGTCCTGCTCGGCACGGGCCCGAATGGCGGCCTCGTCCTGCTGGGCGCGGGCCCGGATCGCCGCGACGTCCTCCTCCGCGCGGGCCCGAATGCCGGCCTCGTCCTGCGCCGCCCGAGTCGGGCCGTCAGCGATCTGCTGCCGGTCCGCCTGGTCCCGAACCGCCGCGGACTCCTTGTCACCCGTTGCCCGGGCCGCAGCCGCCTCCTGGTCGGCGCGTGCCCGCACCGCCGCGGCCTCCTGGTCGGCCTGCTGCCGGACCACCGCGGCGTCGCGATCCGCTTGCGCCCGGATCTCGGCGGCCTGCCGATCCGCCTGCTGCCGTGCCGGGGTGTCAGCGGCGTCGCGCGCCTGCCGCGCCCCGGCCGGGGCGGCGAACTCGGCGGGGGCCGGAGCCTCCTCGCCGGCCCGGACCCGCCCGGCGACGCCGTCCTCGACCGGACGGGCGCCCGGCCCCTCGGTCGCGCCCTCGCCCGCGGGCCGCGGGTTGGCGGACTCACCCGTGTCACCGCGGGTGGTGCCACGCGGCGAGATCGTGGCGGGGTCGGCCGGCTGCTGGCCGCGGCCGCCGACACCGTCGACCGCGGCGGCGGGATCCGTGCCCGGCCGGGCCTGCTCCCCGCGCACGCCCGTCGCCTCGTGCGCCGTGGACGATCCGGTCCGCGACCCGCCGCGGTTGAGCGGGTCACCGGCTCCGGGGTTGGAGCCGGAGCCGCGTCCGGTGCCTGCGGGCGCGGAGCCCTCGGACGTGCCGCCGGACCCGGTACCGGACCCACCCGTGGCTCCGTTGCCGCCGGGACCGGAGCCGCTGCCGGCACCGCTCGCACCCGAGCCGGTGCCCGAGCCCGACCCGGATCCGCTCGTGCCGGGATTGGCCGGCGGTGGCGCGGCGGGCTTGGGCGGTCCGGGCGGCAGGCTGCCGGGTGGGGTGGCAGGCGAGCCACCCGGCGGGGTCCCCGGCGGCGCGTCGCCCTGAGGCGGAGTGGTGGTGTTGCCGGAACGGGCAAGCCCGACCGGGAACCGGGTCTTGGTGACCATGCCGATCGTGCCGATCGCGAGCGGCGCGGCCATCATCGACCAGGTCGCCCAGAGACCGGACACGGCCTCGGACCGCTGCGCCGGGGTCATGTCGCGCTTGTTCTTGTGGTACGAGATCGTGCCGTCGACCGCCGTGTAACCGAAGACACCGAAGCCTGCCCAGTTGAAGGCACTGTGGGCGTAGGCGGCCCGGGAGGCCGTGCCGTTGACCATCGCCTTGATCCCCGGGCTGTACGCCTGGTGCGCGGCCGTCCACGTCCCCTGCCATCCGGGCGCGCCGGTGGCCCACTTCCCGCTGAACGTCCGCCCCCAGAACGACGTGCCGGCGCCCGCTGCTCCTCTCGCACCTGCACTCGCGGCTCCGGCCGCCGCCTCCGCGGCGGTGGCTCTTGCGGCGCCGCTGAAGGCGGCCTTGATCCCGATGCCCATGCCGGTCGCAGCCAGCAGGTTGCCCGCCGCGCCGATGTAGTCGGCGCGGGCGGCGGGGTTGGACCAACTGTTGGACTGGCCGTGGTTGCTGCGGTTGATCATGTTGGACGCCACGTCGTACGTCGTGTAGGCGATCCCACCCGCGATCAACGCGGTTCCACCGATCGCCGCCGCGGCCCCGAGCGGCGACGCAAGACCCAGGGTCGCCAGCGTGGCGAAGCCACCGCCGACCCACAGCAATGCGCCACCGACCACCATCGCCCCGCCGACGACCCAGTGCTTGGCCTTGTCCCAGCCGGAGATGTGCCTGCCCGACTGGGTCTTGAGCTCACAGCCGCAGTCGGTGGCACGCTCGCCGGTGCTGTCGAGCCGGCCGTGCTTGTCCACGCCTTCGATACCGAGGTCCGACGGCGCGATCAGCGTGCCGTCCTCGGCGAGCATCTCGTTGTTGTTGCGGAAGTCGTCGAGGCTGCCGAAGTGCGCACCGGTCGCGTCGATGTAGCGGTAGCTGCCGTCGTCCTGCTTCACCCGGAACAGGGTGACGGTGGTCCACCCGCCGTCCTGGTTCTCGGTGTCGGGCTGGTAGTACGGCATCCGGATCGCTTCGACCTTGCTGCCGTCCCCAGCCTTCTCACCGATGGCCTTCAGGACGCTGTTGGCCTGCTCACGGGCCTTCTCGTTGCGGTCACCACCCAGCTCCTCGTAGATGGCCGCGAAGCTGCGGTCGATCTCCTGCGGACGCCGCTCGGCCTCCATCGTCTTCGGGGTGCGCCCGAACGCGGCCGCAGCCGCTTGCGCATCGAGCTTCATCGTCTCGTCGATGATCTTGCGCAAGGGGCCCTGGTAGGTGTCCCAATCGGCCTTGAACTTGGCGGCCGTGTGGATGTAGCGGAAATCCTGCAACATGGTCGAGGGCAGAGCTCTCCCGCCCATCAAACTCTCGTTCGGCGCGATGCTGTTTCCCGGCTTGTAATTCTCGGGCGCCGCGAACGGTTTGTCGCGAACCGCGTTGTATTGAAGCTCGGTGAGCGATGTGAGCGTCCCGAACGTCTCCGACAAGGTCTGCTGGCGCTTCTGCGGCGACACCGAGAGTCGCTGGTAGAGGTTGTTGACGCGGTTGTGCCGGTCGAAAGCACCGTGCAGGTCGCCTGCCCATGCCGGGTTGCCGGAGGCGTCCGCGTAGGCCAGGTCGGTCTGCCGGAGCACCTTCTCCTTGGCGTCGATGTCGGCCTGCAACGGTCGTGCGATCGCGGTGATCGCGTCCTTCTCGCGGTTGATCGACTGGTACTCGCCCTGGAGCCAGATCGACTCGCCGACGGTCGGGCCGCCGCGATCCTTGATCCGCTGGAAGGCGGCGTTGTACCTGGCGACGCGGTCGTTCAGGTTCTGGCTGCGCTCCCCGATCGCGGACTGCATCGCCAGCTGGGCGTTGCCGACGTTCTTCTGCTGCTCGGCGACGATCCGGATCGCCTCGTCCTGCTGGCCGGGCGTCGGCGCCTTCGACGGGTCGTAGCCCGGCACCAGCTTGTCGATCAGCTGGCGGTTGTTGCCCACGGCCTGGTTGGCGGCGGTGAAGTCGTCCATCGACCAGGACGCGTGACGCATCGCCTGCAGCCGGCCCTGCGCCGGCAGCCACTTCTCCAGCATGCCCGGTGCCTTGTCATCGATCTCCTTGCGGAGGGGATCGATCTCGGCCCACTCGCCTGCGTCGATGTGGTTGTCGCCCTCGAGTGCGTTCTCGGTCAGCCCGGCCAGCTTGTCGATCTTCGGCTCGAGCTCCTTGTACTTCGGACCCATGTCCTTCTGGGTCACGGTGTCGTCCAGGATGGACATCTGGGCGCCGTCGAGCTGGGTCCGGGACAGCTCGCCGATGTCCCGGTTGTGGGCCGTGATCAGGTCCTCGCGACCGGCCGCCTTGAGCTGGTCGATCTCGTTCTGGCTCAGCGGCCGCCGGTCATCCGGCTTGCGGTCCAGCAACTTCTGCCCGTCCGGGCCGGTGACCTCGGAGAGGTCCTTCGCGGTCTCGTCGGTGACCTTCAGGCTGGGGTCGAGCACCGCGACCATCGACGCGATGGTCGCCTTCGGGGTCTCGATCAACTCGGAGCCCGAGCCGCTGCAGTCGCCCCCCTCCGCGCAGAAGCGGCCGGCGTGCTTCCCGTCCTTGTCGCGGTAGAGCAGCCCGGTGCGAACACCGATCGGGTTGCCCTCGGCGTCCGTGTACGGCTTGCCGTCCTTGTCGACCTTGACGGTGGCGTTCTGGATGTCGCCTTCCTTGTTGAAGCCGTAGCAGCCACCGCCTGCGCCGGACGCGTTGCAGATCGCGCCGCCGCCCTGGCCGTCGGCACTGCGGTTGTACTGCGTGAACCCGCAGTAGTCACCGGCCGTGCAGGATTGCTTGTCGCCCCACGGGGTGTAGCGCGAGACCGGACCGCCGTTGCTGTCGTCGAACAGCTCGACGCTGCCGTAGCCGTTCGGGAAGCGGCCGGTGCCGGTCGGCAGCTGCTCGGTGATGCGGCAGTTCTTGCACGCCGTCACCGGGTCGTAGATGGGCTTGCCGTTCGCGCCGTCGTTGAACGAGCCCGGCATGGTGCGGACGCAGTCGCCCTCGCACCAGAGGGAGCCGCCCTTGCCGTCCTTGTCCGGAGTGGTCCCCTTGATCCCCTGGCTCAGGTCGCCGCCGGTGATCTGGATCTTGTAGACGTTCTTGCCGTCCTCGCCCTTGTAGTTGGGGTCCACGTACTGTATGTAGCCGGTGGTGTTCTTCACCGAGTAGATCCCGGGGCTTCCGTCGCGCGAGCGGCCGATGATGTCGGTGACGCCGACGTTCGCGCCCTTGTTGTCCGCGTGGACGATGTCGCCCTGCTTGTTGGTGAAGTGGCCCGGCCCGATGAACTTGATCTGCGCCGGGCTGCCGTTGGCGTCCTGCGCCTGGACCTGACCCCACTTGCCGTCGATCGTCAGGTGCTCACCGGTCGGGGAGGTCCACTCGCAGCCGCCGTTGCACGTGGACGTGAACGGAGAACCCTTCGTGTTCGAGAACCGGACGTTGTTCTGTCCCTCCTCGGCAGCGGCCTTGCGAGTGAAGATCATCTTGTCGCCGCTGCGCCCGTCGACGGCCATACCCTTGCCGCGCGCCCACGCCTCGGCGTTGCCCTCGGCGTCCTGGGCCATCCCGACGCCGTTCTCGCCGCGCACCTCGTGCCGCTTGTTCGGGCGACCCGCCACGGGCATCGACCCGTAGTAGTCCCCGTGGGGGTTCCTCTGGCCGTTGTCGTTGCCGCCGGTGATCCCGTCGATGGTCTTGCTGCACGGGGCCTGGCAGGTGTATGTCGTGGGCTCGTCCTGGCCCTTCGGCTTGATCTTGATGACGATCTGGCCGTTCTCGCCGGGCGTGACCTCGACGGCGTCGTGGTTCGGGTCGACGTCCTCGATCTTGATCGGCTTGCCGTTCTTGTCCACGGCCATGCCGAGCCCGCTGGTGTCGACCGGCTTGGCCGGGATGAAGTCGGCGCCGCGTCCGCCCGTGGAGCACGAGCCATCCCCGCTGCATCCGGCCTCGGCGACACCGTCGGGGCCGGCGATGGCCACTGCCCAGGCGCCACAGCCGCCGTTGCCGGAGCCGGAGCAGGTCGCCCACTTCTCCGCGATGTACTTGCCGTACGGCGTGTTCAGTTCGTCGTACGCCTCGGCGTGCGCGGAGTAGGTAGCGGTGCAGTTCGCCGCTCCGGAGCAGGACGCACCTGCGTTGGCGAAGCCGTCGCCTGCGACGGCGTAGGCCATCACACCGACGCCGCCGCCACCCATGCCGCCACCGCCGGAGCCGTGGGCGTACGCCTTGGCCCACGACCCGGACGGGTGCGAGTCCGACGCCGACGCGGTCGCCGAGTACGAGTGGGTGCAGTTCGTGCCCGCCGAGCCCATGCACGACGCCGAAGCCGACGCAGAACCCGCGCTGGCCTGCGCAGACGCCGACACCATGACGCCGCCGCCACCCATGCCGCCACCGCCGGAACCGCGAGCGTAGGCATTCGCCGAAGCTCCGGGCGCCGAGGCCGACGCCGACGCGGTCGCCGAGAACGAGTGCGTGCAGTTCGTGCCCGCCGAGCCCATGCACGACGCCGAAGCCGACGCAGAACCCGCGCTGGCCTGCGCAGACGCCGACACCATGACGCCGCCGCCACCCATGCCGCCACCGCCGGAACCGCGAGCGTAGGCATTCGCCGAAGCTCCGGGCGCCGAGGCCGACGCCGACGCGGTCGCCGAGAACGAGTGCGTGCAGTTCGTGCCGGCGGTGCCCGTGCAGGACGCCGACGCGGCCGCGGAGCCGGGACCCGCCTGCGCCGTCGCGGTCGTCATCGCCTGGCCGCCGCCGAAGGTGCCGGCACCATGGCCGGTCGCCGATGCGTTCGCGCTGGTTCCCGGGCCGGTGGCCGAGGCCGCACTGTGCGCACGGTAGGAGTAGCGGCAGCCGGATCCCTTGCTGCCCTCGCAGCCCGCGGCGGCCACCGCCACCTCGTCGGTCGTCTGGGCGGCAGCGGTGGTCGTGCAGCCGCCGCCGGCGTTGTCGCCGCACGTGGCCTTCGCGACTGCCGTGTTCCCCCCGGTCGCGGCGTGGGCTTCGCTGCGAGCGGAGTAGGAGCATGCGGAGCCCTCGCTGCCCTCGCAGGTGGCGGACGCCTGCGCACCGCCGTCCTTGCTCGCACCGACCAGGCTGGAGCCGGTGCATCCGCCGTCGGCGGCAGCGGTGCAGTCGCTGCGCGAGACCGCCGAGCTCGTGCCGCCCGGCACCGCGGCACGGGCGGCGCCTTCGGTGTGGGTCTTGCAGCCGGTACCCGTGCACTGAGCGGTCACCTGAGCGGCATTCTCGGCAACGAGTCCGCCCGTCACGGCCTGGCAGCTGCCGGCGGCCTTGCAGGTGGCCGTGGCGCTGCCCCGGATCTCGCCGCTGCTGACCGCGTTCGTCTCGGACGTCGTGCGCGTGGCACAGCCGGCCTTGGTGCCGTTGTCACAGGCGGCGGCCACCGAAGCGGTTGTGGTGGCGAACCGCTGCTCGGCCTTGGCTCCCGGCGCGGTGACGGCGGTGGCTGAGGCGACACTGATCTGAGCCTGGCACGCGGCCGTGCCGTCGCAGCCGGTCGAACCGTCAGCGGTACTGGTGCTGCGCTGACCCTCGGGACCCGCGACGGCCTTGACGTTCCCGGTGACCTTGCCGGTGCAACCGGCCTCGGGGCACACGAGCTGGGAGCTGGCATGGGCGGTTCCGGAGGAGCCCGGGACCTTCTTGGCGTCCTTGCCGCTTCCGGTGGTCTGGCCGGAGTCGCGGAAGGTGGACGCTGCGGCGTCACTCGCCACGAGGCACCCGTTCGCGGCGGCGGTGCAGCTGCCCGCGGTGTGCGTACGACCCGGCGCGCCGCTCGTGCCACCCGTGGTGGCGGCGGTGCAGCCGGCACCGGCGCACTGACCGATCGCGCTCGACTGCGACAGCGTTGCCGGCGCGTCGGTCACCGGCTTAGCGGCCAGCTTCGCGGCCTCGGTGGCGGTCTTGCGTGCCTCGGCCGCGTTCTTGGCGGCGTCGGCGGCGGTCTTCTTCTGTGCGGCGGTCGCACCCGGGCGGGCGGCGACCTTCGCAGCCTGCGCGGCGAGCCGCTCGGCCTCGGTGGCCTGCGTCTCAGCCTGCTTCGCTGCGTCGTTCTGCTGCTCCGCGACCATGTCGGCCACGACCTGGCCGGAGCCTGCGGAGGAGTCGGTCTGGACGTGGCAGCCGCTCTGCGTGCTGGTGCAGCTGCCGCTGGAGGTGGAGGTTCCGGTCCCCGGAGGACCACGCGCCCCACCCTGACCGTTCATCGCGGCCGGTCCGTCCTCACCGGTGGCCGAGGTCCGCGCGGTGCCGCTGCACACCGTGCCACCGGCGCAGTCCATCGTGGCCGAGGCCATCGACCAGCTCGACGCACCCGGAACCGTCGGCCCACCCGAGTTCGCGGACGAACCCGGCGCGGTCGGCGCGGGCGGGGTCACCGGCTGGTCCTGACCCGCCGGCGCCTTCTGCTCCTCCGCCGGAGCCTGGTCACCCGTGGTCTCCGAGGAAACCGTCGCGTTCGCCGTCGAACGGGCCTGCACCAACGGCGCGATCACATTCGCATCCGGACCGGACGAGGCACCGGAGTTGGTGACCGCCTGGCACACCCCACCCGAGACACCCTCACACGATCCCTCGGAACGGGAACCGCGCGCATCCGGCGACACCGACGGGTCGGTCGCCGACGCCGAGCTGGCCACCTTGCCCGTGCAGGCCACCTGCCCCTCGCAGAGCAGGGAGGCACCCGCGGCCGACGCCGCCGAGGGACCCGCCGGCATCCGGGCGGTGTTGACCTGCTGCGCTGTGCCCTCGGCCGGCGCCCCCGCAAGGGCCAGCGCCGCACCCGGACCACTCGACGCCGTGGACACCGACTGCACCTGGCAACCACCCGTGCCACCAGTGCACGAGGCCTTGCCCTCCGACGTGCGCGGCGTCCCGTTCGCCACCGCACCATCCCACGCTGTGGTGGTGGTGCGCACCGAACCCGAACACGCCGTGCCCGCGTCGCAGGCCAGGCTCGCCGACGAGGTGGAGGTCGACGACGGACCCGACAGGGACTGGCCCGGCAGCGGCTTGCCCGTGTTCGGGTCCACCGCAACGAAGTCCGGCGCGCTGGAGGCGGCCGAGGAAGTCTCCCCGGCACAGCCACCTGCGGTCACCGTGCACTCAGTGGTCGCGGAGGTGCCGCGGGCGTGCGGCGAGACACCGGTGTCCCGGGCACTGGTCGAGGAGCTCGCGCTGCCGCCGCACTCGGTGGCCGCACCGGAGCAGTGCACCGAGCCGGTCGCGTGGGACACGCTCACCGGACCCGACACCACCGCCACCCCGGACGCCGGGTCGGCCTCGGCCGGGTCCCGGTCGGCGACCGTGGTGTCCGCCGCGGTCGAGCAGCTCCCGCCGGCGCCGTGCGCGGTGCACGACGAGGTGCCGGTGGAGTCCCGCACACCCTTCACATCACCCGAGGCGCCACCGGAGGTGCTGCTCTTACCCGACGCCACACAGCTGGCGGCCGCGCACACGGTCTCGGCCCCGGCCGTGCTGGCGGCGGTCAACTCCCGGGTGGTCGGCTTCACGGTGCCGGTCAGCTCGTCCCACGAGGCCTCCCCGGTCCGATCCGACACCTGCGAGTTCGACTCGACCCCACAGCCGCCGGCCTTCGCCTCACAGGAGGAGGAAGCCTTGGTGGTGCGCACCGGCGCACCCGCACCCGCGGTCGCCGGGGTGCCGGTCACGGTGCCGGTGGTGGCGCTGGACGCCTTCCCGCTGCAGCCCGCGGTGTCGCAGTCCAGGTTCGCGCCGGCCGAGCTGGACGCGGTGGCATCGCCGTCGGTCAGCGACGCGGGCCGCACCGTGCCGGACAGGCTTGCCCGCCAGTCGTCCTGCTCGCCGGCCTGGCTGTCCACCTCGGTGCTGCTGAAGGCCTGGCAGCCGCTGCCCGCCGACTCACACGACGCCGTACCCGAGCTCTTGCGCTCCGCCCCCGCCGCCACCCCACGGCCGCTGCCCGCGGTGCTGGTGGTGCCGGTGCCGCTGCACCCGGCGCCGCAGTCGACCTCGACCACCGCGTCACTGCGGCCCGCGCTACCGGCCGAGTCCTCGTCGTCGGCGCCGGACTGGCTACGGGTCGAGCAGCCGCCACCAGAGACCGTGCACTCCGCCTTACCGTTGGTGGCCGACTCCGGCCCACCCTGCTTGGCAGCCGTAGCCGCCGCCTTGCCCGCGGCCGTGGTGTCGGTACCGGTCTTGTGGCCGGCGTCGGTGGTGCTGCTCGCCGACCCGGTGCACTTGCCCGTGCAGTCCACCCCGGCATCGGCAACGACCTCGTCGGTGGAGTCCTCGTCACCAAGGTCCACGCTGCTGCGCGTGCCGCACCCACCCGCGCCTTCGCAGTGCGCGGTGCTGCTGCCCTGCCGGCGCGCCTGGTCGTTGTCCTCCGCGGCGGCGGAGGCCGCCTGCGCCGCCGGGCGCTCGCTACCGGACCCGGTGCTGCTGCTGTCACAGCTGCCACCCGCGGTGTCACAGCCGGCCTCGGCGCCCTCGCGGTCGGCGTAGGAGTCGGTGCCACACGCACCGGTGCACGCCGCCTGCGCGGCCGTCCGCCGCTCCGCCCCGCCCGGAGCCGCCCCTTCACGGGCCGGCCCGGACGAATCCGTACGACAGCCTCCGCCGCCGGACTCACACTCCGCCGACGCACCATCCCGATCAGCCCGACTGGACTGGCCACACGCGCCCGGGTCGCCGTCGCACCTGGCGGACGCCTTGGTGATCTCGCCGTCGGCGCCACGGCTGGACGCGTTGCTGCCACAGCCAGTGGTGTCACAGGACGCCTCGGCCTTCGAGTCACCTGCCGACGAGGACGCGCCACACCCCGAGGACACCCCCGACAGGCACACCTTCCGCTCCGAGTCCCGCTTCCCATCCGCGGACTCACTGGCCGACCCGCACGCGGTGAACGCCCCATCCGAACCACAACCCGCAGCGGCACCCTCACCGTCCAGGTCGTCCTCCGACACCGTCTCCACGTGCCGGTCGGTGGCATCCATCAACTCGTCGGTCGACTCGTAAACCTCATCACGCTGCTTCTCGAACGCCTTCACGTTCTTCTTGTGCGCAGCCGCACTCACCTCACCCGAGGCGACCTTCTGCTCCTCGGCCTTCAGCTTCTTCTCACCGTCATCGAGCTTCTTGTGCCCATCGACGACCTCGTCGACCAACTCCGCCCGGTCCTGCGACAGCTCCGCGCGCTCCGACTCGTACTGCTGCTGCAACTTCTGGTGCGCGGCGACCTGCTTGTCGTAGTCAGCCTTGCTGGCCTTGCCCGACGCGACATCCTTCTTCGTCTGCTCGAGCTTCTTCTCACTGCTGTCGACCTTGATCCGGTCCTCGAGCACCCGCTCGGTCCGCTCCGACGAATCCTCGGACTCCCACCCGTCCTCGTCATCCTCATCGCGTGGGGGCGCGCGGGAACGGGTGTCGGACAACTCCCGCGACGACAGCTTCGACACCTCACGCGACGAGCAACCATCCCCGCCGCACAACTGCTCGCGCTCGTCGGCGTCCAACCCGGCCAGGGCCTTCTTCACCTGACCCTCATCACCCGACGCCAACAGCTTCGCCGCGGCCTTCCCATCCTTTGCCTCGGTCTTGGCGCCGCGGGCGATGGCCTTGCGGACCTCACCCTCGACCCGCTCCACGTCCTGCTTCGAGACGCCCGCGTGCTCAGCGGCGTCCCGCACCAGGCCCTTGACCGTCTTGCCGACATCCCCGTCGACCTTGCCCTCCGCGACATCGCGGGCCAGCTCACCGGCCCGCTCGACCAGCCGCCGCACATCGCCGCGCCGATCCTTCTTGCCCTTGTTCTTGTCGTCGCCGGCCAGCGCGGACTCGATCCGCTCCGACACCGCACGCCGCAACTCCGACGAGACCCGCTCCGCCTTCTTGCCGACCTTCTCCGAGACCGCCTCATCCGAGCCGTCGCCACGACGCGAGCCGACCTTCTCGGCGATCTCACCGGCCAGCTCCGCCCACTCCTCGGCGCGCTCCCCCGAACCGGACTTCTTCTTCTCCGACCGCTCCCCGGCCCGTGCCTTCTCCACCAGATCGTGCGCCCACCGAGCCACACCCTCGGCGCGATCACCACGATCGGCACGGCCGTCGTCGTCCTTGCCCGAACCAGCGGCGCGCTCCACGAGCTCCGCCAGCGCCTCCCGGCGGCCGGACTCCGCCTTCTCGCCCCCGCGCTCGCGGGCCCGCTCGGACAGCTCCTTGACTACGTTGCGTAGCCGCTCCCCGGTGTCGCCCTTCTTCGCCGCGCGCTTGCCTTCACCGGCCTCGTCGCCGTCACGGTCCCGCTCCGACCGCGCGTCCTCGGCCTTCCCGGCAAGATCCTTCGCCAGGCGCCGTACCGCGCCCTCGATGTCGTCGCCGGCCTTCGACGCCCGGCCGCGAAGCTCCTTCGCCAACCGCCGCGCCTCATCGGCGCCCGCACCGTCAGCGCCGGCGTCCTCGTCGCCGTCGGCCACTGCGCGGCCGTCCTTCTTCTCGCGCGCGTCCTTCTTGCCGTCGCCGTCCTCGCGGTCAGCGGTGCGCGCGCGGGCCTCGTCGCCGTCGCCGAGGGCATCCTCGACGGCGTGCTCGGCCGCCTTCCGAGCCTTCTCCCCGGCCTTCTCGGACTTGTCCCGCGCCTCACCCAGCGCCTCGCGCACCCGCTCCCGGACGGCCTCGCGCACGCCCTCGCCGACACCCTTGCCGTCGCCGCGCTCGGCCTCTTCGTCGTCCTTCGAGCCGGCTCCGCCGCGCGCGCGCTTGCCGGCCTTGTCGTCGTCCTCGCCGTCGGCGTCGCGGCTCCCGGCGCGCTCGTCCGCGTCGGCACGGGCCCGCTCCGCGGTCGACCCGTCGGCGTCGGCACGCCCGGAGCGGTCCCGCTTGGAGCCCTCGCCGTCGCGTGCGGTCTCGCCGCGCTCCTCGCGCTTCGTCTGTTCCTGGTCGGCCGAGTCGTCCCGCTCGCGGCTCGTCCCGCGCTCGCCCTCGTCGCGTTCCGAACCCGAGCGCGCCTCGGCCTCGTCCTTCTCGCCGGCGTCGCGCTCCCCCGACTCCGCACGCTCACGCGGCCGGTCGGACTCCTCGCGGTCCTTCTTCTTCTCGGACTTCCCGGGCTTCTCCGACTTCTCAGCCTTCTCGCCCTTGCCCGGCTTCTCATCGGACTTCTTGTCCGACTTCTCCTCGTCCTTGCCGGACTTCTCCTCGGACTTGTCCGACTTCTTCTCGGACTTCTCGTCCTTCTTCTCGGAATTCTTCTCATCCTTGTCGGACTTCTTCTCCGACTTCTCGGACTTATTGTCGTCCTTCTTGTCGGACTTCTCTTCCTTCTTGCCCGACTTCTTCTCGGACTTGTCGTCCGACTTCTTCTCACTCTTATCGGACTTCTTCTCCGACTTCTCGGACTTCTTCTCGCTCTTGCCGGACTTCTTGTCCGACCCGCCGCCCGAGTCGCCATCGCCGTCGCCACCCTGCCTGCTGCTTGCACCTCCCTTCATCAGGCTCTGCTGGACGGCCATCGCCGGCACCACCGCCGCCGCAGACGCGGGCGTCGCGAGGAACGCCGCACCGATCCACAGCACCACCGTGGCGCCGGCCACCCCGAACACCCACCGCATGATCCACAGGAGGCGGTCCATCGCGGAGAGCCGCAGCCGCACGGCACCAGCGCACACGGGGAGGCCGGCGGCCTCACCGTCGTACGCGGAGTACCGGGACATGAGCTACGACTCCAAGGGGTTGGGGTGACGAACCAACTGCTGAGGGGGATCAAGCCCGCGGCGCAAGGGCCACAGACCGGAAGAAGACACACAGCAACAAGCAGATCACGCACGTCGCGCCTGAGGCAGCGACCCACGACCAGACGGAGGAACTCACGCCCGGCAGTGCCCTACGACCCCGGCCCGCCCGTCGCGCAACGTCAGCAACAAGCAGATCCACGATCGCAACCTCCCCCATAGGAGGAAGTCATGCGGACGCTACCAGACGTTCATCAACTTCGTCGAGCCCCAAGTCTTGACTTCGCCCTCGAGCATCTCGCCGCAGCTCCGGCTCGGCCCGGGACGGCCTCTCCCGTGTGGGGATCGCGGGCTCGGCGGCCCGCCCGCCTCGTAGCCCGCGACGGGGTTCGCCGCACGAGCGCGCCGGGACGAGCGCGTGGATCCGCGCGAGTCCCGAGGGGAATTTCCGGCCGCCGGGTCTGGAACCGGAATGCAGGAGGAGGCGCGACGCGCGGCATCGTGCTGGCCGGACGCGCGCGGACCTGCCGGGGTGTGGCGGGGGCCGAACGAGCGACCACGGGAAGGGCGCCGGCTCGTTCCGTGCGATGCCATCGAGGCGCCCGTGTTCACGCAGGGAGGGGCATATACCACCCTCCTCCCCGAGGAGGGCGGAACGATTTCAACCGGATGCGCAAGAATCGGTGAACATCCGTCGTTGCCGCACCGACCGCCCACCGCCGGGCGCGTCACCGATATGGCTCGTGCCGACGGATGGAGCGCGGGAATGGGCGGCGAAGCACCCCCGGCGTTGCGCCCGTCTCGGGGTCGTGATCGGGTGGAGGAGAGGAGGACGACGGATGCCGCCCTGGACGCGTAGTCGCCGAGGCTCAGGCCAGGTGCGCGAAGGCGCACCCGAAATCGCTGCCCGCCACGCCGCAGGCGTCGACCTCTGGCGCGCGGGGCGCGCCGAGGAGGCGGTGCCCCTCATCGAGGAGGCCCTCGAAGGCTGCCTCGTCGGACTGGGGGAAAGCGATCCCGCCACGCTGACGGTCGCCGGGAACCTCGGCGCGATCTGCTTCTCGGCAGGCGCGTGGCAGAGAGGTCTCGATCTGCTGGCGGCGAGCGTCGGCGACCGCACCCGAACGTTCGGCCCGTCCGACCCCCGCACGCTCACGGCCGTCGACGCGCTCGCCACCGCCTACCGGGTGGTGGGCCGGATCGACGAGGCGGTCGAACTGTCGGAGCGCGTGGCCGCCGCGCGCAGCGAGACCCTCGGCCCCAGCCACCCCGACACCTTGACCTCCCGGCTCGGGCATGCGCTCGCGCGCGCCGCGTCCGGGGATGTCGAGCCGGCGCTCGCTCTCCTCGCCGCGGCTCTGCACGACGCGGAGCGGAGGTACGGCCCGCGCCACGAACATGTCATCGCCCTGCGCGCGAACCTCGCCGGCTGCCTCGCCCTCCTCGGCAGGCCCGCTGAGGCGACCGCCGAGCTCCAGCGCGCCACCGCGGACGCGGCGGCGCTCCTCGGCCGCGGCCATCCGGAGACCGAGGCGCTGTTCGCCGATCTCGCGCACGCGCACGACCGGTCGTGGTTCTTCTCGATCGGCCGGATGGCGGAAGTGAACCGCGACCGCGGCTGAAGATCTAGTTGTACTGCCCAGGGACGTTGGTCAAGCGGCTGATCGGCGCTCGACGTCCGACGGCGGTGTGGGGCCTGTGATGGTTGTACTCGTGCAGCCAGCCGGGTAGCGCGTCTCGGCGCTGCGACTCGCCGGTGTAGTGGCGGGCGAAGGCCCAGCGGTTGGACAGAGTGCGGTGGAACCGTTCGATCTTGCCGTTGGTCTGGGGCCGGTAGGGCCGGGTCCGTTTCGGGGTGATGCCGAGGTCGCGGCAGGTGTCGCGCCAGGCGTGGGAACGGTAGGCCGCGCCGTTGTCGGACAACACGCGCCGGACGGTGACACCTCGTTGTGCGAACCAGGTGGTGGCCCGTGTCAGGACCGCGGCAGCGGTGACAGCTTTCTCGTCGTCGTGGACCTCGGCGTAGGCGAGGCGGGAGTGGTCGTCGAGCACGGTGTGGACATACGCGGTGCCCATCTTCTTGCTGCCATGCGCGCTGCAGGGCTTGCCCGGTGTCGCGGCGCGATGCCGTTTGCCCTGGGCGCGGCCCACGTAGCGCCAGCCGCCGCCGTCGGGGATGTTGCCCAGCTTCTTGACATCGACGTGGAGCAGGTCGCCGGGGTGGGGGTGTTCGTAGCGACGGACGGGTTCGCCGGTGACCCGGTCGAGGTGAGTGAGGCGGTGTAGCCCGCAGCGGGTCAGCACCCGGTGCACCGTGGAGGCCGGAATGCCGCGGCGGGCGCCGATCTCGATCGGTCCCAGGTGCAGCCGCATCCGGTCCCGGACGATCGCACGGACCTGTGCCGGGGCTGTGCGGGTCGGACTGTGGTGCGGGCGGCTGGACCGATCTGCCATCCCGGCCTCGCCGTGCTCGCGGTAGCGCTCGGCCCACCGGTTCGCGGTCGGCCAGGCCACCTGGAACCGCACGGCGGCATGCGCGACCGGCATGCCGTCATCGACGATGAGTTGGGCCAGGCGTAGCCGGTGCTTCTCGGTCAGCGGAGCGTTAGCGTGAACCACGGGGACCTCCTGTGGTCGTGGTGCGGATGCCGTGAGACAGCTCCACACCCTCCGCAGGAGGTCCTCGCCGTTCAAGATCAGTCAACTCGTGTCGTCACACGCCCTCGACCAACGTCTGTGGTCAGTACATCTAGTCCTCGCGACCGGCCTCGGTCGTCACGCTGCGTAGCAGCGGGCGGGACGCCGCCGACGCCGCCACCACGAGCCCGATGCCCCCGGCGATAGTCGCGGCGAGGACGGCGAGCCCCGACGGTTCCAGCACGCCGGACGCCGCCGCGAACGGGGACGCGCACAGCAGCCCCATCGAGAGCGCGATGCCACCGAGCACGAGCAGCGGGCGCACCGTCTCCGCCCGGCGGGCGGCGTCGAGCACCGCGAGGGGGGTGCCGGCGAGACGCAGCAGGCGCAGGCCGCGCCGGTGGTCCAGCACGCGGGCGGCGGCCGTGGTGCCCGTCGCGGTGGCCGCGATGAGGAACGTTCCGGCGAGCACCACCAGCGCGCCCGTCCGCAGATCGGCCACGAGCTGCACGCCCGCGGCATCCGCCTCCCGCTCGGTCAGGACGGGTCGGTCGGCGAGCGACGAGAGCGCGGTCCGCACGGCGTCGCGGTCAGCAGGCGGGGTCGGTATGACGACGACGCCGGCGTCCGCGTGGACGTCGGCCGGCCCGACCTCGGCCGGGAGCCCGCGCTCGGCGAGCTGTTGCCGGACCGCGGCCTCGAGGTCGGCGACCGGTCGGGACGAGACGACGCGCAGGGCATCGTCGTCCCCGTAGGCGGCCTCCGGCACGGAGGCCGTCAGCGGAGCGAGGAACCCCGCCACGAACACGGCCATCGTCACGCCGGCGACGGGCCGGAACGCGCCGCGCGGGTCGTCGAGCAGTCTGCGGCCGGCGAGCAACGCGGCCGGGGTGCGTGCCGAGCGCACCATCCCGGAGCCGAGCAGCCGCACCACGAGCGGCCCGATCAGCGAGACCGCGCCGAACATCGCGAGGACGCCGACGCCGAAGACGAGCCCGACGATCGCGGCAGGCGCCACCTGGCGGGCGCCGTTCGCGGCCGCGAACACGACCACACCGGCGGCGAGGCCGAGCAACCGCAGGAGCCGCGCCGAGCCGGGGCGCTGCCTGCGCGCGACGCCGAGCGGTCCGATCACGACCTCGCGCATGCCGCCCAGCGCGGACAGCATCGCGAGGACCGCCACGCCCGCCACGATCCCGGTGACCGTGGCGGGTCCGGGGCGAAGGTCGGCGGCGAACCACTCGCTCCCGCCGAGATCGATCGCCGTCAGCGCGGGCGCGGCCACCCACTGGAGCCCGATCCCCGCCACCGCCGCCGCGGCCGCGATCAGCGTGACCTCGGCGACGGCGGCCACCGTCACCTGCCCCGTGGACGCGCCCAGCAGGCGCAGCGTCGCCAGCCGCTCGGCGCGCCGCGCCGCGGTCAGCCGCGCCGACGCGCCGAGCAGGCTCGCCACCGGGAAGACGAGCAGCGCCGCCGCCACGTACGTGAGCTGGCGGTAGACCATCAGCAGGTCGGATGCGGAGGCGCCGAACGCGGTGACGGGCACGGCGTCCGGTATCTCGGCGGGTGTGCGGCCGACCACGGCGACCAGCTCGCCCGGCCCCGTCAGGCCGGCGTCGCCGATCGTCCCGGCCGGCGCGGGGAACCGGGCGGCGAGCTGGTCCGGTGGGAGCTCGCGGGCGAGCGTGGCGAGCGCGGGTGAGAACCACACCTCGCCGGGCCCGGGGATCCGGGGCAGGCCCGGTGGGGCCGGGGCGTCCGGGGTGAGCGCCGCGACGTCCACCCGCTGCACGACCCGGCCGGCCGCCGCGTCGAGGGTCGTCCGCAGCAACGCCACCGGCGCACCGGCTCCCGCCACGACGTCCCCGGTGCGCCACCCCGCGCGCTCCTCCCGGGCATCCCAGCCGTGCACGGCGCCGAGCGCGACGGCGAGCAGGGCCGTGCCCATGGCGATCCCGATCCCGACCAGCGCCGCCGATGCCACGGCGCGGCGTCCGCCGAGCCGGAGCAGCCGCATCGAGAGCGCGATCACCGCGGACCACCGGTCACGACGGCGTGGACGGCCGCCGGGTCGGTGCGGCCGTCGCGCAGGACGATCACCCGGTGGCAGCGGGCGGCGACATCGGCATCGTGGGTGACGATCACCAAGCCGGTGCCGGTCCGGGCGGCGAGCCCGATGAGGAGGTCGACGAGGACGCGCCCCGTCTCGGTGTCGAGCGCCCCTGTCGGCTCGTCGGCGAACACGACCTCCGGGTCCGTGACCAGTGCCCTGGCGATCGCCACCCGCTGCTCCTGGCCGCCGGACAGCTGCCCGGGCCTGCGCTGCTCGAGCCCGTCGAGGCCGAGCGCGGGGAACCAGGCCGCGGCCCTGGCCACGGCGTCGCCGCGCCGAACCCCGCCGAGCATCAACGGAAGCGCCACGTTCTCGACAGCGGGCAGCTCCGGCAGCAGCTGCCCGAACTGGAACACGAAGCCGAGGCGGGATCCCCGCAGGGCCGTGCGCCGCGCCTCGGACCACCCGTCGATGCGGTCGGCACCCAGCCAGACCTCCCCGTCGTCCGGGCGCAGGATGCCGGCGAGGCAGTGCAGGAGCGTCGACTTGCCGGATCCGGACGGCCCGGTCACGGCGACGACCTCACCCCGGTGCACCACGAGATCGGCGCCCCGCAGCACGGGCGTCGCGCCGAAGCCGTGCGTGAGCCGGATCCCGCGCAGCGCGGGTGGGCTCACCGCCGGCTCCCGTCGGCGAGGTTCTCGAGGAACGGGAGCACCGCCATCACCACGAGGACGAGCACCCCGCTCACCCATGCCGCCGTTCCGAGGAACGCCACGATCATCTGTGCCATGCCGACACGATCTCGGGACGGCACGGATCGGCGCCTCGGCCGCAGGACGGAAGTCCGCGCGGGTGGCTCGTACTTCCGGCCGAGGGAGATCGGCGACAGCGGCAAATAGGCTCGGTTCCGTGATCCGCCTGCTCCGCTGGATCCGGCGGCACGCCGGCCTGGTCGCCGAGCTGGCCGCGTACGGCTTCTGGCTGATGATCGACCTCGCGGTGGCCCTGATCGCCGGCCCGTACGGCACCCTCGTCGCAGCCGTCGGCGTGCCGCTCGTCGTGCTGCTGCGCAGGCGGCCCGGCGCCCGGCTGGTACCCACCGCCTCGATCGCCATCAGCCTGTCGCTCGCGATCTCACTGCTCTGCGCGGCGCAGCACGCGCTGTTCCCGGCCGTCCCGCAAGCGACATCCGACCTGGCGTTCACCGAGCAGCTCGCGCTCGCCGTCCTCGTCATCACCGTCCTGCAGCGGTGCCCGCTTCGCCTGGCCCTCGTGCTCACCGCGGCCGCGGCGGTGGCGATCGTGGGCTCGCCGATCATGCGGGTGACCGACTCCGCCACCACCGGCTACGGCGTGCTGTCCGCGCTCGGATGGGGCGGCGCCGTCACGATCGGGCTGGTGCTGCGGGAGATCGACACCCGCAGGCGGGCCGCTGTCGAGGACGTCCGCTCGACGGAGCGGATGGAGCTCGCCCGCGAGCTGCACGACGTCGTGGCGCACCACGTCACGGGCATCGTCGTGGCGGCGCAGGCCGCGGCGGTGGTCGCCCGGACCTCCCCCGACGACGTCGACCGCGCGCTCGCCGCGATCGAGCACGCCGGCACCGACGCCCTGACCGCGATGCGGCGGATGGTCGGTGTCCTGCGCGGGCAGGACGCCGAAGGCGCGCGCACCCCCGGTGCCGAGCTGGCCGAGGTGCGCATGCTCGCGCACCGCTTCGACCCCGACGGCCGTCTGGTGCGGCTCACCACCGACCCCGGGCTGGAGCACGCCGTGCTGCCTCCCGGGGTGGCCGCCACCGGCTACCGGGTCGTGCAGGAAGCTCTCACCAACGTCCGCAAGCACGCGCCCGAGGCCGAGACGGTCGAGGTGGACGTCCGGATCCGCGAGGAGGCCCTGCTGGTGTCGGTGCGCAACGACGGTGTTTCCACCGCTCCCGGGAGCGGGCGGCCCGGCGGCGGTTTCGGGCTGGTGGGGATGGGCGAACGGGTCGCCGCCCTCGACGGCACGCTCTCCGCGGGCCCGACCGCGCCCGGCGTCTGGACGGTGTCGGTGCGGCTCCCGCTGCGAGGGGCCCGGTGATCCAGGTCCTGCTCGCCGACGACCAGGAGATGGTGCGAACCGGCTTCCGGCTGATCCTCTCCGCCGAGCCGGGGGTGGATGTGGTCGGCGAGGCCGGCACCGGCGTCGACGCCGTCACGCTCGCCCGGGAGCTGCGCCCGGACGTCGTGCTGATGGACATCCGCATGCCGCAGCTCGACGGCCTGGAAGCCACGCGCGTGCTCACCGCAGACCCGGAGCCGCCGCGCATCGTCGTCGTCACGACGTTCGACCTCGACGAGTACGTCTACGGCGCGCTCCGCGCAGGGGCGTGCGGCTTCCTGCTCAAGGACGCCGGACCTCGGCTGCTCGTCGAGGCCGTGCGGGCCGCGGCGGCGGGTGACGCGCTCGTCTCCCCGTCGGTCACGGTGCGGCTGCTCGAACACCTGGCCGCCCGTCCGGTCGCGCGCACGCCGCAGCTGCCCGACCCGCTCTCACCGCGCGAGCTGGACGTCGTGCGCGCCGTGGCCCGCGGCCGCACCAACGCCGAGATCGCGGCGGAGCTGTTCGTCTCGCTCTCGACCGTGAAGACCCACCTGACGAACATCCAGACCAAGCTCTCCGCTCGCAACCGCGTCGAGATCGCCGCCTGGGCGTGGGAGCACGGCCAGGTTCGCTGACACGGTCAGCCGAGCTCGGTCGGCACCGCGACGACGTCGACCATCGCCCCGTTGCGGAGCACCGTGACCGGGAGCGGCACACCGATCGCGTCGCCGAACAGCTGGCGCTGGATGCCCTGGGCGTCCTGGACGGGCGTGCGGCCGACGTCCAGCACGAGGTCGCCCGCCCGCAGCCCGGCCCGAGCAGCGGGGCTGCCGCCGATCACCTCGGCGAGCCGCAGCCCGTTCTTGCGCCCGTACTTCTCCGCCACCGACGCGGGCACCGGCGCCGGGCTCCCGACCACGCCGAGGTAGGCCCGCCGCACCCGGCCGTGGGCGAGCAGCGTCTCCACGATCCGGCGGGTGGTGGCGTTGACCGGTACCGCGAGTCCCAGCCCGACCCCCGCGACCGCGGTGTTGATGCCGACCACCCGGGCGTGCGAGTCGGCGAGCGCGCCGCCGGAGTTGCCCGGGTTGAGCGCGGCGTCGGTCTGGATCACGTCCTCGACCACCCGTCCGGCGCTGCCGCTGCGGGTGGGCAGCGCCCTGCCGAGCGCGCTCACGACGCCTGCCGTCACCGAACCGGCGAGGCCGAGCGGGTTGCCGACGGCCACGACGAGCTGGCCGACGACGAGCCGGTCGGCGTCGCCGAGCCGGACGGGCGGCGGGAGGTCGCCCGGGCGGTCGGCCCGCAGGACCGCCAGGTCGGAGAGCGGGTCGGTGCCGACGACGGTGACGGGCGTCTGGGTGCCGTCGATGAAGTCCGCGCGACCGCTGCGTGCCTCGCCGACCACGTGGGCGTTCGTGACGAGGATCCCCTCACCCGGCACCACGACGGCCGACCCGCTTCCGCGGCCGGTGCGGACCGCGGCGACGCGCCCGGTGAGCTCGGCCGCCACGGCACTCACGGTTCGGGAGTAGGAGTCGAGCTCGTCCATGACGACCTCCTCGCGATTACAGCGTTGCACGTCTTGCGTGCACGAGGAGAACGCGGGCCGGGCGGCAGGTGTTCCGGCGGCCCAAGGCGCGAGTCGCGGTCTGGGTGCGCGCGAGTCGCGGTATCGGTGTGGCTCAGCTCGTGTGGATGGGACCCTCGCGCTCGGCGAGCCGGGACCCCGCGCCGCCCCAGTGCAGCGCGATCATCTCCGCCGCGATGGAGACGGCCGTCTCCTCCGGGGTGCGGGCGCCGAGGTCGAGGCCGATCGGGGAGGACATGCGCGCGATCTCCTCGTCGGTCACCCCGGCCTCGCGGAGCCGCGCGATGCGGTCGTCGTGGGTGCGCCGCGAGCCCATCGCCCCGATGTAGCCCACCTCGGGCAGCCGCAGCGCGACCTCCAGCAGCGGGACGTCGAACTTGGGGTCGTGGGTGAGCACGCAGAGAGCGGTGCGCCGGTCGATCCGGCCCGCCTCCGCCTCGGCCTTCAGGTAGCGGTGCGGCCACTCGACGACCACCTCGTTGGCGCCGGGGAACCGGGAGGCGGTGGCGAACACGGGCCGGGCGTCGCAGACGGTGACCCGGAAGCCGAGGAAGCTGCCGATCTTGGCGACGGCTGCGGCGAAGTCGATGGCCCCGAACACGATCATGCGGGGTGGCGGGGCGAACGACTCGACGAACACGTCGAGGCCCTCTCCGCGGCGCTGGCCGTCGACGCCGTAGTGCAGCATCGCGTTGCGGCCCGCGTCGAGCAGGCCGCGGGCGTCGTCGCGGACGGCGTCGTCGAGGCGGTCGGAGCCGGTGCCGCCCTCGGAGCGGTCCGGCCAGATCACGAGCCGCTTGCCGAGCCGCTCCGCCGGCCCGGCGACGACGGTGGCGACGGCCACCGGCGAGCCGGAGCGGATCGCGTCGGCCACGGTGCCGAGCTGGTCGTACGTGGTGCGGTCGATCTTCTCGACGAAGATGTCGATGATCCCGCCGCAGGTGAGGCCGACGGCGAACGCGTCGTCGTCGGACACGCCGTAGCGCTGCAGCACCGGACGGCCGTCCCCGAGCACCTGCTGGCCGAGCTCGTACACCGCGCCCTCGACGCATCCGCCCGAGACGCTCCCGACGGCCTCACCGCCCGGCCCGACGAGCATCGATGCGCCCGGTTGGCGCGGTGCGGAGCTGTAGGTCCCGACGACGGTGGCGAGGGCCGCGGTCTGCCCGTTCTTCCACCAGCCCTCGAGCTGATCAACGACATCACGCATCTCGTACCACCTCGAGCAGTCGTTCCAGGGTGGCCAGGCTGTGGCCCGCCAACAAGTCGTCCAAGAACGGCAGGGCGGCGACTATTCCACCCTGCACGGGCGCGTAGCCGTCCTTGCCGACGTGCGGGTTCACCCACACCACGCGGTGGGCCAACCGGCTGAGCCGGCTCATCTGTTCGCGCAGCACGTCGGTCTCGCCGCGCTCCCAGCCGTCGGAGAACACGACGATCACGGCCCGCCGCGCCGCCCCGCGCTGCCCCCACCGGTCGACGAACGCGCGCAGCACCTCGCCGAGCCGGGTGCCGCCCGACCAGTCGGGGATCGCCTTCGCCGCGGCGGCGAGCGCCCGCTCCGGGTCGCGCATCCGCAGCTCGCGGGTGACGCGGGTGAGCCGGGTGCCGAGGGTGAAGGCCTCCACCGCCCCGGGGGCGCGCCGGACCATCACGTGCGCGAAGCGCAGCAGCGAGTCGGCGTAGGGCTCCATCGAGCCGGAGACGTCGAGCAGCAGGACGACCCGGCGAGAGCGCCGGGACCGGTCGCGCCTGCGCAGCTCACGCAGCTCACCGTGGTTGCGCAGGGCGGCCCGGAGGGTGCGTCCCGGATCGGTGCCACCGTGTTTGGACGGGCGCAGCCGCCGGGACACCCGCTGGGGCATCTCCGGTCGCAGGAGCGCCATCAGCCGGCGAAGGTGCTCGCGCTCGGCCGGGGTGAGCTCACCGAGGTCGCGGTGGCGCAGGATCTCGGTGCCGCTCGCCTTGGCGTGGATCTGCGGGGAGTCCGAACCCTCGTCGCCGCTCCCCGAGTCCTCCGGCGTCAGCGCGGCCAGCCGCGGGGGCGGGGGCGGTCGCTCGTCGCGCACCTGGGTGCGACCACCCCGCCCCGGTTCGAACCAGCCTGCGAACGCCTGGTCGTAGCGCGGCAGGTCGTCCGGGTCGGAGCAGAGGGTGAGCCGGCCGGCCCAGTACGTCTGCGCCCGGTCGGTGACGTCGAGTGCGTCGAGCGCGGAGAGGAAGGCCGCCACCCGGTCGGTGGTGACGGCGAGCCCCGCGTTGCGGAGGACGACCGTGAACCCCACGAGCCCGGGGAGCGGGTCCGTGGGCTGCGGCGTGACCGTGGGTCCCATTCTCAGGACGCGAGGAGGGTGTCCAGCTGGACGCGGATGCGGTCGGCGTCCTCGCGGTACTTGAGGACGGCGCCGAGCGTGGCGGCCGCGGAGTCGACGTCGAGGTGGCGGGCGCCGACCAGCTGCAACGCCCGCGCCCAGTCGATCGTCTCCGCGACGCCGGGCGGCTTGAGCAGGTCCGACTGCCGCAGCTTCCGGACAGCGCCCGCCACCTGGGCGGCGAGCCGCTCGGGCAGACCGGGCAGCCGCGAGTGCAGGATCTGGATCTCGCGCTGCAGGTCCGGGTGGTCCAGCCAGAGGTAGAGGCAGCGCCGCTTGAGCGCGTCGTGCACCTCGCGCGTGCGGTTGGACGTCAGTACGACGAGCGGTGGCTCCTTCGCCCTGACCTCACCCACCTCCGGGATCGAGACGGCGTGCTCGGTGAGCACCTCGAGGAGGAACGCCTCGAACTCGTCGTCGGCGCGGTCGACCTCGTCGATCAGCAGCACGCTCGGGCTGGTCTGCAGGGCCCGCAGGATCGGGCGGGCGAGCAGGAAGCGGGGGTCGTAGAGCGACGCCTCGACCGAGTCGGCGTCGAGGGTCTCGCCCGTGGCCGACGCGGCGGCCTCCAGGGCGCGCAGGTGCAGCAGCTGCCGGGGGAAGTCCCAGTCGTATAGCGCCTGGGAGGCGTCGATGCCGTCGTGGCACTGCAGCCGGATCAGCTCGGCGCCCAGCACCTGGGCGAGGGCTTGCGCCAGCGCGGTCTTGCCCGTGCCCGGTTCCCCCTCGCAGAACAGCGGACGGTTCATCTGCATGGCGAGGTAAGCGGCGGTGGCGAGTCCGTCGTCGGCGAGGTAGCCGGTGGAGCGCAGCGCCGCCGCCAGCTCCGCGGGCGACCCCGCGGGATTCGAGGGGCGTTCTGTCACGGTTCCAGCATGACGGACGGACCGGCGGCCAGCCACTACTGGTGAGCCCGGTCATGCTCGTTCAGTCACACGACGATCACGGTGAGTCACCAGAAGACGTGACGTAATCGGTAATACTTCCGGTTTGGAGATAATACTTTCGCCGTGATCGGGCCGTGATCAGACTAGTCCTGACCAGGGCATATCCGATCCCCGTTCACCCAATCGCGAAGTTAACGTGACGTTGCTCACGCTCGTAGCGTTTGACGATTTCCGGGACCCGGCTCGTAGCGTCAACGACCGGTCGAGCCGGAAGGTTCGATCGAAAAATGCATCCGGAACCGTCGCACCACCCCCAGTCCCGCGGTTCCGGTCCGTCGAGCAAAGGCGGGACTGGACCGAGCACGGCATTCATGATGGTTTCCCCCCGGGCCATTCATGATCGCCAGGACGTGATCAGCGAGCTCCGCACGGCCCGCTGACGAGCACGTTCGTCTCGGACGGTGCGATCAGGAGACACCGAAATGACTTCTCGACCCGATTCCCGCCTGGGCCGAAAGCTGCTGCGTCTGGCCATCGTCGGTGCAGTTGCGGTCGGCGCCCCCATCGCCGTCGCCGGGACCGCGAACGCGGCCCCGAGTTCGACGTGGGACAAGCTCGCCAAGTGCGAGAGCGGTGGTAACTGGAAGATCAACACCGGGAACGGCTACTACGGTGGACTGCAGTTCAACCACCGCACCTGGCGCGCTCACGGCGGCAAGGGCATGGCGCACCAGGCCAGCAAGGCCCAGCAGATCGCGGTCGCGGAGCGCGTCCTCGCGAACCAGGGCTGGAAGGCCTGGCCGTCCTGCTCGAAGAAGCTCGGCCTGCGGGGCCGCGACTGATCGTGCCGACGACGCCGCTCAGGCAGATCCGACCCATTCGTCGGTGCCGTCGGCGAACAGCTGGTGCTTCCAGACGGGCAGCAGTCGCTTGACCTCGTCCACCAGCTCGGCACAGGCCGCGAAGGCCTCCTTCCGGTGATCGGCGGCGACGGCGCAGGCCAGCGCCACGTCGCCGATCACCAGCGGGCCGATCCGGTGGCTCACCGCGATCGCCCGCACCCCGGCTGACCTGGCCGCGACGTCCGCCGCGACGTCGGCGACGATCTTCCCGGCCGTCGGGTGGGCGCTGTACTCCAGGCCGCGCACGGCCCGTCCGCCGTCGTGGTCGCGCACCACCCCGGCGAACGTGACCACCGCCCCCGCGGCGGCCTGGTCGACGAGCGCCGCGTGCTCCGCGACGTCGAGCGGGGCCTCTCCGACCTCGGCGCGCAGCACGGCTGCCCCGGTTCCGGTTCCGGTCATCAGTGGTCCCCTCCTCGCAGCTGGTCGACGGCGTGGTCGAGGACCCCGGCCAGCACGGCGAGGCCGTCCCGAACTCCACCTGTCGATCCGGGCAGGTTCACGACCAGTGTGCGCCCGGCGACGCCGGCCAACCCGCGCGACAGCACCGCCGTCGGCACCGCGGGGGCACCCGCGGCCCGGATCGCGTCGGCCAGTCCCGGCACCTCGTAGTCGAGCACGGCCCGCGTGACCTCCGGTGTGGCATCGGTCGGCGAGATGCCGGTGCCGCCGGTCGTGATCACGACGTCCACGCCGTCGGCGACGGCTGCGCGCAGCGCATCGCCCACGGGTTCGCCGTCCGGCACGACCGTGGGGTCCGAGGCGGCGTACCCGTGTTCCCGCAGCCACTCGACGATCACCGGGCCGCCGCGGTCGGCGTAGACACCTGCCGCCGCCCGGTTGGATGCCGTGATCACCCGCGCCCGCCGTTCCGGGGTCACGACCGGTCCTCGGGACGGGTCCAGGTGCCGGTCTTGCCGCCCTCCTTGCGCTCGACGCGAACCGCGTCGAGGACGGCCGCCGGGTCCACGGCCTTCACCATGTCGTGCAGCGTGAGACCGGCGACGGCGACGGCCGTCAGCGCCTCCATCTCGACGCCCGTGCGGTCGGTGGTGCGCACGGTGGCCCGGATCCGGACCTCGTCACCATCTGCCTCGAGGTCGACCACCACGCCGCTCAGCGCGATCGGGTGGCACAGCGGGACGAGGTCGGGCGTGCGCTTGGCGCCCATGATCCCGGCGATCCGGGCGGTGGCGAGCGCATCGCCCTTCGGCAACCCGTCGCGGCGCAGCAGGTCCACCACCTCGGCGGTGGTGCGCAGCCGTCCGGTGGCCACGGCGGTGCGCGCGGTGGCCTCCTTGCCGGTGACGTCGACCATGCGGGCCGCACCGGCTGCGTCGACGTGGGTCAGGTCCACGACAGGCACCCTACGACCTTGAACGTGACCGGGCCGAGACCGGCCCGAGAGGTGATCTGCGTCACTACTTGACAACCTGAAAATATCTTGGACGTTGATGCCGGTGTCCGGACTGACCTGCGCTGATCGCGTGTTCAGCGTCCGTTCATGCACCGGTCCCACCATCTGGGAGCCGGCCGCGGGGGTTTCAGATCCGCGGAACCGGACGTAACGTCCCTCCTCGGTTCGGCCGGGTGCCCCAGATCCGGACGGACCCCGGGAATCGCAGCGCTCCCCTGTCCGGCGATCCCGGCCCCCGCCCCCACACGAAGCGTGGGACAGGAAACGGACCGCGGTCGAAGCAGGCCGCACCGCCAGCTCCCCGGCGGTCGTCGTCCGGATGCGCAGCGCGCGGAGTTGCCCAATGGCCCGCTACCGCGGCCGACACCGTGCCCCGAGCAGGACCGGTCGAACCCTCGCCCGTACCGCCGTCGCAGGCGCCGTCGCAGGCGCCCCGTTGCTCGTCGCTGCTCCGGCCAACGCCGCTCCCGACTCGGCGTGGGACAAGCTCGCGCAGTGCGAGAGCGGCAGCCGGTGGAACATCAACACCGGCAACGGCTTCTACGGTGGGCTGCAGTTCACCCCGTCCACGTGGCGGGGCTTCGGCGGCAAGGAGTTCGCTTCCAGCGCCCACCAGGCCTCGCGCGAGCAGCAGATCGTCGTCGCCGAGAGGGTGCTCGCCAAGCAGGGCTGGGACGCATGGCCGACCTGCTCCCGCAAGACGGGCGTGCGCGGCCTGTCCTCCACCCAGCGCGACGCCGCCCCCGCCCGCAAGTCGGGCGACTCCGGCGAGCAGATCCGCCTGGCGGCCCAGGAGACCAAGACGACCGGCGACTACGTCGTCAAGCGCGGCGACACGCTCGGCCGGATCGCGTCGGCCAACAAGGTCGCCGGCGGCTGGAAGGCGCTCGTCGAGAAGAACCCGGCGCTGAAGGGCAACCCGAACTCCCTCGTCCCGGGCCAGCGGCTCAGCCTCTGACCCACCCCTGCTCCGGGACCGCTCGGCCGCGTGCGTGCTGACGTCGTCCCGGAGCAGGTGACCGTCCTGGACGAGGGACGAACGGCCGACACGCTCTAGCCGGCGGTGTGCCGCAGGATCTCGGGGATCGCGGTGTCCCAGGCCACCTCGGGGATCTCGTGGCCGGTCCGTTCGAGAAGCACCAGCCGAGCGCCCGGGATGGCCTTCGCCAGTGCACGCCCGTGCTCGGACGGAAACAAGGGGTCCTCGGTGCCGTGCAACACGAGGGTCGGAGCGGTCACCGCAGCGAGATCCTCCCGCGACCCGCCGGCGCCGTCGACCATGAAGTGGTTCATGGCCGAGGCCATGTTGGCGGTGCGGTCGTAGACCCGGCTCAGGAGTGCGCGCATGGCCTCCTCCTCGAAGGTGCGCGACGGGGCCGCGTACAGACGGGCGTCCTCGACCAGGTAGTCGATCACGGCCGCCCGGTCGGTCCAGTCGGGCTCGGCCACGGCCCCGGAGAAGGCCGCCTGGAGCTCCGCGGACATCGGCGGGAGATCATCGCCGCCCGCGCTCGTCGACATCAAGGTGAGCGACGCCGCCCGGCCGGGGTGGTCGACGGCCATGGCCTGGGCGATCCCACCGCCCATCGACAGACCGACGATGTGGGCGCGGTCCAGGCCGAAGGCGTCGAGCAGCCCGACCGCGTCGGTGACGAGGTCCCGGCCCGTGTACCCGGGGGAGCCGGGCTCGTAGCCGACCGACTGGCCGGTGTCACGGTGGTCGTACCGGATGACGAATCGCGGCCCCGCCGCCAGCCGCTCGCAGAACTCGTCCTCCCACCAGTCCATCGAGGCTCCGCCGCCCATGATGAGCAGGATCGCCGGATCGGCCGGGTCCCCGAACGTCTCGGCGCACAGGTCGACCCCGTTGACCTGGACGAACTGCTTGTGGCGCTCCACCGATGTCCCCGCTGTGCCGTAGGTCGTCATGTCGATGACCATAGGACCGCAAGTGCATCTGGAAAAGCGATCGTTTCCGATCGAGTCGATCGCTATCGGCTATGCTCTGCTGCCATGGGCGACGTCGAGCTGCGCCACCTCAGGACGATGGCCGCCATCGCCGAGGAAGGAACGTTCGGGCGAGCGGCCACCCGGCTCGGTTACACCCAGTCGTCGGTGAGCCAGCAGATCGCCGCGCTGGAGAAGGCGGTCGGTGGTGCCGTCTTCGACCGGCCCGGAGGCCCGAGGCCGGTGCGGATCACTCCCCTCGGCGAGGTGGTCCTGGCCCACGGGCGCGATCTGCTCACGAAGGCAGCGGCGCTGGCCGACGCCGTCGATCGCTTCAGGGCGGGTAGCGGCCGGATCGACATCGGCACCTTCCAGGGCGTGACCAACCTGATCCTGCCGGCCGTCGTGCGCCGGCTGCTGGACGAGCACCCCGGCTGCGACATCAGGCTTTTCGAGGTGGCACCGGAGGAGCCGCAGATCGGAGATCTCGACCTCTTGTTCTACGACGGCCGGATCGAAGGCGACGTCGAGCACGTCGAGCTGCTCGACGAGCCGTACCTCCTGGTGGCAGGCATCGGCGCGTACCCCGATGGCCCGGTGGGGGTCGAACTGCTCGACGGTGCTCCGATGGTCGCCTGGCCTCCCACCTTCCACCAGAGATGGTTGGAGCGGGCGCTCGCCGGCGACGGTGCGCGGCCACGGATCGTGTTCCGGACCACCGGCCACGAAGCCATCCTGTCGATGGTGCGGGCGGGCATCGGCTCGGCGGTGCTGCCGTGGCTCGCCCTCCACGGGGCCGACGTGTGGTCCGACGACCGGCTCAGCATCCACCAGCTGCAGCCATCGCCCGCCCGCACCTTGTACCTGCACTGGCCCGCCCATCGCACGCGATCGCCACTCGCGGCCCGAGCCATCGACATCGCCGTCGAAGCCGCCGACGAGCTGGCCGACAAGATGTGACAGCGGACGAGATCCGATGTGCCGGGAGTCAGGTCCGCTCGTAGCGGGCCAGCTGCTCGGGCGTGTCGACGTCGTCGGGGGCGGCGAGGTCGCCGCACTCCACGAGCGCGAGATCCGGGTGGCCGGCGAGGTAGCTGCGTGCCCCGGAGTCGCCGGTGGCCGCGGAGCGGACGCCCGGCCAGTGGTCGCGTCCGAGCAACACCGGGTGGGCCGGCCGCCCGCCGTACGCGGCTCGGACGAGCGCGGCGGGTTCGGCGAGGGCGGCGAGCCGCGCCACGGCCGCCGCGGTGACGCCGGGCAGGTCCACCAGGTGCACGAGCACGGCGTCCGGCACCGGGTCGAGCCGGTCGACGGCGGCGAGCCCGGCACGCAGGGAGGCACCCATGCCCTCGGCCCAGTCCGCGGCCACCACCGCGTGCGTGCTGGGGGGCAGCAGCGCCCGGACGTCATCGGCGGCCGCTCCGAGCACCACGACGAGCGGCGCGCAGCCCCCGTCGTCGAGCACGCGGACGGACCGCCGAACCAGCGGCTCGCCGCCGAGCGGGACGAGCGCCTTCGGCCGGCCCATCCGGCGCCCGGCGCCCGCGGCCAGCAGAAGCCCGGCGGGGGCTATCGGTTGATCTCCGTCTGGGGGTGGACGTAGGGCACCTCGTCGAGGGGGAACTCCACGTCCCCGAACGGGGAGAGCGAGCCCTGCACCGGGCTGGCGAGCTCGGAGACGGGGTGCGCGCCGTCGGGAAGGTCCGGCCACGTCGGGTCGATCCGGCGCGAGCGCTCGGCCACGGTGTCCTCCTCGTTATCGGTGGTCATCAGCAGTATCCCGTACCGATCGCCGCGCCGTCGCGGACTACCGTGGAAGCGATGCCCGTGCCGTTGGTCGACTGGTTGCGCGCCCAGGACGACGAGATGCTCTCCACGCTGTTGCGGCTGCGCCCCGACCTGTCGGTGCCGCCGCCGGCGGACCTCGTCGTGCTCGCCACCCGCGCAGGCGTCCGCGCCTCCGTGCACCGCGCCTGCGACGACCTCGACAGCGTCACGCTGGCCGTCCTGGAGGCCGCCGTCGTGGCCGACGCGGACACCGCGCCCGTCGCCGCCACCGAGCTGTCCCGCCTCCTCGGCCCCGACCTGCCCGCCGCCACGCTCGACGGGGCGCTCCGGGCGCTGCGCGACCGCGCACTGCTCTGGGGCCCCGATGGCGAGCTCTCGCTCGTGCCGGCCGCTCGCGAGGTGGTGCCGCGGCATCCCGGCGGCCTCGGCCGGCCCGCCTCCGGGCCGGCCGGGTCGTCCGCGCTGCCTGAGCTGCTCGCCGCCGTCACGCCCGAGGAGCGGCGCGTCCTGGAGGCGCTCGCCACCGGCCCGCCGATCGGGCGCAGCCGGTCGGGCACCGACCCGGACAGCCCGGTCGGGCGGCTGCTCGCCCGCGGGCTGCTGCTGCGCGTCGACTCCGAGACCGTCGAGCTGCCCCGCCAGGTGGGCCTCGCGCTGCGCGGCGAGCGCCCCATGGGGCAGATCCCGGTCGCGCCCCCGGACATCGGCGCCATCGACCGCCGCGCCGACCTGGTCGACCGCACGGCCGGTGGCGCCGCGCTCGAGGTGCTGCGCCGGCTCGACCTGCTCATCGCCTTCTGGGCCCACACACCGCCACCCGTGCTGCGTTCCGGCGGCCTCGGCGTGCGCGAGCTGCGCCGGGCCGCACGTGAGATGGACACCGACGAGGCCACCGCGGCCCTGTTCGTCGAGCTCGCCCTCGGCGCCGACCTCGTGGGCGAGAGCGACGGGGTGGCTCCCGACTGGGTGCCCACCACCACCGCGGACGTGTGGGCCGCCGGCGGACCGGAGATCCGCTGGTCCACCATCGCGCGCACCTGGCTCGACCTGCCGCGGCTGCCGGGCCTCATCGGCCGCAAGGACGATGCCGGCCGCGCGATCTCGGCGCTCTCCGACGGCGTCCGCCGCCCGCTCGCGCCCCGCGACCGGCGCCGGGTGCTCGCCGGCCTCGCAGAGCTCCCGCCCGGCACCGCACCCGCGTCGGCCGCGGCGCTCGCCGACCTGCTCGCCTGGCGGGCCCCCCGGCGCGGTGGACGGTTGCGCGACGAGCTCGTCGCATGGGTGCTTGCGGAGGCCACTGTGCTGGGGGTGGTCGCCCTCGACGCCATCACCGGGCCGGGCCGCGCTCTGCTCACCGACCCGGACCGGCTCGTGGCCGCCCTGCGCGTCACGCTGCCCGAACCGGTCGACCACGTCCTCCTGCAGGCCGACCTCACGGCCGTGGCCCCCGGCCCGCTGGAAACCGCGCTGGCGCGCGAGCTGGACCTGGTGGCCGACGTCGAGTCGGCGGGCGGGGCCACCGTGTACCGCTTCACCGAAGCCACGATCCGCCGCGCGCTCGACGCCGGGCGCTCGGCCGCCGACCTGCACGAGCTGTTCGCGAAGCGCTCGGCCACCCCCGTGCCGCAGGGCCTCACCTATCTCGTCGACGACGTGGCACGCCGGCACGGGCAGCTCCGCGGCGGCGTTGCATCGTCGTTCCTGCGCTCCGACGACGAGGTGCTCGTCTCCGAGGTGCTCGCCCACCCCAGCACGGGCGCGCTCGAGCTGCGGCGCATCGCCCCGACCGTGCTCGTCTCCTCGCTACCGCTCGTCGAGGTGCTGGACGGGCTGCGGGCCGCCGGCTTCAGCCCGGCGGCGGAGGACACCGGTGGGGCCGTGCTGGACCTGACCGACCGCGGCCGCCGCACGTCCCCCCGCCGCCGCGCCACGGGCCGCAGCGGCCCGCCCGAACCGGACGCCGAGCAGCTCGCGGCCCTGGTGTCGCGGATGCGCGCGGGTGACGCGATGGCGGGTGTCCGCCGAGGGGCCGCGGCCGCCAACGGCTCGACCCTCGACCTGCTCCGCTCGGCGGCTGCGGCACACCGCAGCGTCTGGATCGGGTTCGTCGACGCCCACGGCGTGGCGAGCGAGCGCGTGCTGGCGCCCCATTCCGTCGGAGCGGGCGTGGTGGAGGGCCGGGACACGGTGAGCGGCGACGTGCATCGCGTGCCGCTACACCGCATCACCAGCATCGCGCTGGTCGAGGACGGCTGAGCGGCGCACCGCGACCGCGAGGACCAGGCAGCCGGCCGCCACGAGGACACCGTGCCCGATCCGCAGCGCGGGCGGCCCGAAGAACTGGGGGAGGTACAGCGCGAACGCGAGCGCGAACGGAACGCCTGCCCAGCGCGGGAAAGCGCCGGAGCGGGCCACCGCAACCGCGACGAGCACGCCGGCGGCGGCGAGCAGCAGCAACCCGGCGACGAACGTCGTGGCGGGCCACGGTCCCATCCGGAACCCCTCGGCCAGCTCGAGCAGCGAGGTGTCGCCGGTGCGGACGATGCGCTCGCCGATGACGGGCAGCACGAACGCCTCCCCGCCGTAGTACGGCAGCACGAACGTCGCACCCGCGGCCCACAGCACCGCGGCCCACCTCGCCACGCGAGCGCCGCCGCTACCGGCCAGGGCGGCCTGCACCACGAACAGGGCGAACGCGATGAGGGCGAACCCCACGACCGCCGCGAGGTGAGCCGGGACCCAGGCCGGTGAGGTGAACGCCGCCGGCGTCCCTTCGGCGGTGACGTCCGCCCACGGACGCAGCGCCGGGTAGAGCAACAACAGGGACCCCGCGGCCACGAAGGCCCCGCCGGCGCCCGCCGTTCTCGACCGGTCGCCGACGACAGGGGTGGTCCGGACGGTCATGCGGGCTCCTCAGCGCGGGAGAGCAGTGCTCTCGAATGAGAGCAGTCTCTCCCACGCGGTGTTGCCCGTCAAGAGCAGTGCTCTCGAGCGTGAGAGCCGATCTGGATTAGCGAGCGCCTGCGTGCATGCGGTGGTGCATGGCGTGCTCCACCAACGTGATCAGCGTCTGCTTCGTGGACTGCCGGTTGCGCGCGTCGCAGCTGACGATCGGGATGTTGTGGTCGATCGACATCGCTTCCCGCACGTCCTCGATGCGGTGCTGGAGCAGCCCGTCGAAGCAGTTCAGGCCGACGATGTACGGCAGCCCACGGTCCTCGAAGAAGTCGATCGCCGCGAAGGAGTCGGCGAGCCGGCGGGTGTCGACCAGCACGACCGCGCCGATCGCCCCGCGCACGAGGTCGTCCCACATGAACCAGAAACGGTGCTGTCCGGGCGTGCCGAACAGGTACAGGATCAGGTCGGCGTCGAGGGAGACACGACCGAAGTCCATCGCCACCGTGGTGGTCTGCTTGTTCGGCGTGGCAGCGAGGTCGTCCACGCCCGCACTGGCCTCGGTCATCACGGCCTCGGTGGTGAGCGGCATGATCTCGGACACCGAGCCGACGAACGTCGTCTTGCCGACACCGAAGCCGCCTGCCACCACGATCTTGGCGGAGATCGTGGCCGCGGTCGCGATCGGAGGCCGGCTGGGGTAACTAGAGCCGACGGAGTCCACTCAACACCCTTTCCATCAGTGCGAGGTCCGGTTCGTTGCCGGCGCTGCTCGCGGTCTGGTGCACGGTCACCAGGTTGAGCCCGACCATGTCACCCAGCACCACCCGGGCCACGCCGAGCGGGATCGACAGGAGCGCCGCGACCTCTGCGACCGATCGCGTCTGCTCGCAGAGCTCCGCGACGGCCCGGTGCTCCATCTGCAGCAGGCCCATCTGGTCCTTGGCTCGCTGGCTGGTGGAGACGAGCGCCTCGATGGCCAGGTCGAGGCCGGACTTCGTGCGGCCACGGGTCCACGCGTACGGCCGGACGGCCGAGGCTCCGGCCTCCACCCCGCCCTGCTCCACCGGGACCCCGCGCAGATCGATCGGCGCGGTGGGCGACTGCCCCGTCGGTGCCTGCTGGACCGGCGCGGGCTGCGGCAGGGCCATTGCCGCTGAAGCGGAAGCGTCGGCAACGGCGCTGTCAGGAGCGTCGACGTCGGCACCCCGTTTACGACCCCATCGCCGTCGGCGCGATGAACGACCGGCGTCGAAGCTGAAGCCGTTCATCACGTCGGCGAAAGTCGGCTCCGGAGGTTGCCGGCGCTCGTCATCGGGACCCGAGCTCATCGCATGGCCTCTCTGTGCGTACCCGCCCCGCCGGCTCCGCCGGCCGCCATCCCCCGATACTCAGGCAGCGCTTCGCGCAGGCGCAGTGACATTGATTCGCTCGCAAGCTCGCTCACAAGAACATTCACCTGCTTCCTGCCGATCGGTGGCTGCGACGAGTGGTCAACCAGGTGCGCTCAGCGGCCGAACGTGCCCTGCAGTTCGGCGCGCAGCTCGGGCGTGAGCAGCTGACCCACCCGGTCGACCAACAACGTCATCTCATATCCGATCAGGCCGATGTCACAGCTGGGTGACGCCAGCACCGCGAGGCAGGAACCGTCGCTGATCGACATCAGGAGCACGATGCCGCGGTCCATCTCGACGACCGTCTGGACCACACCGCCTGCGTCGAAGCAGCGCGCCGCACCCTGGGTGAGGCTGACCAGACCCGACGCCACCGCGGCGAGCTGGTCGGCTCGGTCCCGTGGAAGCCGGTCGGATGCGGTGAGCAGAAGGCCGTCTGCGGACACGACGATGGCGTGTGCCACGCCGGGCACCCGCTCCGCGAAGTTCGTGACCAGCCATCCGAACCGGCTCGGCTGGATCTGTGGCGCCGTCATGAGGACTCCTCGTCGTGATTACCACCCGCGTTGGCGGGATCCGTACCACCGTTGTGCTGCTGATCGCCGCGCATCCTGCTCTCGCGGCCCTGACGAACGCCCTGCTGGTAGCTCGCGAGACGGCCGCGGATGCTCTCCGCGCTGCGCATGGAACCTGCGGGAGGTGCCAGTACGGAAGATCCTGCACTGCCGGGCACCAGCCGCGCACGTGGCCGGCGCTTGGGCAGCCCGGCCGAAGTGAGCTCTTCCTGGCGCTCCGCGAGCGCGCCGCTGGCTGCTCGCCACCCCTCGTCGGCCAAGCTCGCGAACTCCTGCTCGACGGGCTCAGGCTCGGGCGCCGGGGTGATCGGCACCTCCTCCGTGGGCGGCGGCGGCGGTGCCGGCACCGGGGGCGGGGCCGGCCGGGGGGACGGCGCGGGCCGCGGCAGGCGCTGGGGCGCGGGCTGGGGCACGGGCTGCGGCGCGGGCTGAGGCGGTGCGACCGGCGGAGCAGGGGGCGGCGTCGGCGCCGCCGCCGTCTCGGGCCGGCCGGCGCGGTTCGGCAGAGCGGACTCGCTCGGCTGGGCAGGCCCGTTCTGCTGCTGGGTGCCGTTCTGCTGCTGCTCGTACTCGACCGGGATCTGCCGGTTCGAGCGGAACCACGCAGAGGCGATCTCCTCGAAGATCGGCGTGGTCTCGCCGAGGTCGAACCCGCTGCCCTCCGGGCGGCCACCGAGACCACGGCCGTTCGGCTCCGAGATGACCGGCACGTTGGGCGCGAACAACGCGTCGGCGTCCGCCGGCGGCCGCTCCGGCTGGTTGGACAGCGCCTGCTCATGGGCCGGCGCCGAGCCGGCCTGGGCGAACGGCCGCGGTGTGGGCCGCGGTGTGGGCCGCGGAGCCGGCTGCTGAGCCACGGGCTGCTGGACGTCCCGCTGCCGGGGCGCCAGGTCCTCCGGCTGTGCGGCGGGCTGGGGCGCCGCCTCTGCCGCCGCGGACTCCTCCTGCGGTGCTGGCTGCTGCGACTCGGTGGGCCGGGCCTCGGGCTGTTGCGACGGGGTCTGCTGCGACTCCGCCGGCCCACGGCGCACCACGGGCATCGGCATCGTGGGCGGGGACACCGCGGCGTTCGCGTCGTCGCTGCGGCGCTCGCGCCCGAACTGCTGCTCCGGCTTCTCCCGCTCCCGGTGGGACGGCGCGGCCCACTCGGCCGCGGCCCGCTGCTCCGCCTCGGCCTGCCGGGGCGACGGCCCCGGCCGGGACTGGACGGCAGGCGGCTGGGCGGCAGTGGGCTGAGCCTGGCCCGCCTCGGCAGCCGGCTGCTGCTGCGCCGGCTGCTGCTGGGCGGGCTGCTGCTGGGCCGGCTGCTGGGACGGGGTCTGCTCCGCCGCGGGCTGCGGCGACAGCCCCCGGCTCGGCCTGCGTCGCGGCAGCTCGGAGCCGGTGGAAGGCGCGAGGGGCGACACGCCGTGCCCGTTCACCGGCTTCTCCGCCTGCGCGTCGCGCTCGGCGCCGGTGGCCTGCCCGGCGCCGCCGAGCTGGTCGGGGCTGCCGGTGAGGCCGACGGGGTGGCCGTTGCGGGACTCGGCGCCGGCCTGCTCCTGCTTCGTGCCGGCCTGTTCCTCGGCGCGCGCCGCCGCGGCCCGTGCCGCCGCGGCCTCCTGGTCGCGACGGGCCTGCGCAGCCACCTCGCGAGCCTGCTCGTCCGCGGGGTCGGAGCCGCTCTCGCCACTCTCCGGCCCGGACGGGCTGCCCGGGCGGAGGGTGGATCCCGGGCGCCTGCTGGGCAGGGAGGGCGGCGTGCTGCCGCCCTGGCTGGGTGGCGGGGTGAACAGCTGGCCGTCGCCGCCCACCGGGGTGTCGAAGACACCGGTGGGGTTGGCGGTGCCGTCGGTGCCCGCGATCAGCGCGGATAGCCCACCGCTGCGCGCGGTGCCGTTGGCCCCGCGCTGCGGTGGCACCGTGGGACGCCCGCCCGCGGCACCCGCGACCAGCGGGAGACCCGCGGTGCGGCTCGACTCGACCGGCTCGATGGACGGGATGAGGTGCGCCGGGACCGAGACCAGTGCGGTGAGACCCGACCCCTGGCCGCCCGTGGAGCTGCTCAACCGGACGTTGATGCCGTGGCGAGCCGCAAGTCGACCGACCACGAACAGGCCCATGCGCCGCGACGCGGACACGTCGACGGATGCCGGCCCGCCGAGGCGCTGGTTGGCGTCGGCCAGCTCGTGCTCGGCCATGCCCACGCCACGGTCGGCGATCTCGACCACGATGGAGCCGTCGGTGGCCCGGGTGGTGCTCATGACCACCTGGGAGTCGGGCGGGGAGAAGTTGGTGGCGTTGTCCAGCAGCTCGGCGAGCAGGTGGACGACGTCGGAGGCCGCGCGCCCGGCGACCGTGGCCGTGGGCGGGGTCTGCACGACGATCCGCTGGTACGACTCGACCTCCGACACGGCGGCCCGCAGCACGTCGACCATCGGCACCGGCGCGATGTTGCGCTTGGCGAGGTCGGTGCCCGCGAGGACCAGCAGGTTCTCGCTGTTGCGCCGCATACGGGTGGCGAGGTGGTCGAGCTGGAAGAGGTTCGCCAGCTGGTCGGAGTCCTGCTCGTTGCTCTCCAGCTGCTCGATCAGCTGCAGCTGGCGTTCGACGAGCGCCTGGCTGCGGCGGGAGAGGTTGACGAACATCGCGCTGACGCCGGCCTGCAGGGAGGCCTGCTCGGCGGCGAGGCGGACGGCCTGTCCGTGCACCGCGTCGAACGCGCGGGCCACCTGGCCGACCTCGTCGCGGCCGACGAGCGGCACCGGGTCGACGGTGACGTCCGGGGTCTGCCCCGCGCGCATGCGCTCGACGGCCTCGGGGAGCCGCCGCTCGGCGACGTCGAGGGCGGAGGAGCGCAGCACGCGCAGCGACCGGATCAGGGCGCGGGCGAGGAGCACGGCGACCGCGATGCCCGCCAGGAGGCCGAGCATCAGGACCACGGCGTTGACGCCCGCGAGGTTGCTGGCCTGCTCCTCGGTCGCGACGCTCGCCGCGACCAGCTCGTTCCGCAGGAGGTCGCCTGCGCGGTCGACGGCGGCGCGGGAGCCGTGGTAGGCGGTGTCCCACTCGTAGGCAGGCACCGCGATCGGCTGGTTCGGCGGGGTGGCGACGATGGCCGCCTCGATCCGCTCGCGCTGGGCGTTGGCGGCGTCGTCGAGGAAGTTGCCGAAGCGGGCGAGCTGCTCTGCCGTGAGCGCGGCGCGGTAGTCGCGGAACGCCCCGTCGAGCTCGGTGTCGGTTGCGACCTCGTTGGCGTCGGCGGGCGACAGGTTGCCCGCGCGGATGCCGGCGCCGAGGATCGTGTGCTGCTCGGCGAGCTGCTCGCGGGCGGCGTTGACGGCGTTGAGCGCGTCGGCGAGGCCTGCGGTGCCCGGCGTCCGCACCTCGCGCAGCATGGCGCGGTCGAGGACGTCGAGGCTCGTGACCACCTCGCCGTAGCGGTCGAGGATCTGCCTGGCCCCGATGCCCGGGTTGTCGGTGACGTCGGCCCGCAGGTTCTGCAGCTGGCCGATCTGCACCTTGGTCTGCGCGAGCGCGGAGAGGCTCGTGGACTCGAGGCCCTCGGCACCCTCCAGTGCGGTGAGCATCTCCTCGGCCTCGGCCTCGCTCTTGTTGAAGCCGATCTCGAGGACGCCGCGGTCGCCCTTGCGCTCACCCGCCACGAACAGCGTGGACTCGTCCCGTTCCTCGCGGAGGGCGTCGGCGGTGCTCGCCACCCGCTCCCGTACGTCGAGCAGCTGGGTGCTCTGCCCGAGCTCGGCAGCTACCCCCGCCTGGTCGGAGACGCGCAGGACGCCGAGGACCAGAGCGAGCAGTGCGGGAACTATCCCGACAACCACAAGCTTGACGGTCAGCGTCCAGTTGCGCGGGTTCAGCCGCTCGGACCAGGGTTGCCTGGTCTCGGTGCTGGTCACGTCAACGTCCCCCTGTGGATTGCCGGCGACGATCTGCCGCACTCTGGCACGCACACGCAAGTATTCGCGAGTGCGGGCCGGACGAGCTGCAGCCCCTGGTCGGTGGGTGGCCGGGTTCGGGCGTGATGCCCGGGCAACAAGAGCATCGGATCGATCCGTCGCGCCTTAGGTCGGGGGCGGACCGGTCGGGTGTCCCGGCCCGCATCGTGCGCGCTCCGATCCGACACGCACCCTCTGGGGAAGGGTGTTGACCTACCGGACCCGGTACGATCGCGGTGGCGCACGTGTGCTCTCGGACAGAGCCCGGGAAGTATAGCCCGAGTTCAGAGGGCCCCCATCCGTCGAGGTCGGCCATTGCCGATTCGTTCCCCCGAATGGACCTGCGAAGCACGCTGAGTAGCGTCACCGGGGGCACCATTCGCCTGCAAGGAGTACCACCGCTCATGACCGATGGGCCGCTCATCGTCCAGTCCGACAAGACGTTGTTGCTCGAGGTCGACCACCCCGACGCCCCGGCGGCGCGCGGCGCGATCGCGCCCTTCGCCGAGCTCGAGCGCGCCCCGGAGCACGTCCACACCTACCGGGTCACCCCGCTCGCCCTGTGGAACGCCCGTGCAGCGGGCCACGACGCCGAGCAGGTCGTCGACGCGCTGGTCCGCTACTCGCGCTACGCGGTCCCGCAGCCCCTGCTCGTCGACGTCGTCGACACGATGGGCCGCTACGGGCGCCTGCAGCTCACCCACTCCCCCGTCCACGGTCTCGTCATGGTCGCGCTCGACCGGGCGGTGCTCGAGGAGGTGCTGCGGCAGAAGAAGATCGCGCCGCTGCTCGGCGCCCGCATCGACGACGACACGGTGATCGTGCACCCCTCGGAGCGCGGCCACCTCAAGCAGGCGCTGCTCAAGATCGGCTGGCCGGCCGAGGACCTCGCCGGCTACGTCGACGGCGAGGCGCACCCGATCGCACTGGCCGAGGACGGCTGGTCGTTGCGCGGTTACCAGCGCGAGGCCGTCGAGGGGTTCTGGGCGGGCGGCTCCGGTGTCGTCGTGCTGCCCTGCGGGGCCGGCAAGACGCTCGTGGGCGCGGCGGCGATGGCGGAGGCCCAGGCCACCACGCTGATCCTCGTCACCAACACGGTGGCCGGCCGGCAGTGGAAGCGCGAGCTCGTGGCGCGCACCAGCCTCACCGAGGAGGAGATCGGCGAGTACTCCGGCGAGCGCAAGGAGATCCGCCCGGTCACGATCGCGACCTACCAGGTGATGACGCGCAAGAGCAAGGGCGAGTACAAGCACCTCGACCTGTTCGACTCCCGGGACTGGGGGTTGATCATCTACGACGAGGTGCACCTGCTGCCGGCCCCGGTCTTCCGGATGACGGCCGACCTGCAGTCGCGGCGGCGCCTCGGCCTCACGGCCACCCTCGTCCGCGAGGACGGGCGCGAGGGCGACGTCTTCTCCCTCATCGGCCCGAAGCGCTACGACGCGCCGTGGCGCGACATCGAGCAGCAGGGCTGGATCGCACCGGCGGAGTGCACCGAGGTGCGGGTCACGCTCACCGACAACGAGCGGATGGGCTACGCGGTCACCGAGGCCGAGGAGCGCTACCGCGTGGCGTCCACGGCGCACACGAAGCTCGCCGTCGTGAAGGGCATCCTCGACCGCCACCCCGGCGAGCCCGCGCTCGTCATCGGGGCGTACCTCGAGCAGCTGGAGGAGCTGGGGCAGGTGCTCGACGCCCCCGTGATCCAGGGCTCCACGAAGAACCGGGAGCGGGAGGCGCTGTACGACTCCTTCCGCCGCGGCGAGCTGCCGGTGCTGGTCGTGAGCAAGGTGGCCAACTTCTCCATCGACCTGCCGGAGGCGAGCGTCGCCATCCAGGTCTCCGGCACCTTCGGGTCGCGCCAGGAGGAGGCGCAGCGGCTCGGCAGGCTGCTGCGACCCAAGGCCGACGGCCGGCAGGCGCACTTCTACTCGGTGGTCTCGCGCGACACGCTCGACACCGACTACGCAGCGCACCGGCAGCGGTTCCTCGCGGAACAGGGTTACGCCTACCGGATCGTCGACGCCGACGATCTGCTCGGACCCGCTGTGCCGGACGTGAGCTGAACGGGCGGAGTACGCGTATCTGGGTCACCCGGTCCGGTGTCCTAGGTGTGCAGGAAGTCCGTACAGGTAGGACACTGACGGCGCCCACGCCCAGGGAGCGGTCATCAGCACACTCGGCTGGATCATCGTGGTGGCCGCGGCCTGGCTCGCCGTCGCCACGCTCGTAGGCGTGCTCGTCGGGCGGGTCGTCCGGGAGCGCGACCGCCAGGTTCCCCCCGCGCCCGTCCCACCTCCGGTGCCCGACAAGAGCACCGGGAGGCACGCGTCCTCGCGCCGGGTGCCCGGGTGGGGCAGGCGACGGTCATGACCGCATGACCCCCTCTGCATTCGGGGCTGTCGGAGGCCCGTGACCTGTGTCATCGTCCGCGGATGGCGTCGAGGGATGAAGCCGCGGCGGAGCGGGTCCTCGGGCAGGAGCACCTTCTCAACACGCTGCTGGCCGAGCGCGACGGGCTGCTGTCGGTGCTCGACCGGGTGCTCGCGCTGCACGGCACCGCCCGGTTGATCCGCGATGCCGCGGGGGCGGAAGCGGGGTTCGTCGCCGAGGTCGAGGGCACGTCCCAGGCCGTCATCAGGTGGCTCGCCGGCAACCGCACCGACTCCCTGCAGGACCTCGCCGTGCCGAGCGGGCAGGGCGTCGGCGGCCGGGTACTGGCGCTGGGCCGCCCGGTTCGGGTCAGCGACTACGTCACGGCGCGCAGCATCACCCACCAGTTCGACGGGCTCGTGAGCCGCGAGGACATGTCGGCGATGCTCGCGGTGCCGGTCCTGGACGACCGCCCGGGGAGCACGCGCACGGTCGCGGTGGCGTACGCGGCTCTGCGGGGCCCCGGCGAGTTCGGTGACGACGCCGTCCGGGCGGTGCAGGCGGTGGCCGCCGACGCGGCCCGCGCGCTGCGCCTCGCGGACCGGGCAGCGCTGGTCCGTGCCACCGCGGTGGCCGCGGAACGGCAGCGGATGCAGGCGGCCCTGCACGACTCGGTCGGGGCGATGCTCTTCTCGATCGGCGCCCAGGTCCGCGACCTGCGCTCGACGCTGCCGGACAACCCGGTCCTGCGTTCCCGGCTGGGCCGGCTGGAGTCCGACATCTCGGCTGCGTCTCTCGCGCTCCGGGAGGCGCTGCTCGCCCTCGCCGAGTCGAGCCCGGAGCGCGCCCTGCCGATCGAGATCGCGGAGCACTGCCGCAGCTTCGAGGCACGCACCGGCGTGCCGGCGCGGTTCGTGCAGCTCGGGCCCGTCCCGCCCCTGGACGCCGAACGCACGACACTCCTGATCAGCGCCGTCCGGGAGGGCCTGCTCAACGTCGAGAAGCACGCCGACGCCGCAACCGTCGTGGTCAGCCTCGGCGAGGTGGACGGCGGGATCCAGGTCGCGGTGGCCGACGACGGCGTCGCCCGCAACGCCGAAGGGACCGAGCCGGAGGAAGGCAGCGGCCTGGGGATCCGGCTGCTGGCGGAGAAGGCGGCCCGGCTCGGTGGCCGGGCCAGCCTCGTGCACGACGAGGACGGCGGCACGACCCTTCGGCTGCTCGTGCCGGGCCCGCCGCGATGAGCGAGCGTGAGCCGGCGAACCGGTGTCCCAGGCCGAGCGTCGGCGAGGCCGTGCGATGAGCCCGGCTCGGGTCATGGTGGTGGACGACCACCCGGTCGTCCGCGACGGCGTTGCGCTGCTGCTGCGCAACGAGCCGGCGCTGGTCGTCGTCGGGTCGGCCGAGAGCGGGCGCGCGGCACTCGAACGGGCCGCGGCGCTGCGCCCCGACCTGGTGCTGCTCGACCTGCGGCTGCCCGACATGCTCGCGCCCGAGGTGGTGTCGGGGCTGCGCGCGGCGGTACCGGCAGCACGGGTGGTGGTCTTCACCGCGCACGGCGACCACCACGGCGTGCAGGCAGCTCTCGACGCCGGGGCGCACGGCGCCTTGCTCAAGGACGCCGCCGTCACCGACCTCGTGGCGGCACTGCGCCGCGTGCTGCGCGGCGAGCGGGTCTGCGACCCGCGGATGGTGCGGGACGAGGACGCCAGCCGATCCGCCGTGGCGCGCAGCGGGCTCACCCGGCGCGAGTACGAGGTGCTGCGCCTCGCCGCGCAGGGCCGGACCAACCCGGAGATCGCCGAGACCACCGGCCTGGCGCGCAACACGGTGAAGACCTACCTGCAGTCCGCGCTGCACAAGCTGGGCGCCCGCAACCGGGTGGAGGCGATCGGCAAGGCGAGCGAGGCGGGTCTCCTGTAGCTGAGTTGCGGGGCGTTCCGCGGAACGCGGCTGCTGTGGCGTTGTGGTGGCGAAGCGATCCGGTGGGCGCGCCGGCACGGTGCGTGGCTCCTCGTGTGCGGTGCGCGACTCGTCGATAACGTGTCGTCAACATCCGGCCACCCCTCTCCACGTGGGGGTGGTTCGCCCGGAACGTCCACACCACGATGTGGCGGCCGCCACAGGGCGGCCGGAGGCGAAGGGGCCTTGGGTGGCGCTACGACGAGGTGCGGCACACGCGCGGCGGGTGTGGTCGCGATGCTGAACGTGCGCGGGCTGTCGGTGCGCTACGGGCGCTCCGTGCGCGCCCTCGAGGACGTGGACGTCGAGGTCGGCAACGGCGTGCTCGCGGTGCTGGGCGGCAACGGGGCGGGGAAGTCGACGCTGCTGCGGACCGTCTCGGGAACGGTCCGGATGCACGGCGGGGCCGTCACCTCGGGCGAGGTCCTCGTCGACGGCACGCGGGTCGATCAGATGGACCCGGCCGCCATCGTCCGCCGCGGGGTGGTCGCGGTCCCCGAGGGCAGGCAGGTCTTCGCCCGGATGACGGTGGAGGAGAACCTGCGCGCGGGCGGCCTCGGTGCCAGGTCGGCTGCCGCCCGCGCGTCCGCCCGCGCGCGCGTGCACGAGCTCTTCCCGGTGCTCGTGGAGCGGGCACGCCAGCGCGCCGGTCTGCTGTCCGGCGGCGAGCAGCAGATGCTCGCGATCGGCAGGGCCCTGATGTCCGGGCCCCGGCTGCTCCTGCTCGACGAGCCGTCGCTCGGGCTCGCGCCGCAGATGGTGGCACGCATCGCGGCCATCGTCCGCGACATCCACGCCCAGGGCACGGCGGTCGTGCTCGTCGAGCAGAACGCGACGATGGCCCTGCAGGTGGCCGACCACGCCGTTGCGCTGGAGGTGGGGCGCGTCGCGCTCGCCGGGCCGGCTTCGGAGCTGGCTGCGAGCGACGAGGTGCAGCGGCTCTACCTCGGCGGGCATGCCGAGTCGGCCGAGCAGGCGGCGGCCGAGGCACGCGAGGCGGAGCGGCAGCTGTCCGGACGGACGCTGGCGCGGTGGACCTCATGACGGTGCTGGACCGCCTCCATTTCGCTCCGCCGAGCGGCGAGGCACCGTCATGACAGCAGACACGGCTCGCGCCGGCACGGAGCCGCTGACCGACCGCGCTGACGTCCCGGAGCTGCGGGTCGAGGGGGTGAGCCTGCGCTTCGCCGGTGTGACCGCCCTCGACGACGTGTCGTTCACCGTGCGCCCCGGCACCGTCCACGCCCTGATCGGGCCGAACGGTGCGGGCAAGTCGAGTTGCTTCAACGTGATCTGCGGGGTCTACCGGCCGACGGCCGGCCGGGTCCGGCTCGGTGACAGCGTCCTGACCGGGATGCCTCCGCACCGCATGGCCCGGCTGGGCATCGGTCGCTCGTTCCAGAACATCGCGCTGTCCCAACACTCGACCGTGCTGGACAACGTCCTGCTGGGTCGCCACTCGCTCACCCGCGGCGGGTTCCTGTCGGGCGGCCTGCGGTTGCCGTGGGTCGCCCGGCAGGAGCGGGTGCACACGCGGCGCGCAGCCGATATCTGCGAGTTCCTGGGCATCGCCGACCGGCTGCACACGCCCGTGTCCGCCCTGCCGTACGGCGTGGCGAAGCTCGTGGACGTCGCCCGCGCGCTGGCCGTCGAGCCGCGCGTGCTGCTGCTCGACGAGCCCGCCGCCGGCCTCAACGCGGTGGAGACCGCCGTCATGGCGAGCACCATCCGCGCCCTGCGCGACGCGCTGGGCATATCGGTGCTGCTGGTCGAACACGACATGGGCCTGGTCATGGGCATCGCCGACCGCGTCAGCGTGCTCGACTTCGGCCGGCTCATCGCCGACGGCGAGCCGGCGGCCGTGCAGCGCGATCCCGAGGTCGTCCGCGCCTACCTCGGCGCCGCCGACGAGGAGGAGCCCCGGTGAGCACCTTCGTCCAGCTCCTCGTGAACGGCCTGGGCAAGGGCGCGGTGTACGCGCTGCTCGCGCTGGGCTTCGTGGTGATCTACAAGGCCACCGAGGTGATCAACTTCGCGCACGGTTCGCTGGCCCTGATCGGCGGCTACCTCGTCGCCGTCACCGTCGACACGCTCGGATTCCCGCTGGCCGCCGCGCTCGGGATCCTCGGCGCAGGACTCGCAGCCCTGCTGATGGAGCGGTTGCTGCTCTCGCGCAGCCGGTTCGCCACCCCCGACAGCCTCGCGCTGCTCACGATCGGCGTCGACGTCGTGATCGTCGAGGACATCTTCCGCAGGCTCGGCACCACCGTGCCGTACCTGGGCGCCCCGTGGGACGCCCAGCCGATCCAGCTGGGGGGCGTCACGCTCTTCAGCACCCAACTGGTGGCGCTGGTCGTCGGGTTGGTGCTGATCACGGCGTTCTTCCTGGCCTTCCGGTTCACGAACTGGGGCATCGCGATGCGCGCCCAGGCGGAGAACCGCGAGGCCGCGGCGCTCATGGGCATCCGGAGCTCGGGCGTGACGGCCACGGCATGGCTGGTGGCGGGGGCGCTCGCCGGGGTGGCCGTCATGTTCATCGTCACCCAGGACTTCTCCGGCACCGGGCTCTCCCGCAGTACGCATGCCATCGCGTTCGCCGCGTTCCCGGCCGCGATCATCGGCGGGCTCGACTCGACGGCGGGTGCCGTGGTCGGCGGCGTGATCGTCGGCCTGACGCAGGCGCTCACCGAGGTGTACGTGTCCATCCCGTTCGCGAAGGTGGCCGTCTTCCTCGTGATGCTCGTCGTGCTGGTCGTGCGGCCGGCCGGGCTCTTCGGCACGAGGGAGCTGACCCGTGTCTGACGTGGTCACAGCGGTGCACGCGACCGCGGCTCCGTCGCCCCGGTCGCGGCGCGGATCCGTGCTGCGGGCCCTCGCCTGGGCGGCGCTGCTGCTCGTCCTGCTCGCGCTGCCGCTCTACGTCGGGCCGGGCCTGCTGTCCGCGGGCCAGTACGTGATGGTCGGGGCCGTCGGCGCGATCGGGCTCACGCTGGTCATCGGCCAGGCCGGGCAGCTCTCCCTGGCCCACGCGTTCTTCCTGCTGGTCGGGGGCACGTCCTACGCGGTGCTGGCCGGCGAGACCGAGCAGGCCGGCAGCGAGTTCATCGTCGGGCTGGGCCTTCCCCCGCTGCTCGCCCTCGTCGGCGCGGTCGCGGTGTCGGCGCTGGCCGGGTTCGCGTTCGCACCGGTGGCGGGCCGGCTCAAGGGCATCTACCTGGGCGTGGCGTCGCTGGCGCTGGTGTTCCTCGGCTTCTACCTCGGGCAGGCGCTGCCGATGCTGACCGGTGGCGCAGCGAGCGGTCGCAACCCGGAGCCGTTCTCGCTGTTCGGGTTCGCCTTCAGCAACGAGGGCTACCTCGCCGTTCTCGGCGTACCTTTCCGGCAGTCCGAACGGCTCTGGTACCTGTTCCTGGCGTTCACCGCCATCGCGTTCGTGCTGGCGCGTGGTGCCGTGCGCAGCCGGGCGGGCCGGGCGTGGCGGGCGGTGCGCGACCACGAGGCGGCCGCCGCCGTGATGGGCGTCAACGTGCTGGGGGCCAAGGCCGCGGCCTTCGCGGTGAGCGCGGCGTACGCGGGGCTGGCCGGCGTGATGGTGACGCTCTGGCTGGGGTTGCTCAAGCCGGACGAGAGCGAGTTCGGCACGTACGGCCTCAACACCTCGATCGCCTTCCTCGCGATGGCGATCATCGGCGGGCTCGGCTCGATCCCGGGCGCCGTCATCGGCGCGTTGGTCGTCTACGGCACGCCGCAGGTGCTCACGCTGTTCGCCGACGAGCTCGGACTGGGCGACACGCTCGGCGGGCTGTCCCCGACGGTGATCAGCCTCTACGTCTACGGCGTCGCCGTGATCCTCGTGGTGCTGTTCGAGCCGGGCGGGCTGGCGGCGATCGGCCGCCGGATCGCCGCTTTCGTGACGCGCAGGCGCCATTCCGACGAGACCGCGGCAACGGCGCCGCGGCCGGCACCCCCAGGAGAGGACCGATCATGACCCTTCGGCGGACTTGGCGCCGCGCGGGCGGCGCGGCGACGATCGTCGCGGCTCTGGTGCTGGCGGGCTGCAGCACCCGGGCACCGGAACCGGCGGCGGGCGGCGGGGGCGGCCAGGTCGCCACCGACGTCGGCGTGAGCGCAGAGGCCATCACGCTCGGGGTGCTCACGGACACGTCGGGGCCCTTCCGCAACCTGGGCACCGGCATCACCCAGGGCAACCAGCTGTGGGCCGACGAGCTGAACGGGCGCGGCGGCATCTGCGGGCGGAAGGTCGAGCTCGAGGTCGCCGACAGCGGCTACAAGGCCGACACCGCGACCACGGTGTACCGCCAGCAGCAGCCCAACGTGCTCGGCTACCTCCAGCTGCTCGGCTCCCCGATCAACGCGGCGCTGCGCGGCAACCTCGAGACCGACGAGGTGACCTCGCTGGCGCTGTCCTGGTCGTCGTTCATCCTCGACAACCCGTACCAGATCATCCCCGGCACCACGTACGACCTGGAGATGATCAACGGCCTGGCGTACCTGCAGCAGCAGGGCCTGATCGCCGACGGCGACACGCTCGGCCACATCTACATCGGCGGCGAGTACGGCGACAACGGGTTCCTCGGCGCGCAGTACTACGCGCAGCAGCACGGGATGGCCCTCCAGCCGGCGAAGGTCGCAGCCGCCGACACCGACATGACCAACATCGTCACCGGCTTCCAGGGCGCGGGCGTCAAGGCGATCCTGCTGACCACCACGCCCGCGCAGACCGCCTCCGCGCTCAACGCGGCGAGCGCGCTCGGCCTGAACGTGCCGGTCGTCGGCAACAACCCCGTGTTCGACCCGGCCACGAACCTCGCGGGACCCGCGGCGGCGTCCGTGGGCAACCTCTACGTGGTGGCCAGCAGCGTGCCTTACTCCGCCGAGGTGCCGAAGGCCAAGGAGGTGCAGCAGGCGTTCGAGGCGAAGTTCCCGGACGCGGGCAAGAACTACGGAGTGCCGTACGGCTACGCGGGCGGGCTGATCTGGGAGCAGATCCTCACCAAGGCCTGCGAGAACGGTGACCTCACCCGCAAGGGCGTGCACGACGCGTTCCTGGCGAGCCAGAACATCACCACCGGTGACCTCGTGGCGAGCGAGCTCGACTTCTCGAAGGCCGGGTCGCCACCGAGCCGATCGGTCTACATCGCACAGGCCGACCCGGCGCAGGAGGGCGGGCTGCGCCAGGTGGTCGAGCCGTTCACGGCGGCGGAGGCACAGGCCTACAAGGCACCGCACCAGCAAGGCGCCTGACCGGGCCTGGGTCAGGGGCGGGATCGGGGTGGGGCCAGGGGTCGCCCCGGAGGTGGCGGCCCGGTCGCGGCGGCAGAGTCGACGCCATGGACTCCACCACCGAACAGACCACCCGCCTCTCGACGGACGCCGCCTCCCCGCTGGACGGGGCCGCGGTGTCGCCGTCCATCGCGCCGGCCGCCGAGGCCGGGGCCCGTCCGAAGTTCCGGCTGCGCCGCAGCCGCACCGACCGCATGGTCGCCGGGGTCTGCGGCGGGCTCGCCGAGGACCTCGGGGTGGACGCGACCCTGCTCCGCATCGGCCTCGTGACGCTCACGGTGCTCGGCTTCGGCACGGGTGTGCTCGTCT